>JAFDIS010000006.1 GCA_019307945.1 Deltaproteobacteria bacterium | reverse complement strand
GAACAGCGACATAAGCAGAGGCAGAAGGCTATCGAGTCTCATGCTCGCTGCCAAGAAAAGAATGTCGCCAAAAAAACTCGCGGCAATCGCCGCAAATAAAATTACGAAGTCAAGCTAAGAATTGGAAATTCCTTTGTGTTATGAATCTATTTGTGCATACGCACTATCCTGCCTTCCAATCATTTTTTCCTATCCTACCGAGAAGGGGTTTCAATTAATATTGTTCCGTCATTCATTATCATTAAGCTTGACCCCGGCGGAAAATTGCCTAATGGCCACTCGGATTCAAACTGTTTTCCGCTCTTCCCTGTTACATGATAATTCTCTATAGCCCTTTCCCACTCTCCAAACATCTCCTTCACCCCCGCCACTTCATTTATTAGGTTTTCCGGTACAGGACTCAATATTAATCCTAACAGGGCCTGGATTCCCTTCAGTTTTCTCAATGTAAGATTCTCTTCCCCGTATATAGAAGGAAGAGAACGCCAGGCAGAAACGGTTGGAATAAGACCCAGCAAATCATCACGCGCTAGCTTTAGAATGCGGATTAATTCCCGTTTCATCAGACCCTGTGGGTCTCCATAGCGTACAGGATTGTTTAGGCTATACGCATACAAGTTCACACCTCCTGCAAACCCAATAGGGTCCTTCGTAATAAATCTTCCCAGCTCAGGATCGTAATACCGTGCTCTCATGTAAACAAGATCTTCCCCATCATCCATCACGCCAAATCTACCTACATATCTGAAATGATTTGATACTAGCTCCTCCGTCCCGGCTATCATGCCAAAGGGGGTATAAGCATACTTATTCACAAGCTTTTCACTATCATCGGTCATAGCCACTGTGCTCCCTATATTATTGAAATGGTAGTAGTAGGCATGCTCCATCCCATCCACCTTGTAAAGCAGTCCCAATCCATAGATGTAATATGCTTTGAGGGTATTGCTCCCGTCGTATTCTGCCAAGACCTTGGTGATCCCCCTTGGATCTATCAAGAATCGATGCTCATCTCCATTCTGCCTCACGATGACTCGGTTTCCCATTCCGTCATAGCCATACTCCCAGCTGCCTTGAGAACTAGTGATAGAGGTTAACCGGTTCTCATAGTCATACTGGTACGTATTGTTACCCTTGGTAATCAGGTTGCCATTTTTGTCATAGCTGATGTTATTATTACCAGCATGCAAAAGACGATTGTCGACCCCATATCTATAAGCCACTGACATTGACTGAAAGGTAGGCTCAAGAGGCTGATTCCTCTCTTCACTTATGATATTGCCGTTTTCGTCCAACGTATAATTGTAAATGGCTATCACCAGATCGCTTGAGGTGAGATTCCGAAGACTGGTCATCCTCCCCGAATCATCATACGTATATTGGGCCTTTGTGTCGTTGGGGAGGGTTACCTGAATTAAGTCTCCCTCCTGATTGTAAGTGTACTTGGTCTGCCTGTCTGCCCAGTCTGTTACTTGTGTAAGACGGTTTAAAGCATCATAGGTGTAACTCACAACTTTGTTCCCCGGATACGTAATTCTTAAGAGGTTGCCTGTCTCATCATAAGCGTAACTTACCGACTGGCCATAGGCATTCGTATAAGAGATGAGCCTCCCCACGGAATCATAACTATAGATAGATGTCCCAAGGCTGTCGGTCATGCCAGTCATCCGGCCCGCAGAATCATAAGTGAACGATACCCGGCTATTATCAGGATACTGAATCGCTGTTAAGCGATCGAGGCTGTCATAGTCATATGTAGTACTGGTTCCCTTGTAGTCTATACGGGAAGCAAGATTTCCATTTCGATCATACGTAAGCGTCTTGGTGTTCCCCTGAGGATCGGTAGTTACTGTAAGCTGGTTCAGTACATCATACTGGAAACGAGTGGTGTTATTGTTGGCGTCTGTAAGGCTTGCAAGGCCTGCTTGCGTATGCGTGGTGTTGATAATCCCTCCAAGCCCATCGGTTATCTTTGTGACCCGGTTTAATGCGTCGTACCGGTAGGTTATGGTATGTCCCCTTGCATCGGTTATCGAGATCCTTCTTCCAAGGGAATCATACTGATAGATGATTTTATTCCCCAAGGGATCAGTCCTGCTCACAAGATTACCCTGGGTGTCATAAGCATAAGTTGTGGTATTCCCTCTGGAATCTGTGAATGTGAGAATCTGGCCCTTGCTGTCATAACTGAAGGCGCTTGTGGTGTTGTAAGGGTCCGAAACTTGGATAAGGTTCCCGCTGGTGTCATAGGCATAGGCGGTTTTTTGTCCTCGTTCGTCTGTAAGCGAAGTAAGATTGTCATTACTATCGTAGGTCATGGTTCTTTGATGGCCTAAAGGGCCAATTACCTTTATAAGATTGCCCTTTCCATCGTATTCATATTGCCAGACGCTTCCATCTTGTCGAGTCTCGGAGATCTTGTTCAGCCTTTCATCCCATGTAAACACCTCTTCACTTGCATCAGGATAAACAATCCTCGTAACCTTTCCGTCAGCATTGTAATACTTGATCCTTGTGTTGCCTCTGGAATCGGTAATCACAGTGAACCTACCTTCTGGGTGATACTCAAAACCTGCTCCGTTTTCTCCGCAGGGGCCACTCGCTTGGATGCAACGGTCCTGCTCGTCATATCCATAGGTGTAGGTAAAAGTGCCACCGATGATCTGTTTTGTGATATTATGGGGATCATTTAAGTCGGCATATTCGTAGTTGGTGATAACACCCACTGGGTCGGTCACCTGTACTAGGTTTCCATTGGCGTCATACTGGTAGCTCACGATCCTACCCGTGGAATCAGAGATTGATGTAATATGGCCACATGTATCGTATGTTAATTTACATGTCCTTCCAGCGGTATCTGCTATAGTGGTCAGGCGTCCGCTCCCGTCATACGATAGAGAGATCCTATTTTCGTTTTTGTCGCTGACCCACTGCAGAATTCCCTCAGCATCAAATGCATAGCACGACTTATCCTTCTTTTCCCAAAGATAACCTGAGGCATTTTTGATCAGAGCGGAAACTTCGCCCGCAACTGGTTCAAACTCACCACAATCCGACTGTTCAAATATAATTACCCTTCCGTCTTTGTCATTGATGATGGCAGGAGAGTACCCGTCTTGAGGCACAAACATCCTGATATTGAAATTATGAGTCCAACCTCTTCCTAAGGGGCCGTCAGCCTCCTCAACGCTATTATAGGCACGGGTAAATACAAATGGTATCCCGGGAGAAAAGGTAGTTAGGTCAGTCTTAATAATATACATGTTACCATTGATAATGTTGACGGGTTCAGCTTCAGAGGCTTCAGGGATCGGCGCTCCTTTATTGCGGTCACCAGGAGATATCTGGTAGGCAACGAAGGTTCCGTGACCCGCACTGTAGCAGCAGTTACCGCTGTCATCACACCCATGGCCATCCGTTCTCCAAGTGCCTTTTGCTGTCGAGTAGGATGTTCTTACTCCTTCCCAATAGATATCTCCTTCACCACTTCCATACTCATCTTCGTAGGAAATGTGTTTAGATCCCGTGAAGCCAGCACCGCTTTTCATTGGAAATGGCCCTGAAATCTCTAAGTCTCCCATGTCTGTGGAAGCAACACCAGTTCCAAGGCCATCTTCTACCGTTCCAGTGCCCCCTCCCAATACTGTCTCTTCTTCGCACCCCTCATCTGGGCAACAGGTAATTGTTGTCCCATATCCTATGCCCGCCCATTCTTCTCCAGCGCCGGCTTCGTGCGGTGGCGTTGCAAGACTAATCGTAAAAGAGCCTATCAGAATGATTATTATCTTAACCAACAGGCGTCTTGGCTTGCTTGGTACCATCTTCTTTTCTCCTTATTACAAGAAAACAGGTAAATTCACTTTAACCATTCCTCAAGAAAGCCGGATTACCTGAATGAAAAGGCAAGCCGGCTATCCGCGTCAGTGGTACCCGTAGCTTTTCGAGCTAGAGCTGTCTAGGGACAGATTCAGCAATTCAGGATCCGGGAGGTTACCAGCGTATGGATAGTGACAAGTATGGGAGTAGCAGAATGAAACCTTGTTTCCCTTATCAATATCAACTATTTCTCCTGAAACATGGGAAAGCATAAATCATCTCTTGGCGGCCTAGGGTGGTGACAAGAGGATTGGAAAGGGCAGAGGTACCCGCATAGACTGCATAGCCATCTCTCCAAGCATCCGTCACCCATTGGATTCAACCTTATTCAAAAAAGGGAAGTATTCGAGATCAACAGGCAAATGGATGCATAGGATGTGGAAGTTGCTGCGCGAGAACGGGCCGCGGGGGGCCTCATAATAATGCCCACGAGTGTCACCCGGCGCACCTCGAACTCCTTCTTGCTCAAGGTTTTCATACGGAGTGCAAATGTGGTTCATGCCAGCGTATGCGCTGCAGGTTTGGCTTTTGCTACTACTAGTGCCCTGTTTGATCTATTTTAAATTTAAGCCGGATTAAATTTTCCGCTTTACGCCATAGTACCCCATGTCTTTCACATTGGTCAAATTGAAATCCGTAGAAAAAAAGCAATCCATTCTGTCTTGCTAAAGACCCAGTTCAGTCCCACAGGGCATTTGAGGGTCTTGAGAGCAACAACCTTAATGGAGGCCATGATCTCGCTGTGATATAGAGAAACAGGCGGTAGCATTTCACTTTCAAAGGTCTCGCCCTGTCAATTTCAGGTTCGGCCTTGAATCCACCCGACCCACGAGACGTCATTAAGATCTCTCCCGTTCCATTAAATCGTAAAGGGCATCACGAATCGCGGGGAATCGGAACTCGAACCCCGCATCCAGGAACCGGGAGGGCCGAACGCGCTGGCCCTCCAGCAGGACCGAGCCGAATTCTCCCTTGATCAACCGCAGGACAAGGCCCGGTACCGGCGGAAGAAACGCCGACCTTCCCAGCGCCTCCGCCAGGGCGCGGGTAAAATCGCGGTTCTTTACCGGTTCAGGGGCCGTGCAGTTGAAAGGCCCTTCGAGGTCCTCCCCTTCCAGGAGGAACAGGACCATGCGCACCAGGTCTTCCCGGTGGACCCAGGAAAACCATTGTCGGCCGGACCCGAGGGGACTCCCCAATCCCTTTTTGAAGATGGGGATCATTTTCCCGAGCGCCCCGCCCCGGGCGGCCAGGACGATCCCCAACCTGCAGATCGCCACCCGGATCCCGAAGGACCGTGCCTTGACGGCCTCCGCCTCCCATCGACGGCACACGGAGGCAAGAAAATCATCCCCGGGCCGATCACCTTCTTTCAGGTCTTCGTCTCCCCGAAACCCGTAGTACCCCACAGCCGAAGCGCTGATCAGGATCTTCTTGCCTCCCGATCCGGCCAGGGCCGATACCACGTTCTTCGTGGTCCCAATCCGGCTTTCCACAATCAGGTCCTTGGCCTTCCGGGTCCACCGTCTGAAAATGGAGGCCCCGGCCAGGTTGATCACCGCATCGTGGCGCAGGATCTCCTCCTG
This sequence comes from Deltaproteobacteria bacterium, assembly GCA_019307945.1. Taxonomy (GTDB): domain Bacteria; phylum Desulfobacterota; class DSM-4660; order Desulfatiglandales; family Desulfatiglandaceae; genus B17-G16. Next base: position 66,768 of record JAFDIS010000006.1, on the reverse strand, counting down.
CCAGGGCCCCTGTAGGGTCGGATCTCCCCGAATCATGGCGGCACCCGGCGGCGCCTCGTGCGCGAGCTTGCCCCCACGTGTCAGAACGGTGACCTCGTGCCCGGCTTCCAGGAGCCCCCGGCTGAGCGCTCCGCCCACGAACCCTGTGCCGCCGGTCACGAAAACCCTCATGTCTCCGCTCCCCCGGGCGCGGCCCGGCAGGGGAATCCCTCTCCCAGGATCTTCTCCAGACCTTGATCCTTGCGGATTCCCAACCTTGTGAGGGCGAAATCGTAACGTACCGGGTCCCGGGGCGCCACCGTACGAAAGCCACGGGTCGATTCCAGGGCGGTCTTCCTGTCGGCGCAGCGGCGGGCCGTAAGCCCCAGGCCCTTGCAAATCCGGTGCATATGAGTGTCCAGGGGGATGATCAGCTTGGAAGGATCCACTCCTTCCCAACCCCCTGGATCCACACCGTCTTTTCGGACCATCCAGCGGAGGTAAAGGTGAAGCCTCTTGCACGCACTACCCCGGGCGGGTCTGGGCAGGAGACTGTTTCGGGCGCCGCCGAAGGCGGCGCTCAGGAGGGCCGCAAAATCCTCCAGGGCGGGCAACACGGTCTCATCCTTAGGAGAATACCCTGCCATAAACCCCTCCTGAAGACTCCCGTAAGAGCGGAGTACCCCACGGATGCCCGTAAGAAACACTGCCAGTTCACCGCCCGTGGTGAAACGGTGCTTGAACCCGGAAAAGGTCCGGTGCAGATCTCCATCCCGGCTCTCCAGGAGAAACATGCGCGGGGAGGGCCCCATCTTGTCCAGGACATAGCTCACGCTCTTGAGGATCTGTCCGACCCTTCCATAGGCCAGGCCGGAGGCGACAAGGCCCGCAACCTCCCGCTCGGCTGGATCGGGGTAATGATAAAGAAATTCCAGGGGATCGGGGTGAACCCACCGCCGGTGGTTGTAATGGGCGTAAAGCCTTTCAAGGGCCTGCTTCTTGATCATGGCGGCCCTTCCTCCCAGCAGATGCAGTTCTCGGGGCAGAGGCTCATGGCCTCCGCCACCTCCAGGCGGCCCGTGTCCTCATTCCTCCCAAAAACCCCGGGGCAGACTTCCAGGCAGGCGTCGCAGTCCCTGCATCGGGCCAGGTCCACCGTGGGTCGCCGCATCCGCACCTTCGCAGGCCGGGATTTTGTTTTCTCGGAGTCCATTTCGGCCCTTCCCCGTTTCCATTCCAGGTACCTGCCGTGCGTAAAGGCGCACCCCAGTTCACCGGGGTCTCGATGAACCGATTTTCTGCATTGCAGGCAGCGCGGCGGCGCACATTCCCGGCATTGAAGGCAGTCCGGACACTTCCGGCGTGCAATGACGGTCATGGCTCTTCTCCCCGTCCTCCCCCCCCGGTTCCGCCCGGGGTCCACGTCAAGAAGTTATCACTGCGGGAGACATTTACAAGACTCCCGGCGGCCGGGCCTCCCTAGAAGAAAACCCCCGCCCGTGAGGATTGGAGGGAGACCTCCGTCATGACGAGGCTCAGGGCGGCGCCTGGGCACCGGCCATGCGCTTGAGGTGCACCTGGAGGGCCATGAGGGCCGCCGGCGTCACCCCGGAAATCCTGGAGGCCTGGCCCAGGGATACGGGTCTTACCCTTTCGAGCTTTTCCTTCACCTCGTTGGAGAGCCCATGGACCGCCCGGAAATCGATTTCATCGGGGATCTTGACCTCATCCATGCGCTTGAGTTTCTCCACCTGGCGTTCCTGCCGCGCGATGTAGCCCTCGTATTTGATGCGGGTTTCGGCCTCCTCGGCCACTACCGGGTCCACCTCCTCGAGGGCGGGATCGAACACCTTGAGATCCTGAAAAAAAATCTCGTTTCTTCTGAGGAGCCGGGCCAGGGATGTAACGTTTCTGATGGGTGCTGAGCCCAGGGCCTTGAGCTTGTCCGCCACCGCGGCATCCGGACGCAACTTGACCTCTTCGAGCCGCTTCAGGAGAGAGGCCAGGCGCTCCCGTTTCCGGCAAAAGGCCGCGTAAACCTCCTCCGAAACCAGCCCCAGCCGATACCCCAAATCACGCAGCCTGAAATCGGCGTTGTCCTCCCGGAGCAGGAGTCGGTATTCGGCCCTGGAAGTGAACATCCGGTAAGGCTCCCTGGTGCCGCGGGTGACCAGGTCGTCGATGAGCACCCCCGCATATGCCTGGGACCGGGACAGGATGAGGGGTGCCTCTTCCCTGACCTTGAGCACGGCGTTGATCCCGGCCAGGAGCCCCTGGGCCGCCGCCTCTTCGTAACCGGATGTCCCGTTGATCTGCCCCGCGTGAAAGAGTCCTTCCACGAGGCGGGTCTCCTGAGTGGGCCGTAACTGCCGGGGGTCCACGTAATCGTATTCTATGGCGTATCCGGGCCGCACGATCTCCGCCTCTTCCAGTCCCTCCACGGAACGGATCATGCGGAGCTGGATGTCCACCGGAAGGCTGGTGGCCAGGCCGTTGGGGTAGACCTCGACGGTATGAAGACCCTCCGGCTCCAGGAAGATCTGGTGCCGTTCCTTTTCGGAGAACCGTACCACCTTGTCCTCAATGGAGGGGCAGTATCTTGCACCCACGCCCTCAATCACCCCCGTGAACAGGGGAGAACGGTCCAGGCCCTTACGGATCCACTCGTGGGTCCGAGCGTTCGTATAGGTGATGTGACAGGGCACCTGAGGCAGGGCAATCCGCTGCGTGGAAAAGGAAAAGGGCCTGGGTTGCGCGTCTCCGGGCTGCACTTCCAGGCCTTCGTACCGGATGGTCCGGCCGTTGAGCCTGGGCGTGGTGCCGGTCTTGAGCCGGCCAAGCCGGAATCCCAGCTCCGCCAACTGCCGGGAAAGGGTGTCTGAGGGGGGATCCCCCAGCCTGCCGGCGGGGAACCGCTGGAGGCCGATGTGGATCAGACCGCGCAGGAACGTGCCCGTGGTGAGGATCACCGTTTTTCCCGGGAACTGCTCATGGAGCCGGGTCTCCACGCCCCACACCCGGCCGTCCCGGACCAGGAGACGCTCCACCATGGCCTGGCGCAAGTCCAGGCGTTCCTGCCGCTCTAGGACCAACTTCATGCGCCGGCGATAGAGGTCTCGGTCGTTCTGGGTCCTGGAGCCCTGAACGGCCAGGCCCTTTCGCGTATTGAGCCTGCGAAACTGGATGGCCGTTTCATCCGCGTTACGGGCCATCTCACCTCCCAGGGCGTCGATCTCCTTGACGAGATGCCCTTTGGCGAGCCCGCCTATGGCCGGATTGCAACTCATGGCGGCCACGTGATCCAGGTTGATGGTGAGCAGAAGCGTGAGATGTCCCATCCGTGCGGCGGCCAGGGCCGCCTCGCACCCCGCGTGGCCGGCGCCCACCACGATAACGTCGTATTGTTTCTCCACCCTGGTCGTCATTTCCCACCAGTCTCACCGGCAATCTATTGCAGTTGGAGGACCAGATCCCGCATAGCGTGCCGCGATCGAGAAATATCCTCGACATACGGGCGGAAATGCCCGTGGCCGTTCTTTTTGGGAGGCCTTGTTTCCCATGTCATGACAAGGGCTCATGACGAATAAGGGCCGGGGCTTGTCCCTTTCTCCCCGGGATCCCACAAAACAGACGGGCGGGTCACCCGACCCGCCCTCAAGCCCTCCTGGAATCTGCTCCGCCCGAACCCTCCGGTCGCCACATGGACGTGCCCCTTAAACCAGGGGCGCGCCCTCAATGAAAGGGATTGGACGCAACAATGGTCTCCTCGCGCCCGGGTCCCACGGAGACTATGGAGACCGGCACATCGGTCACTTCCTCGATCCGCTCCAGGTACCGCCTTGCCTCCGAGGGCAGGTCGTCCATCTTTCGGGCCCCGGCTATCTCCCGATCCCACCCCGGCATCTCTTCGTATACGGGCATTGCGGCTTCCATTTTCTTGAGACTGGTGGGCCGATACGCGATGCGATCCCCCTTCACATCGTAACCGACGCAGAGCTTCAAGGTCTCGAGCCCCGTGAGCACATCCAGTTTCGTGACGGCGAGACTCCCGAGGCCGTTGAGTCGCACCGAATCCCGCACCACCACGAGATCGAGCCATCCGCACCGGCGCCGCCTGCCCGTGGTGGAACCGAACTCCCGGCCTTTCTCCTGGATCCGGTCTCCGATCTCGTCCGTAAGCTCCGTGGCGAATGGTCCGCCGCCCACCCTCGTGGTGTAGGCCTTGACGATGCCCAGCACGTGATGGATCTGCCCCGGTCCCACTCCGGCACCCGCGCATGCCGCCCCCGCCACCGGGTTCGAAGAGGTCACATAGGGATAAGTCCCGTGGTCAAGATCCAGATGCGTCCCCTGGGCCCCTTCGAACAGAATACGTTTTCCCGCCCGGCCGGCATCGTACAATTCCATGGATACATCGGTGATAAAGGGCCCGAGTCTTTCCGCCATTGACAGATAGTCCTCCAGCATGGGCCCCAATTCCAGAGGGTCGGCCCCCAGGCGCCGGGTCAGGTAAAAATTCTTCTCTTCAAGGTTTACAGAGATTTTTTCCTCGAGGGTGTCGGGCTCCAGGAGGTCCACCGCGCGGATGCCCACCCGGGCGGCCTTGTCCTCATAACACGGCCCGATGCCGCGGCCCGTGGTACCGATCTTGCGAGTCCCCTTGGCCGCCTCGCGCGCCAGGTCCAGCGCCCGGTGATAGGGCATGATCAGGTGCGCCTTTTCACTGAGGGAAAGCCGCTCGGGAGTCACCACCACTCCCGATTTGCGAAGGTTTTCCAGTTCCCGGAGGAGCACCTCGGGGTCCACCACCACACCGTTGCCGATGAGACATTTCTTGTCCTCGTAAAGGATGCCCGAGGGAATCAGATGAAAGATGAACTGTTTTCCCCCGACCACCAGGGTGTGGCCGGCATTGTTTCCGCCCTGAAACCGCACTACCAGGTCGGCATCCGCCGTGAGGAGATCCACCACCTTGCCTTTTCCTTCGTCTCCCCATTGGGTTCCCACAACGAGTGTATTGGACATTTTCCGGTATCTCCGCCTCTCTTGTTTTGGATGTCATGCCGGCAAGGGGCGCCGGGTCTCTCGTCTCAGGCAAGAGCCAGTTGTTTGTTAACGGAAAAACTACGAGATGTCAATCGCTTTCAAGGTCCGTGGTGGTGCTTCAAGGTGTGGGATGTTGGCAGGCTGAAAAAAGGGGGAAGCATGAACCCTGGAAAGAAATCACTCTCCGTGACTCCCCCTTTTTTTTGAGGGGGGTGTCTATGGGAAGATCGGAATTTTTCGTTGCGCCAGGCCACTATTTCCTTTATCAGCCTCAAACGCATATGCAAATATCCGCTAAACAGAGCTCTCAAAATCCTCTTTTCGAAGACTCTCCCCGGAAAAAGAGGCCGGTTTCTTTCAAAACCGGGATTTCGAACCGCGATTGACCTTGACATACTTATATCTCCTGGTATAAATTTGCGCCTTTGGAAACCTATTTGTTCCGAAATACCCGACCAGGACGAGATTATGACACTCTGGCGTATTCCATTGGATTCGGATGAGATCGAGGTCCCCCGGGGAGAGGTGTACATCCTGGCTGATCGCTGCAAGGGCTGCGGATACTGCATCGAGTTCTGCCCCAAAAAAGTCCTTCAATTTTCAAAAGAATTCAACGCCAAAGGATATCATCCCCCCGAGGTGGCAAAGGAAGAAGAATGCGTCAACTGCCACTTTTGCGAAATCATCTGCCCGGAGTTTGCCATCTATTCCGTGGAAGTGCAGACCGGGGAATCCTGATGCCGGGACCAGACGAGGATGACGAATGACGAAACCCGCCGTGCTCACAGGTGAACATTTCATGACGGGAGACGAGGCGGCAGCCGAAGGGGCCTTGGCCGCGGGATGTCGATTCTTCGCCGGCTACCCGATCACGCCCGCCACGGAGGTCGCCGAACGCATTGCCGAAAGGATGCCCCAGGTAGGGGGTACCTTCATCCAGATGGAGGACGAAATCGCCGCCATGGCCGCCGTGGTGGGGGCCTCCTGCGCAGGGGTCAAGAGCATGACAGCCACTTCGGGGCCGGGTTTCAGTCTCATGATGGAAAACCTGGGCCTTGCCGTATGCACGGAAACCCCCTGCGTCCTGGTCAACGTGCAGCGCGCAGGCCCGTCCACCGGTCTCCCCACCCAGGGCGCCCAGGGAGACATGATGCAGGCCCGGTGGGGTTCCCACGGCCACTACGACCTCATCGCCCTGGCGCCGGCCTCGCCCCAGGAGTGTTTCCACCTCACCATCGAGGCCTTCAACCTGAGCGAGACCTATCGCGTGCCGGTGCTGGTCATGACCGACGAAATCATAGGCCACCTGAGCGAGAGAGTGGTGATACCCCCGGCCAAGGCGATCAAAACGGTGTCCAGGCCCAGGGCCAAGGGGAGAAAGGACCGGTTTCTGCCCTACAAGCCAGGCCCCCGCGGCGTGGCCCCCATGGCCGCGGCGGGCGAGGGCTACCGCATCCACGTGACCGGGCTGACCCACGACGAACGGGGATATCCCGTCATGACGGTGGAGGCGCAGGCGGAAATGATGGATCGCATCATGGGCAAGATCCGGAACAATCGCGAGGATATCATTCGGACCGAAGCGTATCGGCTGGATGATGCGGATTTCGTCCTGGTCTCTTACGGTGTCTCAGCAAGGACGAGCCTGGCTGCGGTGGACGAGGCAAGGGAATTGGGGATCCGGGCCGGTCTCCTGCGGCTGGTGACCCCCTGGCCCTTCCCGGAAGAAAAGATCCGCGCCCTGGCCGGGCGCGTCAAGGGCTTCGTGACCGTGGAAATCAACCTGGGTCAGATGCACCTGGAAGTGGAGCGCTGCGCGGGAGGCAGGGCCCCGGCATATCTGGTCGGGCACCCGGGAGGCACCATCATCCCGCCAGAAAGCGTGGTGGACATGCTCAAGCGGATCAGTGGAAGGACCTGAAAAACTGAAAAAGGCGGGGGCTTCACCCCCCCGGCTTTCGTGACGTTCCCCGGCAAGGGAGAGGAGCAAACAAGATGAGCAAGAGCGCCAAGGGTTCCCATCATCCGTTGGACGACCTACTCCGTACGGACCGCATCCCCCACATCTGGTGTCCGGGATGCGGTATAGGGACGGCCTTTTCCGCATGTCTCATGGCCATGAAGGCCAGCGGCATCGACCTGGAGCGCACCGCCATGGTATCCGGGATAGGGTGCTCCGGAAGGGGGGCGGGGTACGTGAAACTCGATTCCTACCACACGACCCACGGCAGGGCGATCCCCTTTGCAACGGGCATGAAGCTGGCCAGGCCGGAACTAAACGTGGTGGTATTCAGCGGAGACGGAGACCTTTTCGCCATCGGCGGCAATCACTTCATCCATGCGGCGCGAAGGAACGTGGATCTTACCGTGGTCTGCGTCAACAACCTCAATTACGGCATGACGGGAGGGCAGGTTGCGGCCACGACTCCCTCGGGAAGCAAGACCACCACCACGCCGGTGGGCAACCCGGAGGCGCCTTTCAACCTGCCGCTCCTGGCCTTTGCATCTGGGGCCACCTACGTGTCGCGCTGGACCATCCTGCACAGCAGGGAATTGACCGAATCCATCGAAGAGGGGCTCGTGAAAAAGGGCTTTTCCTTCATTGAGGTCCTCGCCCCGTGCCCGGTCAACTACGGTCGCAGAAACCGCCAGAGACCTATGGACACCCTGCGCGCCTACCAGGAAAAATCGATCATCATGAACGACGCAGACCCGACCCGGCTCCAGATCGACTTTGATCGCGCCATAATCCTGGGGAAGTTCGTGGACACGGAGCGGCCCACCTGCGTCGAGAGTTATGACCGCACTTGCCGACCCCCGATGGAACCGGCCGACGAGGAAAAGGCCGCCTGAGGCCCGGGGAGCGGCACGTCCCACCCGGCGCCCGAAAGGGTTGGGAAGGGAGGGAGAGGGAAAGAGTTTCGCCCATGACGGAGACAGAGAAAGGAAAAGCAGAAAAAACGGAGATCATCATCACCGGTTTCGGGGGCCAGGGCATCATCCTGGCGGGCCGCATCCTGGGAAAGGCCGCCACCCTGGGGGACCATCGTGAAAGCACCCTGGTCCAATCCTACGGACCCGAATCCAGAGGCGGCGCCTGCAGCGCCCAGGTCACCATTTCAGACAGTCCCATTCCATATCCGTACGTGAGAAACCCGGATATCCTCGTGTGTATGTCGCAGGGTGGGTATGAGAAGTTCGGCGGCCTGCTGCGCGAAGAAGGTACGCTCCTCATAGACCGGGACCTGGTCCGCATGGGGGAGGATGACCGCCCCCGTTTCGCCATCCCGGCCACCCGCATGGCCGAGGAACTGGGCCGCAAGATGATGGCCAACATCATCATGCTGGGGTTCTTGACTTCAGTGACCGGGGTGGTCTCCCCCCGGGCGGCCCGGGATGCGGTGGCGGAATCGGTACCCAAAGGAACGGAAGAGATGAACATCACTGCTTTCAACAAGGGTTTCGACCATGGCGCCGCCTTGCTGAAGGGCCGCCGGAAGAAGGCCTCCGGGAAGACGGGGGCCTGACCATGAAACGGCCGAAGAACCGCCTGCACAGGGTCCTGGTGGTGGGTGCAACGCCCGCAGGAATCGCCGCAGTGAGCAAACTGGGGGAACTGGGAATCCCGGTGACCCTGACGGATCCGGAGCCGGACCTGGACCGCAAACTGGCCAGGGAGGAATGGAGACTGGCCTCCGGACTGTCCCTGAACTTCGCACAACGTTCTGCGCTCCTGAGAATCCTCCGAAACCCTGACATCCGTACGCTCCTGCCGGCCCGGGTGACGAAACTCAAGCACACCCCCCAGGGATTTCGGGCCCACCTGGAGCTGGAGCCCACCTACGTGGATCCGGATCGTTGCACGCTGTGCGGCAAATGCGTGGAGGCCTGCCCGGTGCACACGCCGGACGGGACCAGGCCCATCATCTCCAACGGCCGCAGGAGCCTGCCCGGGCGTCCGGTGATAGACAAGCGGCGCAAGCCGCCCTGCCAGGAGAGCTGCCCCCTTGGAGTAAACGCCCAGGCCTACATCGCCCTGGCCCGTGCCGGCCGATACCGGGAGGCCCTGGAGGTGGTCCGGAGGGACAATGTCCTGCCTGGGATCTGCGGCAGGGTATGCACCCATCCGTGTGAAGATGCCTGCAGGAGGGGAGAACTAGACGATCCGGTGGCCATCCGTCACATCAAGCGCTTCCTTGCCGATTACGAACTGGAGCACCCGCCCGCCGTGGAGACCTCACCGTCTCCCCGAAGGGAAGGCAAGATCGCCGTGGTGGGCTCGGGTCCTGCGGGCCTTGCCGCCGCCGCTGACCTTGCCCGCCTGGGCTATGAAGTAGAGGTATATGAAAAAGAGGAACGGGCGGGCGGACTGCTGCGCTACGGCATTGGAAAGCACAGGCTGCCCCGCGAGATCCTGGAGGTCGAACTGGCCCACATCGAAGGGCTGGGAGTAAAGTTTCTGCTGGGACAACCGGTGGATTTCCAGGGAGGGCTCCAGGAGCTCCGGGACCGTTACGACGCCGTGGTCCTGGCAACCGGCACCTGGGAGGATCGCCCTTTGGGGGTACCCGGGGAAGAACTCGAGGGCGTGGAAGGCTGCCTTTCTCTTCTTCAGCGGCTCTACCGTGAAGAGGTGGAACGGATCGAAGAAGAGGTCGCGGTCATCGGGGATGGGAATGCGGCCTTTGATCTGGCCCGGTCGGTGCGGCGGATGGGGGCCAGGGTTACGATCCTGTCCTGGTTTCCCGAGGACCTCATCCCCGCGGACGAAGAAGAACTTCGCGGTGCCCGCGAAGAGGGAATCAGGATAGTGGACAGGACCCAGGTGGTGGCCTTCCTGGGCCGTGACGGCCGGCTGGAGCGCCTCCGCTGCACGCCCACGGAACCTGGGCCTCCTGATGAAAACGGTATTCCCTGGCCGGTGAAAGTCCAGGGGGCGCGACCTTTCGAGTTGGCCTTCGACCGGGCCCTGGTGGCCATCGGCCAGAAAGGCCCTTATGACCGATCGAGCGGAAACCTTTCGGTCACGACCAGAGGCCTGATCGCCGTGGATGAGGAGATGAGCGCGGGTCCGCCGGGGGTCTTTGCCGCAGGGGACGCAACCAGGGGGCCCTCTTCAGTCGTGGAGGCCATGGCCTCGGGTCGGGCCACCGCACTCGCGGTCCACCGGTCATTGGCCGGGGACGAACCTGCGGAATCAACGCCGCTGCGGCCGAAGGATCGGGATTTCTCGGAAATCCCCCCGGACATCCCTTCGCTTCATCGACCCACCATGCCCGAACGCCAACCGGGGGCACGGTGCGACAACTTCTCCGAAGTGGCTTTGGGCCTCAGCGAATCCCAGGTCCTCCAGGAAGCGGAAAGGTGCCTGCAGTGCGGGCTCTGCGCAGAATGCCTGCTCTGCGCCGAGGTCTGCGGACCGGTGGGCGCTATCAACCACGCGGAAGACACCGTGCACACGGCCGAACATGCGGGCGTTGTGATCATAGCCGACCCTCATGCCGTACCCCCGGTCAAAGGGGAGGACGTGATTCGTGCGTACGGCCCCAAGGCCGCCAAGCCCGACGTCTATGCCATGATCTGCAGGGGATACGCAGCCGCCGCCCAGGCCATGGTTCTGCTGAGCGGCACATCCGTGCGGCCTAAAGGGCGGGGGTTTTCCTTCTCACCCCCCGACCCCCACCTCTCACCCGAGATCCGAGTGGGGGTCTTCGTGTGCCGCTGCAACGACAGCCTGGGCTGGTCCGAAGAGATGGAATCCTATGTGCTGGGACTCGAGGGACGGGATGACGTGGTCCACAGCCAGATCCTTTCCGCGGCCTGCGTTCCGGAGGGATATTCGGCAATTCTGAGGGCGGTTCGTGAAAAGGGCCTCACCCGGTTGGTGCTGGCCTCCTGCGTGTGCTGTCCGTTGGACTTTGTCTGCAGCGCCTGCACGGACCAGCGCAGCCGCTTGAAGGAAGGGCTCTTTCGGGGGACGGGCATCAGCCGATCAATGGTGGAGACCTGCAACGTGCGGGGCGAGGCCCTGAGGCTCCTTGGAACGGACCCGGACGCGGCCCACAACCGGTTTCAGGGTCTCATCGAACGGTCGGTGAATCGGGCGCGGAGGCTCAAACCCCTGCCCACGCCGGCGAGGATCTATAATTTTACCACCGCCGTGGTGGGCGAATCGGAATCGGCTCTCACCTGCGCTTTGACCCTGGCCGAAGCAGGTCTCGAGGTCTTTCTGTTCGGCTCTCCCGGCAACAGGCGGAACCAGGGGCTTTCACACCCCAACATCCTCCTGTTCAGGGATGCGACGGTCAAGGGCCTCAGCGGCACGCTGGGGGACTTTCAGGTCTTCATCGACTCAAACGGGCGGGCTCAGACCCTGCAGGTGGGTGCCGTGATCGTGGGAGAACGTTTTCGGCGCAAGATCCCCTATTACCCCCAGGAGGGCCTCAAGGGAAGCGCTGTGAACGCCGCCATGCAGAAAAAGGGGGTGACGGGTGTGCCGTTCTTGACCCCCGGCGCGACATCCATCTCCGGACTTTTCCTGGCGGCCCCGCCGGATCTGCCCGTTTCGGAAAGAAAAAAGGGGGCCGCCGCCGCGGTCCTGGCCGCCGCAGTGATGCCGCGTGGCCCCAGACAGAGCAAGGGATACACCGTGGTGGTGAACGAAGCGGTCTGCAGGGGCTGCGGCAGGTGCTTCAACGTCTGCCCCTACCAGGCCATAACATTCGAAAGAAACGCCGTGGGCGGTTGGCACGCAGTGGTGGACGAAGCCCTCTGCAAGGGGTGCGGCAATTGTATCTCGGTGTGCCCCTCAAACGCCGCGGACAGCCCTTATCGAGACCAGGCGTACCTGGAACAACTTTTGGAGGAGGTCCTGGCCTCCTGAGCATGACACCAATCGTCCCCGGGGGAAGGACTCCATTAGGTCCTTTCCCGTTACAACCCCTGATTCTTGTGGGGCAAGAGGGGACGGACAGGAAAGAGAGATGCCGGAATTCAAGGTCATTCTGTTTATGTGCAACTGGGGCCCCCACGCGGCGTACCAGGAGCTTCAGGACCGGGCCGCCGAGATCCCACCGGAAATCCAGATGGTGCGGATACCCTGCTCCGGGCGTATCAGTAAGGCCCTTCTGTTCAAGGCCTTTGAAATGGGGGCCGACGGCGTACTGCTCCTGGGGTGCGAGACCGGAACCTGCCGGTACGGAACCGGCACGGCCACGGCCCTCAAGAACGTGGAAGATACCCGGGGGATCCTGGCTCTGCTGGGTCTGGGAGCCGACCGTCTCCGCTTTGCTTCCTTCATGCCCGACGAGGCGGAGGCCCTTCTGGAATTTCTGCAAACGGCGATTTCCGATATTCGAGCAATAGGGCCCAGTCCCGTGACTCCGCCGGTGAAGCGATCCCCTATCCTGGAAGAGGCGGAGACCATTCGACAGGTCGTAGCGGCGCACGATGTGTATGCCTGCCAGGACTGCGGGAAATGCTCATCGGCCTGTTCCCTCACCCTGTCCGGTAAGCCCTTTTCCCCGCGGGCCATCGCAGGGGCCGTCATCAACGGGGAAATCGCCTCCCAGGCCGTACGGGATGGGATCTGGTCCTGTCTCACCTGCGGCCTCTGTTATGACAGGTGTCCCTCCGCCGTTGATTTCCCTTTGTTCATCAGAGACATGAGGAATGTACTCAGTAATGCGGGGCTCCCTGGTTTCGAGGCCCACGGGGGATTTTTTCAATCCCTTATGCGTACCATGACATCGCCCGGCGTCAGGCCGCGACACTACGAATGGCTTTCGGGGGACATCAAAACCGACCACAAGAGCAAAATCCTGTTTTTCGGGGGTTGTGCACCCTATTTCGACATCTTTTACCGAAATCACCTGGGCGTCGAAACGGCCCGCATCCTCAAGGACGCCATCCGACTGCTGAACTTTTTCGATATCTATCCCCAAATCCTGGAGGACGAGCGCTGCTGCGGCCACGACCTGCTCTGGTCCGGGGACCGGGAAAGCTTTCGCAAACTGGCACGGCTCAACGTGGACCGGATCCGGGAAGCGGGAGTCGAAGAGGTGGTCACCGCATGCCCGGAGTGCTATCGCACCCTGGCCACGGACTACCCGGCAGAAGGCGTGGAGGTCCCGTTCCGGGTGGTGCACCTGTTCGAGATCCTGGACCGGGAGATCGAAAAGGGTGCCGTGGAATTCAAAGGGCCGGAACAGATCCTGACCTTCCAGGACCCCTGCCGGCTGAGCCGCCTGGAAAACCGGCCCGAGCTTCCCAGAAAGCTGCTGGCCCGCTTGGAATCCTGGGACTTTAGAGAGATGCCCGACAGTGGTCGCGGGGCCATATGCTGCGGCAACACCGCCTGGATCGGGTGCGACGCCTTCAGCAAGGCCTTGCAGGCCAAGCGGCTCCGGCAGGCCCGTGAGACGGGCAGCGACCTTCTCGTCACGGCCTGCCCCAAGTGCCAAATACATTTGAAGTGCGCCATGGAGGACCCTTTTCAGGGCGAAGACCTGCAGATGACCCTCCGGGATCTGACGAGCATCCTGGCCGATGCGATCCAGTGGGCCTGAGCCGTGGAAGCCGTTCGGCCCCTCCGGGAGGAACGGCTTCCGCTTTGACCGAGAAAAAAGATTAATCCATTGGAAGGATTCGTGAGATGGAACAGAGCATGCCTTTGACAAGGCGCAAAGGGGAGGAAAACCGCCCCCGGATCGGCGTCTACGTCTGCCATTGCGGCCTGAATATCGCGCAGACCGTGGACTGCGGCAAGGTGGCAGGGGAGGCGGCCCTCCTGGAAGATGTGGTGGTTTCCAAGGACATCGGATACGCCTGTTCGGAGCCGGGCCAGCAGGAGATTAAGAACGACATACTGGAGCAAGGCCTGGACCGGATCGTGGTGGCCTCCTGCTCACCGCGGCTTCATGAACCCACGTTCCGCCAGATGCTCATTTCCGCGGGCCTGAACCCCTATCTGCTGGAAATGGCCAATCTCCGGGAGCAGTGCAGCTGGGTCCACATGCAGGAGCCGGAAGCGGCCACCCGCAAGGCCCTGGACCTGGTGAAGATGTCCGTGTCCAGGGTGAGGCAGTTGGAGCCCCTGGAGGAAGAGGTCCTGCCCCTGACCCGAAGGACCCTGGTCATCGGCGGCGGCGTGGCGGGGATCCAGGCGGCCCTGGATCTGGCCGACAACGGATTCGATGTGGTGCTGGTGGAAAAGAGGCCTTCCATCGGGGGAACCATGGCCCAGTTGGACAAGACGTTCCCCACCATGGATTGCTCCATCTGAATACTCGGTCCGAAGATGACGGATGTCGGTCGACATCCCCGGATCAAGCTCTACACCTTGAGTGAAGTGGTGGGTATCAAGGGGTACGTGGGCAATTTCGAGGTCAAGATCCTCAAGAGGGCCCGGTACGTGGACGAAAAGGAATGCACGTCCTGCGGGGAGTGCGCCAAGGTCTGCCCGGTAGTCCGGCCCGATGAGTTCAACCTGGGGCTCTCTTCGCGAAAGGCGATCTACTCACCGTTTCCCCAGGCCGTGCCCGCCGCCTATGTCATCAACGTAAATGAATGCCTGGGACACAATCCGGTCGTATGCGCCAAGTGTGTGGAGGCGTGCGACAAGAAATGCATAAATTTTCATATGTCCGACCAGGAGATCCTGGAAGAGGTGGGTTCCATCGTGGTGGCGACGGGGCTGGAAGCCTATGACCCCCGGGAGCTGGACGAGTACGGGTACACGCGATTCGAGAATGTCCTGACGAGCCTGGAGTTCGAGCGGCTCGTCAATGCCGGAGGCCCCACCAGGGGAGAACTCATCCGTCCCAAGGACCGGAAGAAACCGCGGTCCGTGGGCTTTGTCCAGTGCGTGGGGTCACGTTCCGCCAGGAAGGGAGCCAGCTACTGCTCGAATATCTGCTGCATGAACACCATAAAGAGCACACTGGTGCTCAAGGAGCATGACCCCGACCTGGAAATCAAGGTCTTCTACATCGACATCCGGGCCTTTGGAAAGGGCTTCGAAGACCTCTACGCCCGGAGCCGCAGGCTGGGAGTCCATTACCTGCGGGGCCTGCCAGGGACGGTGGAGGAAACACCGGAGGGCAGCCTGCGGGTGGCCGTGGAAAACACGGCCACGGGAAAGCTCGAAATTCATCACCTGGACATGCTGGTACTCGCCCTGGGCGTCAAACCGGCGCCAAGCACACAGAGATTGCAGGAGATGCTGGGGCTCCAGTTGACCCCCGACGGCTTTTTCCTGGAGGCCCACCCCAAATTGCTACCCGTCGACGCAGCCACCCGCGGTGTCTTTTACGCAGGTTGCGCCGAGGGGCCAAAGGACATCAAGGAGAGCGTAACCCAGGCCTCCGCCGCCGCGGCCCGGGCAATCCGGCTCATGCACCGGGGGGAAATCACCACTGAGCCAATCACCAGCGAGGTGGTGGCCGAGCACTGTAAGTCCTGCGGCAAGTGCGCCGAGGTCTGCCCCTACAACGCCATCACGGTGGACGTGAAGAAGAAGACACCCGCGGTGGTCAACCAGGCGGCCTGCGCGGGTTGCGGCACCTGCGCGGCGGAATGCCGTTTCGGCGCCATCATCATGAACCATTTCACCGACGGGCAGATCACCGGCCAGATCGAAGCCATGCTGGAGGAGAACCCGTCCGAGAAGATTCTAACATTTGCCTGCAACTGGTGCTCCTATGCAGGTGCCGACTACGCCGGGGTCTCCAGGCTCCAGTACCCGTCCAACGTCCGCCTCATCCGCACAATGTGTTCCGGTCGTGTGGATGAAAAGTTCATCTGGCACGGATTCCGCAAGGGCGCCCCGGTGATCCTGGTGAGCGGTTGCCACATCGGTGACTGTCATTACATCGACGCAAACCACTGGACCGAAAAGAGGGTGGCGCGCCTGCACAAGCGTATGGAAAAGATGGGCCTGCGGCCCGAAAGGCTCCAGCTGGCATGGATCAGCGCGGCCGAAGGCGTGCGTTTCGCCCAGGTAATGAAGGACATGGAAGCCCTGAGGCGGAGTGTAACACGGGAGGAGATCCAGGAGACGATCCGTATACTGGAAGAGGCCAAGAAAGGCTAGCCCGCGGGCCGCCAGGCTCAGGTGACCGACGCGGAGCCATTTCCGGCCGATGTGCCGCACTTCCGGGCCCACTTGCGGACAGGGCAAGGGGCCTTCGGTTCGTCTGCCGCCGGGCGAGCGCACACCCCCCTCGCCCACCGACAAAAAGGGGGGCGTTCGCGCGTTGCTCTGCGGAACCGCCCCCCCTTCCGTTGTCTTTTTTCAGCCCTCTCAGGCGATCCCGAGACTGAACTTAAGGGACTTCAGGGTGTTCTTCATGAGCATGGTGATGGTCATGGGCCCTACACCGCCCGGCACCGGCGTGATCCAGCCCGCGATCTCCTTGGCCTTGTCGAAGTCCACGTCTCCCCGGAGAATGGCGACCTTTTTTCCGGTCTTTTCACTGATCTTCTCACCCACCCGGTTGACGCCCACATCGATCACGCAGGCCCCGGGCTTGATCCACTCGGGCTTGACGAGGCCCGGCACGCCCGCCGCCACGATGAGGATGTCGGCCCGCTTGCAGTGAGAGGCCATGTCCTTGGTGCGGGTGTGGACCACCGTGACCGTGGAATTGGCCCCTTCCGCCTTTTGAAGCATCATATTGGCTATGGGCTTTCCCACGATGTTGGACCGTCCCACCACGACCACCTCGGCGCCGCTCGTCTCCACGCCGGATCGAACGATCATCTCCTGGATTCCCGCCGGCGTACAGGGCGGAAACTTCACCTCCGAGCCCCCGATCATCAACCGGCCCACGTTCACCGGGTGAAAGCCGTCCACGTCCTTGTCCGGATCAATGGCGTTCAGGACCTTCTTCTCGTCGATATGCTTGGGAAGCGGGAGCTGCACCAGGATGCCGTGGATCGAATCATCCTTGTTATACTTGTCGATGAGCGCCAGCAGATCGGCCTCTGAAATATCCTCCGGCTGGTTGTCCTGAATTTCGTGGAACCCCAGACGGTTCGCCGTCTTGATTTTGAGAGTCACATAGGAAACGGAGGCCGGGTTTTCACCCACGAGGATGGTCACCAGGCCCGGCACCTTGCCGTGCTTCTCTTTGATCTGCTTGACCTCCTCCTCGATCTCCTTCAAGATCTCCTCCCGGATCTCGGTACCCTTGATCAATTTTGCCGTCATTTGTGTTCTCCTTTCCTGAAAAGAATAAGTTGTCGCGATATGTTAAGACTTCCCGGGCTTGAGAAAAAAGGTACATGGTCGCTGCGGTTTTCGATACCATAATCGCCGTGGATTGGCAAATGTTTTGTGATTCAACACCCGCTCGGCAGCAGCGTCGCGGCCCCTCGTGATCACGGATTCCACGCGCCATGGGAAGTTGACCCGGTGGCCGCGTTGATCTATAAACCTGGTTCAGGCAAAAACCGGAGACGCAAGCGGACATGCCGGGGCCGCCCAGGGTGGGGCTCCCGGCCCCTGGGGGGGGCGAGGGAGGAGCGTGGCACGGAGAAAGGTGGTCACACTGCTGACTGATTTCGGGCTCAAAGACCCTTACGTGGGTGTAATGAAGGGCGTGCTCCTGTCCATAAACCCGGACGTCACCCCCGTGGACCTCACGCACGAAGTGGCCCCGGGAGACGTGTTCGTGGCGGGCACGACGCTCCTGGAGGCATACCCCTTTTTCCCGGAGGGGAGCGTCAACGTGGCCGTGGTGGACCCGGGTGTGGGCGGTGCAAGGAGGCCCATCGCGTTCCACACGGACGGCCGTTTCTTCGTGGGTCCCGACAACGGGCTCTTCTGGCCTATCCTGCGGCGAGGCCCCCTGCCGCCCATCTTCCACCTGAACCGGGAACGCTTTTTCAGGCACCCGGTGAGCGCCACCTTCCACGGCAGGGACGTGTTCGCCCCGGTAGCGGCACATCTAACCCTCGGAGCAGCCCTCGAAGATGTGGGCACACGCATCACCGATCCCCGAACCCTGCCCATCCCCGAACCCCGCAAGCAAGGTTCGGCATTGATAGGAGAAATCATCCGGGTGGATCACTTCGGCAACCTGATCACCAACATCCACAGGATAGATCTGGAAGACTTTGCGAGGGGGGGGCAACTCGTGATACGAGCCGGAAAAATCGCGTTGCAGGGCCTGAGAGACTATTATGCCGCCGTCGCGCCGGGGGAACCCCTGGCCCTCATCGGCAGTTCCAATTTCCTGGAAATCTCCGTTAATCAAGGCAGGGCCTGCGACCTCTTGGGGCCTCAGGCAGGGTCCGTAGGAGGAAAAGTGGTGGTGGAAGGCACATGAGAATCTCTACCTCCCCTCTTCCTCACCGGAGCCGTCGTCAATCAACTCCTTCGACTCCACACCGATGATGTGTTGACCCATGTGCTCGCCGTCGGCGATAGGCGTTATGTGCCGCACGGTGACGTTCACCTTTACCAGGGCCCACCTGGCGAAAAAGGTCATGCCCTCGATACGGTCTCCGGGTTTCAGAATCTTGAGGAGTTCGCGATTCCTCTCATTGACCAACAGTCCCAGGCCGTAACCGGAATAATTCAGTACACCCAGACGATACCGTTTTTCGTCCGAAGTACCCGTCCCCAGGGTAAACTCCACGGACAGGAATTCAGGCAACCTCATGGAGATACGCTCCTCCCGACGTTTCTCCTCGCCCCTCTGGGGTCGCTCGGGCATCGTCTCTTCGGTCTCGGTCTGACTCTCCAGGCGACTCAGGGCCTCCAGGGCCTCCCGGTTTTCCGGGTCCAGGGAGGCGGCCGTCTGGTACAAGAAGCGGGCCGGTTCCTCATGGTCACGTGACAACATGAATTCCGCGAGTTCCTGTGAGAACCGGGACTGAGCCTCCTTTTCGAGCCCTGTTTCCCTAAGGAGGTCTTCCACCTGGCCATCCATATTTTCCGAAAAGCCGGCCTGCAGGAGCAAATCGGCGATTCCCGGAACCAGTCCGTCGAAGGATTTTCTTCTCTTGATCAACTTGACGTACTCATCGAGGGCCTCCTGGACCAGCCCCATCTCCCGAAACGCCTCGGCCCCATCGCTGATGACCTGGGTGTTTTCACCCTCGGAGAGGGCCTGCTTTACCACGGACAGATCGTCTTCCGATATGCCCGGGGCATCTCCTTTCTCTTCAGCCAGGATCTCCCGCCGGAGTTGCTCCATCCGGACCTTGATGTCCTTTCTGGTCTCCGCGTCGAGGCTCGACTGCTGGGCCAGGAATCGCTTGTATACCCGGAAGGCTTCCATGGGAAGGCCCATGGACCTGTAGACTTCAGCCTCTTTGATGCTGGATTGGGTGTCGAGTGTCATTTCTACGAGGACCCCCGTACATGCTGTTTATTGATTCTAATCGGCACCATCGGCCGTCAGCTTCAGTGAATACGGCCCTTTCCGCGGTTCCACCTGAGCCACCGGCCCAGGCCGCGGCCCACTTGCCGGGTCTTGTCCAGGGCCGGCAGGACCGTATCGCAATGAAGCCTCAGCAGGGCCACCGGTGCTCCCCGGGACAGGAAGATCAAAAGGTAGCCCCGGCCCGTCTTTCGGATGTAAACCCTCCCCCGGTCGAAGACCAATTCCATTTCACGAATCCCTGCGAGGGAATGTATGAGCAAGGGCCACCACTCTTTTTTCTCAGGGTCCTCCACCGGCGGGAGAAGCATTTCCTTGAACAGCAGGTCTCCGTCCTCGGAAAAGAAAAGCACCGCCATGACCCCGTCCATGGCGGCCAGATCTCTGAGGACATCTTTCATGCCGATTCTCCCCCGGGAGAGGACTCGTCCCGACTCAGGGCATCGAGAACTCGATCTCGCGGGCAACTGGGATGAAGAGTCACGGCGATGCTGTTTTCACCGGGCAGGATCAGCAGGTTCTGACCGCCGTTATCCCCCACCTCCATGTACGTCAACAGGAGCCTTCCGCATTGAAACAGGGACCCCATACGGGACATCTGTGCCAGCAGCCCGTCCCAAGTGTCATCCTGGGTGATCTCTTTCAGGGCGCTACGTTCACCCAAGAGTCTCTCCAGTCTCCGCCTGACGTTCTCCAAGACCGTACCGGCGGGGGGCGTCCCTGCTCCGCGTAGTCCACGAGCGGCGTGTCCCGCCCCCACCCTGCCCGTGTTGACCTTCGCCCCCGCCTGCTGTCTCTTTTCGTCCTTTCGCCTCATGGCCTCGAGCAGGACAGCCTGAAGGTCTCCCCGGATTTTCCTTCCTACGGGCGGACAGCGATTTTCGATGGCCAGATCCACCTCTTCCATCCCAAAGATCTCGTAGGCCGCGGGCTCACCGCGAAGGCCCCCTGTCCGGGCGTCGAGGAGTTCTCCTCTGCGAAAGAAAAGGACACCGTCTCCGGAGGCATTTCGTTCCGACAGGCGGATGGTACACGTCTTCTGTTCCATCTCAATCAACTGCAAGAACATGCCGGGGCTGACCCCTTGCAAGGCCCCCCCCTCGACCAGTCGGTCCAGGATCCTGGTTACGGCCGAGGAAAACGTTTGAAGCGAAAAGGGCTTTTCCATATAGCCCTCAGCCCCCAATTCCCGCGCCACACCCTTCATTTTCGGATTGCCGAAACCCGTAATCAGCATAAAGGGTATGTCCGGATACTCCCTTCGAAGGATTGAAACGAGCCCGAAGCCGTCCTTGCCCGGCATCTTGACGTCCGTGACCACCAGGGAGATGAGGTGCTTGTCCAGCGCTTCCCTGGCCAGGGAAACACTCCCGGCCGTGAGTACGGAGAGCCGCTGTCGGTGCGGCTCCATACCCTGGGACAGGCTGGAGAGCAGTTCCAGGTCATCGTCCACGATCAAAATCTTCCAGATCACCTTTCCCCTCGGCTCTTCCACACCTCAGGCTTCCTTCCATGTTCCTGCCCGGAGCGCCTTCGGTGATTTATTCATCGGGGGGTTCCACCCCGGCCCCCGCCAGTTCATTCGCGTATCGCCCGCGCCACGAATCGAAGACTTTCCGGTAAGGGCCATCCATCCCGTACTCACAGGCCAATTCCAGGGCACATTCCATTACCGCCGGGACAAGGTCCTGATGAGCGGCCCGGCCCGTAAAGACCACTTCCTGGTTCGCGTAGCGAAATTCACCGGCAAAGGGGTCCAGAAATGCGTAACGATCCGCCTTCTCGACGAATTTCTTGCGAAGCACGGTCCCGAAGTCCTTTTTGAACTTCCGGTTGGACCGGAACAGGCCTTCCAGGGCCGCCAACAGATCCGCCAGCGGCCCGCACAGATCCCCCTGCCCAGCAACGGGAGGCATGCCCGGCCCGGCCTTCAATTCCTGCTGGGAGGAAGGAATTCTGCATACCTGGAACACCCCGCCCCTGTCTCTGCTCTTCTTGATCAGGATCTTGAGGTTCCTGATGGATCCATCCAGGTTACCCCGGGCCCAGGAATAGGAGCCCCCGATGATTTCCCCCTGGTTGAAGAGGATGAGACCTCCCTCCATGCCCTTGTCGATGGCCACGTCGATGAAACCGGTCAGCTTTTCCGCTCGCATCTTCCTGATGAGTCCTTCCAGGTCCGTAAAATCCGTTGTGAGATTTCGGTAGACATCCTGGGAGGACGGGATATTGGCCCAGAAATAGATCTGTTCGGAATCGATCCGATAAACGTCGATCTCGTAGGATGCGTTCGGGGCCTCCTGGAAAATCCGCCCGGCGGCCTCTCGACCGTAAATGGTCTCTCCTTTTCGGCGGAAGACCGCATTGAGCATCTCATCCTTGTCGAAAAAGATGATCCCCTCGGATCCCGGCCCCTTGAAGTGGATACCGCCGGCCCCAAGCTCGCCCTGGTAATGCTCAAAGAGTTTGGGGACGTCTACATAGTAGCTGTTGAGCCTCGCGATTACGGGTCTTTCCTTTGGAACGATGATCATACGCTCCCCCGATTGTCCGCCTACCTCCGTCGCCGGAGCCTCTCGATGGAAAGGCGAATGCTCTCCTGCATGCGCTCGATGGCCTCCGCAAGGGCACCGATCTCATCCCCGGACCGGACCGGGATCTCCGCCTCCAGGTCCCCCACGCTGATGCGCTCGGCCACGTCCGTGAGGGTCCGAATCTTTCGAGTCAGGGCGTGTCCGTAGAGTGATACCACGGCGCCCACCAGGACCAGTGTGCAGCCCAGGATCAGCAGGACTATCTGCTTCGTCCTTTCGGTTACAGATCGCGCCCTTTCCCGGAGGGCCGAAACATCTTTTGTGAATTCATCAACATAGGTGGTGGCGGCCACGACGAACCGAGTACCGGGTACGGGCGTGCAAACCATGAACTTGTCACGGAAGGCGCCGTCCTTGTCCCGCCAGGTGTAGTAGCCCTTGGCTTCCCTGCCGCCCTTGACGCCGGTATAGACACGCCAGAAGCCCGGGAAATTTTCCCCCAGGGGTTTCTTGAGCTTGCTCATGTCGATACCGATGATCTTGGGATTTACGTGGACCCATGTCCGCCACACTCCGTCCTTGCCCGGCCGTTCATAGAGGGCCGTGTACCCCGTTTTTCCCACTTTCTGGACCGCGACGGCCCGGAATGCCGGGTCATCATTGAGCTGAGTTTTCTTGAGACCCTTGCGGTTCTTCAAACTCAACTGCACCTGGGCCGCAACGGAGTGGGCCTTCTCGGCGATGGCCCTCTCAGCGAATCGCTTCACCATTGCGGTGCTCTCCCGGGTGATGAGGGTCGAGAGATTCTGCATCTGACGCAGGTAGAGGAGTCCCGCCGCGGCTATGAAAACCATGGGGATCAGAAAAAAGAGCAAAAACATCTTGAGGCGAAGACCCGGGCCCTTGCGGGTTTTTGCCGTGACCACGGAAGCCCCGCTTTCTTCCGCAGGGGCGGGGCCTTTTTCAGGGCCTTCCTTTTCTTCCCCCAACCCATCGTCGGACGCAGGAGACCCTCCCGGACTCTCCCGGCTCTCTGGAGCCGCCCCGACAGACGGGCTCCCGATCTCAATGGTGATTTCCGGGGCCTCGGGCTCCGGCTTGACCACGCGGACGATGTGCCCGCAGGCCTTGCACCTGAACCGTCCTTCCTTCCCTTTGATCCGTTCGGGATCGATGCGGTATTTTTTGCCGCACTCTTCACAAATGACGATCATGATGAAAACTCCCTCATGCTTCAGGCCCCGTTCTTCATCCACTCGAGCATGTTGCGCTTGAAAACCATCCGTTTGTCCTCACGATTGATTTCCCGGGCCAGATGGTCCACCAATTCCGCGGCACGCCCCAATGGAAAGGCGGGCTGGACGAGTCCCATTTCCGCCAGCGCATCCTCCACGAGGATCTGCGCAATGGGACCTACGGCCAGAGACATCTGCGCGGTAAGCATCCGGAAAAACTCCTTGGCACCCAGGACCCTGCCTCCCTCCACGGGTTCCACCAGTTTCAGCTTGAGCAGACGCGCTATGAGGCCTTCCACTTCCCTCGCAGGCCTCCTCAGACGCTCGGCCACCTGCGCCACGCTGCTGCGGCCGTCCAGTTCCATGAGGACATTCAGCATTATGGCGTCCAGGGAAAACTCTCCCATGTCTTTCCTGTCCGAACGCCGATAGACGGCCTCTGAGGTCTTCCTCGCCGGTCCCTTCATACTAACGCCTCACCGCCGCACAAAGCCCCTGGACTCGGGCGGACATCGGCGGTTCAGTCGGACTTGCCTTGCAGCATGGACCGCAGTTCGGCCCGGAGTTTGGCGAATTCCGACCGGATTACTTCCTTGATCTCTTCCAGGGCCGGCCGCTGCAGCACCGTT
Source organism: Deltaproteobacteria bacterium (assembly GCA_019307945.1). GTDB lineage: Bacteria > Desulfobacterota > DSM-4660 > Desulfatiglandales > Desulfatiglandaceae > B17-G16. Next base: position 42,955 of record JAFDIS010000006.1, on the reverse strand, counting down.
GCGGCACGGCCCCTGCCGACTGCCACATCCTTTTTCAGTTCGCGGAATCGTTCCAGCTCCCGCGCAACTATACGTTTCTTCTCATCTTCGTCCGCCTTGCCGGGAAGGACCACCTTTTCGAGACTCCCGTAAAGAGACTTGAGTACGTTGATGGAATTGGGATGGGCCTTTCCCTTGCGTCTCCGGATGTACCGCCCCAGGGAGGAAAGCCCCTGAAGCAGTAAAGAGGCCCACCGGTCTTGTCCGTAGGCGCCCTTGAGGCTCTCCACCTGGTCCAGGAAAGTCCCCATGACTTCATCCGTAATTTCCCAGTCGATGGAAAGAACCATGGAACGCAATTCTCTCAACGGAGACGTCTCGCCCGCGGTCCCACCGGGCTCGGCTTCCGGAAGATCCTGCGCCGTCGGCACCTCGTCCTTTCCCAAAAGAGCCTCCACGACCTCCTCGGCCGGATCCGCCTCCACGGCGATCTCCAGGTCTTCCAGAGAAGGGGCATCTTCTCCGGTCGGTTTTTCATCTTCGCCGAAGAGGTCCTCCAGGCGGCTGTCTACCTCGTCTGCAAAGGTCTTCCTCGCCTCCTCGTCCACCAGCTCACCTCCTACTTCAGTTCCTTTTCCAGGGACAGCATTGTCATTGATATGATCTTTTTGAGCGTTTCCGGCACATTGGTCCCCACGATTGCGCTCGCCTCGAAAGTCGGGGCCTTCAGGTGCGTGTTGAGATCCCGTTGCATGGTCTCGAGGGAAAGTAGAGGTATTCCCTGTTCGGCCAGATCTCGTTTGTTGAACTGCAGGACCAGGGGGACCTTGAAGATGCTTTTTTTATAGGAGGCCAGGTTCTGCTGCAGGTTTTTCAAAGAGAGCATATTGTGCTTTCGGCGCACCGTCATGGAATCCGCCACGAACACCACACCGTCCACGCCCCGTAGGACCAGTTTGCGCGTTGCGTTGTATTTCACCTGCCCCGGCACCGTGTAAAGCTGGACTTTTACGTCATAGCCTTTGATCTTGCCCATGTCGAAAGGCAGAAAATCAAAAAACAGCGTGCGGTCTCCCTGGGTCTTGATGGTGACCATTTGGGTCTGGATACGCTGGTTGAACTTATTGTAAATATATTCCAGGTTTGTCGTCTTGCCGCCCCTGCCGGGGCCGTAGTAGACGATTTTGACCTGAACTTCTCTCTTTTTGAGATTGATGAAAGCCATCCGGATCCGCCTCGATTTTCCAAGTCAAGCATGGTACCGCGCGGCGCCTCACGCGCGACTCAGGGTGCATATGCCGGTTCCAGGATCGTCTTGATCTTTTCGATCGCTTCACTCACCTTCAACCGCAAAAAGCCCAGGGAAACTTCTTTCCCGAAGATGGTAATCAGCAGGAACTCGTTCATGACTTTGCTGAAGTGGATACTCTCCGCCGTTCCTTTGTGAAAGAGCAGGGAAAAATCCTCCTCTCCGATCATCTTGGCCATGGCGCTCACGGCACCGAAATTACCGGCCGCCAGTGCGGCCAGGGAGTAGACGTCGTGTTTGTGCCGGGCGTTGTCCAGGCTGGCGATGATGTTGCCGGCCATGTCGATCAGGAAGGCGCAGTGGACCCCCAGATCGATGAAATCCTCCTGCAGAATCGACTCAATGCCGTCCAACTGGCTCTGTTCCAAGGCGTACGTCAATGATCTGTCCTCCCGATCCGTGGATCGATCCTCGAAAGCACCTCGACCCAGGGGCCGCACAGCAGTGGCGGCACAACGCATCCGAGATCTCACCGGGGATGTTTCGACGCTCTCATATGCATTATCGACGTTCGGCACCCGAACCTTAAGGAGAGGCGTCACCCTGCCAAGAAAAAACCAGTGGGGCCGCACCTATTAGTCTATTAGCAAGAAAAGTGCCAAAGACTCAGTTCGAGAAAGGATGGGGATAACCATATGATAAGATGAGTTTTTTGATAGGAGCTGAAGGATGCTTGAAAAATCAGGAGGGGCCATCCCCGTCAAAGATGCCCACAGAAAAAGAGGGACGGGAGGGGGGATGCGAGGGAGCGGGTCCCCCGGGGTGTAGGCGATGCTTCGACCTCAAGAGGTGTCCTCTTTTGCCCGGTCTTCCCGGGCGAGACGGTCCAGGTATTCTTCCCATTCCACGGGAAGGAGGCTCTGCTTTCGGTTGTTGCATTCCTTGCAGCACGCCACGATGTTACCCTTCCGGCTCTTGCCCCCGCGGCTCAAGGGTACGATGTGATCCATGGTGAGTCCGTCCCGGCCCACGTGGGTCCGGCAGTAATAACAGACGCCCCGCTCGATCTTCCTTTGCCACCAGTGGGTCTTGCGAAGTCTTCGGGCCCGCTCCTTCTCCTTGCGGATCTCTTCCTCCGTCACAATGGTTTCTTCCCACTGCATGCTCTTCCCCCTGCCTCCGGCGCCCACCGCCGACTCCCGCTTCCGGCGGTGTTCGGAAATCGAATCATAACGCCCTTTTCAAGGCATCGCAAGGGGGTTGGAGCCAAACTATCCGGTTGACCTAAAGGGCCCGAACATGTAAAGATATTGACTCTCATGGATCTCGACTGGAACCGACTCATGGAAGAAGCCTTGCGTGAGGCGGAGAAGGCCTTTGCGGAAGGAGAGGTTCCGGTGGGGGCCGTGGTGGCCCGGGGCGACGGGACCGTGATTTCGAGGGCCCACAATCGCCTCATCGCCCTGAACGATCCCACGGCCCATGCAGAGATCCTGGCCCTGCGGGAGGCTTGCTGCCGGGTGCGTAATTACCGCTTACCGGGTATGGTGATGGCGGTGACCATCGAGCCCTGCCCCATGTGCATGGGGGCGATCCTTCAGGCCAGAATCGCCCGCCTGGCGTTCGGGGCGTGGGACACGAAGTCCGGTGCGGCGGGGTCGCTGTACAACCTGGCCGCAGACCGCCGGTTGAATCACCATGTAGAGCTGATCACCGGAGTCAGGGAAGAGGGCTGCCGCCGTCTGATCCGGGAGTTCTTCCGGATGCGGCGTGGAAAGATCCCAAGGCGGTCCGATACCGGAGAGGTACCGAAGTGGTCGTAACGGGGTCGACTCGAAATCGACTTGTCCCGTGAAGAGCGGGGCACGTGGGTTCGAATCCCACCCTCTCCGCCAAAATTTAGGGCACATCCGTTTCGATGTGCCGCCCACCGGGGAGCCGGGGGCTCAAGGCGGCCGCCGGGTGCGTGGTCGCGCGGAGAGATGTCCGAGCTGGCCGAAGGAGCGCGACTGGAAATCGCGTGTACCACCAAAACGTGGTACCGAGGGTTCGAATCCCTCTCTCTCCGCCACGTACCACCGCCACGTATCCCTTGTCGGACGCTCGAAACCAACCAGCAGCCCGGCCTGGCCTCCGCCGCCCCGGCATCGCCATCCAGCTTACAGCCCGGGACCGGTTCAAGAGCAGGGGAGCTGTTCATAGCGATTGCGGTCTCGCCCACAGCCTCCTCTCCCCCCCGGGAAAACCCCACGGCAACGGCTCAGGGACCGATCGGGGAGAAGGACCAAAAGACCCCGAAAGGGTGATTTTTCAGCCGGCCCTGCAGCCTCCCGGGGCCGTGAAGCAGCGGATCAGTGATGACCTACGAAGTCTTGGCCAGAAAATGGCGGCCCCAACGTTTCCAGGACGTGGTGGGCCAGGAACACGTCACCCAGACCCTTCTCAACGCCCTGGAGCGGGATCGACTGGCACACGCCTACCTGTTCGGCGGGCCGAGGGGAGTGGGGAAGACCTCGGTGGCCCGCATTCTGGCCAAGGCCATCAACTGCGAATCGGGCGGGAAAGGGGATCCGTGCAACACCTGCCGGTCCTGCCGGGAAATCACGGACGGCAGTTCGGTGGACGTCCAGGAAATCGACGGGGCCAGCAACCGCGGCATCGACGAGATCCGGGAGTTGCGGGAAAACGTCAAGTACATGCCCTCGGCGAGCCGATACCGGGTCTACATCATCGACGAAGTACACATGCTCACCCTGCCGGCCTTCAACGCCCTGCTGAAAACCCTGGAAGAGCCTCCGGAGCACGTCAAGTTCATTTTTGCCACCACCGAACCTCACAAGGTGCCGGTAACCATCCTGTCCCGCTGTCAGCGCTTCGACTTCAAGCGAATCCCCATCGCCAAGATGGTGGAGCACCTGGCCCGGATCGCCGACAGTGAAGGAATCGAGATCAGCAGGACGGGGCTGACACTCCTGGCCCGGGAATCGGAAGGCGGCATGAGGGACGCCCAGAGTCTCTTGGACCAAGTGGTCTCGTTCACGGGCCCCCGGGTACCGGACGATCGAATCACCGACATCCTGGGCGTGGTGGACCGTTCCCTGGTACTCCATACCTGTGAGGCAGTGCTGGAAGGCGCCGCGGACGAATGCCTTCGGATCATAGACCGCCTCTACATCAGTGGGCACGATCTCAAGGTATTTTACCGCAACCTCATGGAACAGTTTCGAAACCTGCTGGTGTGTCTCATTTCCCCGGACGACAGCATCCTGGACCTCAGCGACCAGGACCGGAACACATGCAGGGCCCTGGCCGAGAAGGCCGGACGAGACAAACTACGCTTGATCCTGGACCTGCTCATCCACAGGGAGGAGGCCCTGCGCTTCACTTCCCACCCGCGTCTTCTGCTGGAAACCACGTTGATTCGCCTTTCCCGCCTCGGAGACGGATTGTCTCTGGAACAGCTCCTGAACCGGCTTTCGAACCTGGAGGAGAGACTGGTCCGCGCCGCAGGCTCCGTGCAGGCCTCCAACGGACTCGGGACCAAGGAGACTAAAGCACGCTGGGAGGAATCCCCCGAGGCCGGAGCCCGTGACGAGGCCAGCGCCCCCGAACGATCAGGTCCCGATCCGGGCAAGGCATGGGAGGACTTCCTCAAATACCTATCCAGGGAAAGCCCACCCATGGCCGGCATCCTCAGGGAATGGCGATGTGCTGCACTTCAGGGGAACCTGTTGGAGCTGGCCCGGGGCGGCCAGCCCTTTTCGGCCAACTATTTCGACGATCCCGACCGCGTGGAACAGCTCTCCCGCCATTGCAAACGCTTCTTCCAGCGGGAAATGAAGATACGTATCGTGGGTTCCACGTCATCCCAATCGGCTTCCCCGGCCCCGCCCGCCAGGGAGACCGGGGCCGGGGACCGGACCGGGCGAAAAAGCGAGCTCCCCCCTCCCGTCAAGGAGGTGATCAGCATGTTCAACGGACGCATCGCCGAGGCCCCCTCGGCTCCCCAACGCCGCAAATCACACAAGGAGGGATCCAAGTGAAAGGAATTCCGAACATGGGTCAAATCATGAAACAGGCCCAACAATTTCAAGCAAAGATGTCCCAGCTCCAGGAAAAGCTGGGAGAAGAGACCGTGGAGGCCTCCGCCGGGGGCGGCATGGTCACCGCGGTGGTCAACGGAAGGCAGGAGGTGGTCTCCATCCGGATCGAACCCGAGGTGGCCGATCCCGATGATGTGGAAATGCTCCAGGACCTGGTCCTGGCGGCGGTCAACGAGGGCCTCAACCGAGCCAGGGAAATGGTGAACGAGGAAATGGGCAAGCTCACCAAGGGACTGGGGCTCCCCAACATTCCCGGTCTCGTGTGAGGGACGGGGCCATGGGAATCTATCCGCCGCCTCTGGAAAACCTGATCCGCCAGTTGACCCGTCTGCCGGGGATCGGTCAGAAATCGGCCGCCCGCATTGCCCTTTATATCCTGGGGCGGGATCGGGAACTGGCCGACGAACTCGCAAAAAGCCTAGTCGAGGTCAAGGATCGCATTCGGTTCTGTTCCACCTGCTACAACCTAACGGACGAAGATCCCTGCGGCGTATGCGCGGACGAGACCCGGGCCAACGGCATCCTCTGCGTGGTGGAAGGTCCCGGCGACCAACTGGCCCTGGAAGAATCGGGCTGTTTCAGGGGCCGCTACCACGTCCTGCACGGCGCCCTATCACCCCTGGATGGCGTGGGTCCGGAGGATCTCAAAATCCCGGGGCTCCTGCGCCGTCTGGGACGGGAGAAAATCCATGAGGTGATCCTTGCTTCCAATCCCACTGCCGAGGGTGAAGCCACGGCTTCCTATCTGGCCAGGATCCTGGGGGACAAGGGAGTGAAGGTCACCCGCATCGCCCTGGGCGTCCCCATGGGCGGAGACCTCAAGTACATGGACAGGATGACCCTGGAACACGCCCTTAATTGCCGCATTCCCGTACGCACATGATATCGCAATCGGCCCTTCGCGAACTGGCCCGCATTGTCGGACCCGATCACCTGGTGACGGATAGGACCGCCTTGGGGGAATATGGAACGGACGGAACCAAGCTGGCCTTCCCACCCGATGCGGCGGCATTTCCCCGGGATGCGGAACAGATCTCACGCATCCTGAGGGTGGCCAACCGGGAGGGATTTCCCGTAATCCCCCGAGGAGCGGGCAGTGGTATGAGCGGAGGCGCGCTGCCCGTGCGGGGAGGCCTCGTTCTGGGCCTTCGGAGGCTCGACCGCATCCTGGAAATCGACCGGGAAAACCTGGTGGCCAAGGTGGAGCCAGGCGTCATCACCGCGGATCTGCAGGAGGCAGCCGAACAGGTTGGTCTCTTCTACCCGCCGGATCCCGCCAGCATCCATATTTCCACCATCGGGGGCAACGTGGCCGAATGTGCTGGCGGCCTAAGGGCCGTAAAGTACGGGGTCACCAAGGATTACGTGCTCGGTCTGACCGTAGTGCTTCCCACGGGAAAAATCCTCAAGACCGGCGTCGAGACCATGAAAGGTGTGGCGGGCTACGACCTGACCCGACTCATCGTGGGGTCGGAAGGCACCCTCGCCGTGATCACACGGATCACGCTCCGGCTGATCCCACGGCCCGACGCCAAGGAGACCATGCTGGCCTTTTTCAGGGATGTCGAAGAGGCGGTGGAAACGGTTTCCAGCATCATCGGCGCGGGGGTCACACCCACGGCCCTGGAATTCCTGGATGGACTTTGTCTCCGGTGCGTAAAAAAGGAAATGGGGCTGAGGCTTCCTGCCGGAGCCGGGGCCATGCTTCTCATCGAAGTGGACGGCACACGGCGGGCCGTGACGGATGAGGCGGAAAAAATCAGGCATGTCTGTCTGCACCGGGGCGCCCTGAACTTCCGCGAGGCCTCAGACCCCCGGGAGGCCGAAACCCTCTGGGAGGCGCGAAGAAACGTCTCTCCCTCCCTTTACCGGTTGAGACCCCACAAGACGAGCGAGGACGTGGTGGTGCCCCGGAGCCTCCTGCCCGCCCTGGCCCGGCACCTGGACGGCCTGGCTCGGAGGTTCGGCCTTCCCATCGCGGCCTTCGGGCACGCTGGAGACGGCAACCTCCATGTGAACATCATGTATGACGGGGATGATCCTGTCGAGCGTGACAAGGTGGACGCGGTGGTCCGGGAACTTTTCATGGAAGTGATCCGTCTGGGGGGGACCATCAGCGGCGAGCACGGCATAGGGATCACCAAGGCGCCCTACCTGGAAATGGAGATCCCCGAGGAAGGAATCCGCCTCATGGGCCGTATCAAGAAGGCCTTCGACCCCAACGGCATCCTGAACCCGGGCAAGATCTTCCCTCCGGCAGGGGCCGATCCGGATCAGCAGGGTGTTCAAAAACGTGGGGAGCGCAGGTGAGACAAGGCGGAATGCCAACTTTACCCTGAATATCGATAAGCCCGGTAGTCTTTCGACCGCCTCCTAGAGGATACGGTCCAGGCTCCTGTAGTATTTAGTGTTGTAGAACCGTTCCACATCCACCAGGTTCAGCCGTTCCAGGGCCTTTTTCAAGGGAACCGACGTCATCTCGCCGTGCCTGAGGCTGGCCATGCGGCCGAAGTCTTCGTTCACGATCATGTCGATGGCCGCTACGCCGAATTTGCGGCCCATCCTCCGGTCGTAGGCCGTGGGGGACCCGCCCCGCTGCAGGTGTCGCAGTGCCACATACCGCACCTCGAGGTCGGTATGTTTCTGGATTTCCTCGGCCAGGAACCCGCCGATTCCTCCCATGAAGTGATGGCCGAAACCGTCCCTGCCGCGTTTTTCGTACACGTGATCCATGCCCCGCGGTTTCGCCCCTTCCGAGACGAGAACGATGCTGTAACGCTCGAAGGATTTTTTCCTGGCCTGAAGCAAATCAATGACCCGCTCGGTGAGGAAGTCGTGTTCCGGAATCAGGATGATGGAGACCCCGGCCGCTTCCCCCGCTTCGAGGGCCAGCCACCCCGCCTGTCTACCCATGGATTCGACCACGAAGACCCGGCTGTGTGAGCCTGCCGTGATACGGAGGCGATCAATGTCTTCCGTGATGATGTTCACGGCCGAATCAAACCCCAGGGTGTAGTCGGTCCCGGCGATATCACGGTCGATGGTCTTGGGAATCCCAACCACCCGCACACCTTCCCGGTACAGCTTGTAGGCCACACCCAGGTTGTCGAAGCCCCCGATCACCACCAGGGCGTCCAGGCCCAGCTTCTCGACGTTTTCCACGACCACTGCGGATCTGTCTTTCTTGGGGTCGAAGGGGTTCACCCTGCTGGTGCCCAGACGCGTCCCGCCGTACCGATCCCAGGTCCTCACCATCTCCTTGTCCAGCGGGAGGGTCCAGTGCTTGAGGCTCTCCTTGTTGTCGGGCTTGACTTCCATGAGCCCCTTCCAACCATCCACGATACCCAGGACCTCGAACATCATGCCCCGCTCCGGGGCCAGGTCCTTGTCCAGGGCCGAATAAACGAGCCAGTGGACCGTGCTGTTGATCCCGGGGCAGTCACCGCCCGCGGACAAGACTCCGACTTTGACTTTCATGGAACGCCTCCTCCCAGGTGAACGCCGGCAAGACCCGCCCCCGACCCCGGGGTCGGCATGATAGGCCGGCGCGATTCTCATTCCTCTCTATAGAGGAACCTCCTGGAGGTGTCAAGAAACCCTTGGTCCATGTTTGGGGCTTGCCAAGCGGGGACTATGTCTGATATGGGGTCTTGCAATTCAAGGCCCGGTGGGAACTAGTCTTCCGGTCCGCCGAGCGGAATCTAAGGATAGAGTCTCGTCCCGCATCGAGGAAAATGAACCTGACGGAAAGCATCATCCTTGGCGTCGTTCAAGGATTGACCGAGTTTCTGCCCATCAGCAGTTCCGGTCACCTGGTCCTCTTTCAGCACATGCTTGGCTTCCGGGAACCTCAACTCCTGCTGGACGTCTCCCTCCACCTGGGAACCCTGCTCGCGGTGTGTATCTACTTTTTCCCCGACCTCAGCCGGATGACCGCCAAGGTGTGGGGCCTCCTGGGACACGGCCCGCAGCGGCCGGGGTCGTTGCGCGAGGCCATGGACGATCCGGACCTGGCCATGGTGTGCTGGATCGTGGCGGGCTCGATGCCCACAGCCCTCATAGGCGTTTTGTTCAAGGACCCGCTGGAAATGGCCTTTGGTTCGATGAGTGTCGTGGGAGTCATGCTGGTGGTCACGGGGGCTATCCTCTTGGCGACCTTTCGCCCCGCGGGCAAGACCAGCGGCCGGAAGCAGGTGGGGTGGGCAAGGGCACTGGGCGTGGGCGCCGCCCAGGGCCTGGCGATCATCCCCGGGCTTTCCCGATCAGGGACCACCATCGCGTGCGGACTCCTGTGCGGCCTGGACCGGGAACTGGCGGGCCGATTCAGTTTCCTGCTTTCCATCCCCGCGATCGTCGGCGCCCTGGTCCTCCAGTTGGGGTCGGGCGGGCTGGAAGGGGTGTCGCTCCTCTCTCTCATTGCGGGCATGGCAGCCTCCACCCTGGTGGGACTGGGGGCCCTGCGGGTATTGATGGGCGTGGTGAGGAAAGGGCACCTGTTTTATTTTACACCCTACTGCTGGGCCGTGGGGGCTCTGGTATGGAGCCTTTCATGATCCCCGCCCGGGCCTTGGTGAGGTGAAGAGACGATGCGCGAGGGCGCTGCCCCCGAAAGGACATGGAAGGATTACCTGCTCCTGGGGCTCAAAGGCTTCATCATGGGGGCCTCCGATGTCATTCCCGGGGTCTCCGGAGGGACCATGGCCTTCATCCTGGGCATATACGAGGAACTGATCGACGCCATTCGGTCCTTCAACCTCAAGAGTTTCAGACTCCTGGCCTCGCTCCGATGGGAATCTTTCCGAAAGGCCGTGGCCTGGCCCTTTCTCCTGGCCGTGGGAGTCGGTATCCTGACGGCGATCTTTTCCCTGGCCCGGGTCCTGGAATGGCTCCTGCAGAATCGGCCCGTCCTGATCTGGTCGTTTTTTTTCGGGTTGATCGTGGCCTCCATGATCACCGTGGGTAGACGCGTCGGTCAATGGAGGGCCGCTTCTCGATGGTTGGGCCTGGGCCTGGGCGCAGCGGGAACCTACATCCTCGTGGGGCTGGTTCCCGTCTCCACGCCCCAGGACCCGTGGTTTCTCTTCCTGAGCGGCGCGGTGGCCATCTGCGCCATGATCCTGCCCGGCATCTCGGGCTCCTTCGTGCTGGTCCTCCTGGGAAAATACCAGCACGTCCTGTCGGCCGTCAACCAACGAGACCTGGTCACCTTGGGGCTGGTGGCCGCAGGGGCTCTTTTCGGCATTGCGGCCTTTTCTCGTCTCCTGGCATGGCTTTTCCGGCGCTACCACGACCTGACGGTGGTGGTTCTCACGGGTTTGATGCTGGGTTCCTTGCGCAAGGTGTGGCCGTGGAAGGAGACGCTTGGATACCGGAATGACCCACATGGGCACATCGTTCCCCTGCTCCAGGTCAATATCCTACCCCGCCAGTGGGGTGTGGAAGAGACGACGGCCATCTGCCTCATGATCCTGGGATTCCTCGTGGTCCTGCTCCTGGAACGCATGGGCGACAGATCCCGAGGAACCGCCTAGTCCCGGCGCCAGTATCGTACGAGGGATGATTTCTTCCGCCCCCCCTTGAATTCACCCAGGCCCAATAGATCGAACACCACCAGGAAACGGGTCTCCCTGTACTGCTTTTCCACCACGAGATCGATCCCCCAGCACTGGCTGTTGTAACCCAAGCGCAGGCTGCGTGAGATGTCCTTGCCCAGCCGGAGATCTCGCGACAAGGCCATGCCCGCGGAAAACCCCCAGAGGAGAAAAATGTCCGCCGAAAAGCTCAGGGTCTTCTCATCCTCCACTGCGTAGAGATAGTCAAGTTCGTAGTGATCCGTTCGCCCCCCGGAACGGGGCACGGAAAGGACCATGCTGAGCTGGGAGGTTTCAATTATCTTGTCATAGTGGTTCCATGTGATGGAGCCCCGAAGGTCCAGGTCGTCGTCGGGAAACACGTTCAGCGAAGCCGCCAGCGGCTTGAAAGGCCTGCGGTCAGGTCCCCGGTTTCGCTGCGCCTCCACCAGATCATAGGTCTGAGACAGGTCGAAGGTGCACCACCTCGCGTAACGCGCGGCCTTTTCCTGCCGCCTGAGCCGGGCGTCCAGGGCGTTTTCCAGGGAAAAAGTGAGCTCGTTGACGATGCCGTTGACCACGCTGGACGCGTCCACCCGTTCGAACCAGGGACTCGCCTCCTCGGGGGCGTGGTGGACCCGGTATCGGTACCGGAGTGAGGGCGTCACCTTGTGGCGGAGGCGCTCCGCGTCGCCCCAGCGCCCGTCAAAGAGGCGTTCGGCCTGAAAAGACAGATTTGCCCTCCCCTCATAGGCCCGCCTGGACCGCTGTTCATTCCCGAAATCCCTCCCTTCGTCCACCCACTGCCGGTTGTACTCGTACAGCAACGAGGTCTCTGCCACCAAGCGGTCATCCAGGAACCAGAAGGGGAAGGTCACTTCCGGGGCCACCCATGTACGATGTCCTTTTGATCCCGCCTCTCGCCAGACGTAATCGTAATCCGTCTCCGCGCGGAAAAAGCCGGGCCACTTTCCCCATTTCCTGGGAAGGAGGGAAAAGTAGACCCCTCCCAGGGGCTGAGCGGTCATGTCCTCCCGCGGCCTTTCAGGGCGCTGGTGAAAAGACGCGAGGCCCTGCAGGCTGTAATCCTCCCCGTCCCTGTCCAGGCGCAGGGCCGAGCGCCTCGTGGGGGAGGATTCTTCTTCCAGGGATCTCCCGGATCGGGAGGCGGGGTCTGCGTGGGAGTCGAACCCGAAGAGGTCCTTTCCCAGTTCCCGCAGGTAGTCCTGATCACTGACCAAATCCGCGTCCAGGTGTCCGGTCACGCCCAGGGGAAACTCCTGGTCCGCCCTGCCCCTGAACCAGTAACGCGTGCGGTTCGTCCTTTTGTAGGGACTGATCGCCAGGTCATCCTCGTCGGTCATGTCCTTGTCTTTTCGGTCCTGCAACAGATCGAAAAGGAAGACCCCGCCCGACTCCTCTCCCTGCCGGTATCTCAGCTCCACGCCCTGCTCATAGCCCCGCCGGCTCATGTAATGGGGATAAAAGGTCGCGTCCACCTGGTCGCAGACGGCCCAGAAAAAGGGCAGTTCCCCTTCCACGCCGTTGCGCGTGGAATACCCCGCCCGTGGTGGGAGGAATCCGGTCTGACGCTTGGTCTTGGCCGGGAACACCATGTAGGGGAAATAAAGCACCGGCCAGTCGCGCACACGGAAGGCCGCGTGGGTGACATGTCCGTACCCTTCCAGGGTCACTTCCACCTCGGAGCCACTGATGCTCCATGCCGGAACCGGGCCGTCGCACGTGGTGACCACGCAGTTTCGGACACGGTAGGTGTCGGGGCCCGTCTTTTCCACTAAATCACCGCGCACGTAGTAGTGATTCCTCGCCAGGAAAAGCCTCCCCCCCTCAATGCGTCCTACCTGGCGGTTGAGATCGAACCAACCCGAATCTCCGCGCAGGACGTCGCCACCAGCCTCCAGCCTCACGTTCCCACGCACGGAGACCATACCCGTCTTTTGCCGGTAGGTGGCCTCCTCCGCATGAAGAACCTGGTCGCCTTTTCGGATGACCACCGCGCCGCGAGCCCGGTAAACACCCTCCTCCTGGTCATAGGCCAGGCGCTCGGCCGTGATCTCCCAGGGCGCGTTCGGATCGCCCAGCAGGCGGTCCCGGGAAAATCCCTGTCCGGCAAACGCATGGGCATCCGCCCAAAGGCAAAGGACGAAGAGAAAAAGCGGGAACAGCCATGAGTGGACTTTTCTTAGTCTGGCCGTAAGGATGAGGTACCTCCCAAAGGTGATCTTCCGGGGATTGGAACCGGCCTGCTTCTTCAGGCGGGGATGTCCGGCTCGAAATGTTCAGGATCCAGGAGGGAAAGGGCCTCGCCCGCCGTGAACAGGGATCCGCACACCACCACCATGTCCTCGGGCGCGGCAAGCCCCATGGCCCTCTCGAGGGCGCCCGCCAAGTCACCGACCACTTCCCCCCCCTTGCCGAGCCCCGCCGCCTTTTCCCGGAGCGTTTCGGGTTCAGCCGCCCGCGGATAGGCGGGCCTGGTGTAAATCACATGGTGGGCCGGAGCAATCAGGGCCCTCAGGATGGCACCCACATCCTTGTCCGCCATGATTCCCACCACCATGATTAGCCGGCGGTACCGATAACCTGCCTGCAGGGCCCGGGCCAGGGTCCTGGCCGCCGCCGGATTATGCGCACCGTCCACGAGCACGGTGGGACGCTCCCGCACCCGGTGCATCCTTCCCGGCCAGCGCGCCTTTCGCAGGCCCTCCCTCAGATCCTGCTCTGTCAAACGAAAGCCCTTTTCCTCCAGGCATTCCAGGGCGGCCAGGGCCAGGGCCGCATTTCGGGCCTGGAAGTCTCCCGAAAGCCCGGGCGCAAGCCTCCCTAGGGTCCGGTTTCTGCCGTAGTAATGAAGCCCCGATGCCGTGAGTCGATAGCGCGCATCGGCCCCCAGCCGCCTCAGGGAAGCTCCCAGTCGAGTGCATCGTTCCTCAAAAAGACGCACCACCGCCGGCTGTGTGGCCCCGGTGACGACCTCCACACCCTCCTTGATGATTCCAGCCTTTTCGGCCGCTATCTGCAAAATCCCTGAGCCCAGATATTCACGGTGCTCGGCCGAGATGTTCGTGATCACCGAGACCAGGGGCGTGATCACGTTGGTGGCGTCGAGACGCCCGCCCATGCCCACCTCCATCACGTCGATGTCGGTCCCGTTCCTGGCGAAATGCAGGAGAGCCATTACCGTAGTGGTCTCAAAATAGGTTGGGGGATCCTGCGGATCCATAACCCTTCTCAACTCTTGAATCAGGGCCGAGGCCTGCCGCCTTTCCATCTCCCTGCCGTTGATCCGGAACCGTTCCGTGAACCGCACCAGGTGGGGCGAGGTGTAGAGGCCCACCTTCAGACCCGCCTCGTGGAGCACGGAGGCCATGAACGCTCCCACGGAACCCTTACCGTTGGTCCCTCCGATGTGGACGTATCTCCTGCCTAAATGCGGGTTGCCCATCCGCTCCAGCATGGTGATGGTCTTGGACAGCCCCAGCTTGATGCCGAACTTTTGGAGAGAGTACAGGTACCGGACGTTTGTTACGTATTCGTCACCCGTATCCTGCATGCTCTTGCCGGCCCTGCCCGGATCCCCGCTCAGGTGGGAAACCATTCTGCCTGCTCCCTTCTCATCCGTTTCCATGCCGCCCGCTACGCAGGCAGGGTATTTTTGCAGGCCCCCAAAAATTTTGTCAATGAAAAGCTTCTATCGTCTCCGGGGACCTGAGGGGACAAAGGTCTTGACGAATCCCCTTCGACTGTGAAAACCATGGACCGAATCAGGATGGGATAGGCCTCAACGCAAACGGATCTGCCCCGCAGGGCGGCAGCGCTCAAGAGGACGCGCTCCACGAACCCTGCGGCAAATGAACCCGGGGACCCTGAGATGAACGGAATTCGGCAAAAGGCCGTGGAAGGGCTTCGGCCCGGCGACGAGTTCGTGACCACCCGCACATTCACGGAAGAGGACATGCGCCGCTTCGGAGATGTCACTCTGGATTACAACCCGGTCCATTACGACGAGCGATTCGCCCGTGCCCGGGGATTCCGAGACAGGATCTGTCACGGTCTGCTGGTGGGCGGGTTGCTCACGGAAATCGGTGGACAGATAGGGTGGCTTGCCACGGAGATGAACTTTCGATTCATCCGGCCTGTGTTTTTCGGGGATACGATCACATGCCGATTCACCATCTCCCGGGTCGAGGAGGGAGGACGGGCCGAGGCACGGGTCACGTACCGGAACCAGCACGGAGAGGCTGTGCTCTCGGCCACCCTGCGGGGGATCCTGCCCGGCCGGGGTGAAACTGAAATCTTGCGGACCATGCTGTCCGAGGGAGACCCCACCAACCCCCTGCGCGGCTGAGGGGCGAAGATGAAGCGACCGGAATCTCCTGGAGAAACCCCATGGAAGCCTTCGTCAAGATCGCCATACTGGAAAATGAAATCGAGGCATACTCTCTTGGATCCATCCTCGAGGAGCTGGAAATTCCCCACCGCTTCCGTTCCTACCACGATACGGCCTTCGACGGGCTGTTCCAGAGCCAGAAGGGCTGGGGCTACGTGGCCGCACCCAGGGTATTTGAAGAGGAGATCCTGGAAATCCTGGCGGACTTGCGGGAGGGCGCACGGCCCTGAGGGATACCTGAAAATAGGGCTGCGGCCGGGGGGGAGAGCGGTTGCCCTACATCAGTTCGAGGCTCGTGTGTTCCAGGTGCAGCAGCTTGCGGCCGAAATCCCGAAAGAACACCTCCACCTTGTCTCCGCCCACGATCCGGGAAACGACCCCGGGGCCGAAGGCCGGGTGCCGCACTCGTTGGCCGGGCGATGGTGTCTCCGAACTCCCTTCCTCCATAAAACGGGGTTCCTCACGGATGCGGGGCGGGGGCGACGGCCGGTACGAGGCCCTGGAGGTGGATCCGTATTCGCGGACAAGCACCTCGTGTGGAAGGTCGCGGATGAAGGAAGACAGGCCGGGGCGGAGGCGCGCCGAAGCGCGTTGCCAGACAGGTTGTTCATCCCGGCCGGGATAGCACAGAATCAAGTGATCCTTGGCCCGGGTGGCGGCCACGTAGAGAAGCCTGCGCTCCTCTTCCAGCATCTCCGGGGCGGCAAAGGCCTTTACCGGGGGAAATCGGCCCTCCGTGAGCCAGATGATGATCACCACCGGCCACTCCAACCCTTTGGCGGAATGGACCGTTGAGAGAGTCAGGCAGTCCCCCGGCGCCTTGGCTTCCAGGTCCGCCGAGCCCGCTGGAGGATCCAGGGCCAAATCATCCAGGAAATTTCGGAAGCTCCGATACCGGCCCGCCATGGGCAGTAGCTGCTCGATCTCTCTTCGCCGCCTGGGGTAGTCGTCGAATTTTTTTTGCAGGATGGGCCCGTAGTATTCCATCACGGCCTCCACGGCCGCACGTGGGGCGAGATTCTCCTCCCCGAGCCTTGCCAGGAGACGACCCAGCCGATCCAGTCCCTGGTTGGAGCGCTTCTCGCCGGGCCAGCGGGCCACCTCATGCGGCGGCACCCCCGACTCCCGCATCCATGAGACGATTGCCCCGCTCCTGGCCGGACCGATCCGTTCCACGAGCCTCAGGATGCGGCTCCAGCTCAGGACGTCGTCCCGGTTCACCACCACCCGCATGTGGGCCAGGAAATCCTTGATATGGGCCGATTCCATGAACTTGAACCCCCCGTACTTCACGTAGGGCAGCCCCTTGCGGCCCAGTTCCATTTCCAGTTCAAAGGAATGATACCCGGCCCTGAACAGAACGGCGAAATCGCTGAGGGACCTTCCCTCGGCCAGCCCTTCCTCGATTAGCCTGCAAACGAAAATGGCCTGCTCCGGTTCGGTTCCCGTGTCCACCAGGCGCGGAGTCTCACCATCGACCCTCCGAGTATAGAGGCATTTCGTGTATTTTTCCCGCGCCCGGGCCATCAGGGCGTTGGTCAGGGTGAGGATGGGCTGGGTGGACCGGTAGTTTTCTTCCAACTTGATCACCCTGGTCTCGGGAAAGTGCGCCGTGAAATCGAACATGTTCCGGTAATCGGCCCCCCGGAAGGAATAAATGGATTGGGAGTCGTCGCCCACCACCATCACATTGCGGTGGGACCGGGCGAGCCATCGCACGATGTCCGCCTGGATGGCGTTCGTGTCCTGGTATTCGTCCACAAGGAGATGCCGGTACCGTACCGCCAGATCCTCCCGGACCTCCGGCTCGCGCTCAAGGAGGAGCCTGAAGTTGAGAATGAGATCGTCGTAGTCCATCATATGGTGGGCCTTCTTGTACTCCGCGTAGAGGCCCCGGAGTCTTTCCAGGGCGGGGACGGCGTCCAGGAATTGAGGGTACTCCTCCATGACCAGGGCTTCCACCCCCAACTGGACGTTGGCCGCCTTGCTCAGGATGTTGGCCACCGTGGCCCGCTTGGGGAACCGTCCTCCTCCCGCAACGGGGCGCACCTCCGTGATGAGCCCCTGGAGGGCCTCCTCCATGTCGGAGCGGTCCAGAATGCTGAACGTGCGCTCATAGCCCAGCAGGGGTGCGTGCCGCCGGAGCGTGCGATAGGCCAGCGAATGAAACGTGCCCCCCGTGACCAGACGGCACCGGGGATCCGAGAGCCCGGCCGCCCGCGCCAGCATTTCCTGCGCGGCTTTTCGGGTGAAGGTCAACAGCAGGATGGCCTCGGGCGGCACGCCCGTTTCCACGAGCCGAGCCACCCTGTAAACCAGGGTACGGGTCTTGCCGCTTCCCGCCCCTGCGATGACCAGGATGGGCCCTTCCCCAGCCATGACCGCCTCGCGCTGGGCGGGATTGAGAAATGCGTCATAGTCGATGGAACCTGCCAAAACCTTGTGTTCCTCCTGGGCCCCGGGGCGGGGCTGCTAAAAGGGCTCCCCGGCTCAGCCCGGGGGGGATCCAATGTTGAAGGCGTATTGCAGAAAGAGGTAGATCCCGTACACTGACAGGAGCCAGCCTCCCTGCCACCGCTTGAACCGGCCCTGTCGGTTGCGAAAGATGAAGAACCGGAACGAATAGAGGATGATGAGCATGGCCGGAAAATGGAAGGAGTAAAAGTTGGCCGGAATGCTCAAAGGCCTCGCCGCGGCCGCCGCCCCTATGACGAACAGGCAATTGAGGACATCGGCACCAACGATATTGCCGACGGTGATCTCGGGGTGGCCCTTGCGAATGGCGGCCACGGCGGTCATGAGTTCCGGCAAAGACGTACCCAGGGCCACCATGGTGGCGGCGATCACGTCATCGGGAACTCCCATGCGCACTGCCAGCTCTGCCGCGCAGGGAATCAGGACCCGGGCGCCCGCCACCACGCCCATCAGACCCCCGAGTATCATGGCCCAGGCCCGCCACCGGCCCACAAGCGGCGAGGTATCCTCTTTTTCCATGCCCGACGGTCCGCCCCGCGCCCAGCGATAAGTCACATAAAGGTAACCTGCCAGCAGGAAGAGAAAGAAGAAACCCACGCCACGGCCCAGAAGCGGCCCTTCATCGGAATAAAACAGGGCGGCCATGCTGATCAAGACCAGAAGGGTCGCCGCCCCCACCTGCACCCACCCGGTCCGGTTCAGGATATACCGGTTGACGGGGATGGGGGCCAGCACACAACTCAGGCCGAAGATGAGACCCGTGTCCGCGATGATGGAACCCACTCCGTTTCCCAGGGCCAGGCCGGGATTTCCCATCCAGGCGGCCATGACCGAGACGAAGGCCTCAGGCATGGTGGTTCCCAGGGAGACGATGGTGGCCCCCACCACGATGCGGGGCAGACCGGTCCTGCGGGCCAACTGCACCACTCCGTCGATCATGGTGTTGGCACCCTTGGAAAGGAGCACGATACAGGCCGCGATGAAGACTAGGAGCAACCATGCGGGAAAGCGTCCCACAAGGTCGTGCAACAGGGTCTCATCGGCCAGCCACCTGAAAATCTCGTACAAGTCTTCCCCCCTGCCTTTCCGATGAAAGGCCCAAGGTCACACAACCCGAATCTCCCTGCTTTTCCGGGGACGCCTCCGCCGAACCTTTCAGGACCAGATGCGGTTCAAGGGCTCCCGCAGGACGAGATACAAGAGCGGGATCAGGATCGCCACCGCCAGTGCCGCCAGCGCCGCCACCGGGATAACGAAGGCCAGGATGACCCGCACGTAGGTGGTCTCGTGGATTTCCCTCAGGCCCACTATCTGCACGATGAGCTGCCACACTCCCGCGATCCCTCCGCCCAGGAAAGGAACGAGCCCCCACACCTGCGTGGCCTGGCTGTAAGCTATCACCCGGAAGGTCGCCTCCAGGCCGTGGTGCCCCCCCCGCAGCAGCAGTAGCATGAGATGCAGGAGAACCGCATAGAGAAACGTGCCCGCCACCACCAGAAAAGGAACCACCACGAGAAACAGGAAAAGGAGGACCGCAGCGCTCAGAACCCCAAAGCCGCCGGGCAGAAAGGCGGCCACGCCTCCCGAGACGAGCAGAGTCCTCCAGAATAGGGAGAACATGCCCCCGAGGGCCCCTGCCAGGAGCCCGAAGGCCAGGGGCTCGCTGAAGCCCCCGCGGAAGGTGAGGGACCGAAAAAATCGATGGGGAGAAAAAAGGACCTCTTTGAAGGTCCGGCCGATCGCCGACCAGAGGCCCAGCTCGGTACGCCGCTCCCAGGGGGCTCCCTGTCGCCGAGGGCCTGCTCCCTGCTCGCCGGTTTCTTCCGCGCCGGGCCTTGCCGGGTCCTGGGTAGACACCCGGGGTGAAGGCTCGCCAAAGAGCGAAAAACGCTGGCGGCATTGAGGGCAGGTGGCCCATTTGACGCCGGGAGGAATCTTTTCTCTGGAAATCCTCTTGGTGTACCGGCAGTAGGGGCACGTGACCTGGAGACTCATTTTCCTCTTTTCCCGGTGTTCATCCTGCGGCTCAACGTCTTTTTCTCGGACCAGCGTCTGACCCGCTCCATAAAGCCCCGGGGCGGTGTGCGCGCCAGGACCTCCTCTTGAAACTTCAAACCATCGCCGGTCTCAAGGGCCGCCTGCAGGCAGGCGATCCTTTCTTCACACCGGAAGCATCCGGGAGGCACCTGGCGAAGGCCTTCCTCTCCCACTGGAAAGACCTTGTCCAAGACCCCGAAGCATGCTTTTTCCTCCATGGAGCGCCTCTTCCCCCCCGGCACGGAGATTGTCCGCCACCCCCACAAAGGCCTACCCGGCGTGCGGCGGGTTATCCTGATCCGTCACTATATACATTATCGACCCGGGGATAGAAAGATCAAATCGGAGGGCGCCGGGTCCCTGGACCTCGCCGATCCAGGCAGGTGAAACCAGGGGGCCGCGACCCCCCAAACCTGCAATTGCCAAACCCGCCCCGGGCGTGTATAACAAGCCTGAATCATTCACGGAGCCCCGCCGGAGTCAACAGGGCATGGAGAGTCCGAGAAGCCCCCTGCACGAGGCGGCGGCGTGTTTTCCGCGAACCCAGGCGGGAGGGAAAAGGAGCCGGATATGTTTCGAGTCATGATCAGGGACAACATGTCCCCAAAGGCAAGGGAAATCCTCGAGGCAACCGGGGAGATCGAAGTGGTGGTGGACAACGACAAGGCCACATCGGATCCGGCGGTGCTCGCCGGACTCATCGGAGACTTTGACGGAATCGCCGTGCGAAGCGGCACCAAGATCACCGAAGACGTCCTGGACCGGGCTTCCCGGCTCAAGGTGATCGGAAGGGCCGGGATCGGCGTGGACAATATCGATGTGACCTCGGCCACGGCCCGGGGTATCGTGGTCATGAACGCGCCCGGGGGCAATACGGCCACCACGGCCGAACACGCCATCGCCATGATGCTCGCCCTGGCCCGAAACATTCCCCAGGCCACCGCATCCATGCGCGAGGGAAAATGGGAAAAGAAGCAATTTTTGGGCGTGGAGATCGAAGGAAAGACCCTGGGGATCATAGGGCTGGGTCACATCGGGCGCGTGGTGGCCACCCGGGCCATGGGGCTGGGGATGAGGGTGCTGGCGGCGGATCCCTATGTAACAAAGGAGGCTGCGGGCGCTCTGGGCGTCGAACTCCTGGACTTCCAGGACCTCCTCCCCCTTGCCGATTTCATCACGCTACATGTTCCGCGGCTGGAAGAGACGCGCAACCTGATCCGGCGGCAAACCCTGGAGCGCATGAAGCCCGGCGTTCGCATCATCAACTGCGCCCGCGGCGAGGTGATCCACCTGGAGGACCTCCATGAGGCCCTGGAATCGGGGCGGGTGGCGGGTGCGGCTTTGGACGTTTTTCCCCGGGAACCACCGGATTGGTCCCTGCCCATCTTCCGCCATCCCCGGGTGATTTTTACCCCCCATCTGGGGGCCAGCACCGGTGAGGCTCAACAGAAGGTGGCCGAGATGATCGCTCGACAGATGGTCCAGTATCTCCTGGACGAGGTGATCACCAACGCGGTGAACTTCCCTTCAGTGTCCCAGGAGATCATGAATCAGCTCCGGCCCTACCTGGGTCTGGCGGAACGAATGGGAGCCCTCATGGGCCAGCTCAACCGGCAGATGAACGCCCTGAGCATCACCTACAGCGGCAGGGTGACCGAGTTCGACACCCGCGTCCTGACCCACGCCGTGCTAAAAGGACTCCTGGGGGCGTTCACGGATCGCCCCATCAATTACGTGAGCGCTCCTTCCCTTGCGCGGGAGAAGGGCATTGATGTGGCCGAGACCCTGAGCCAGGCGGACCAGGACTACACGAACCTTATCCGCATCCGGGCGTCGGGCGGAAAACCGGAACTGGACGAGGTCTGGGGCACCATCTTCGCCGGGAAATACCAGCGAATCGTGCGCCTGGGCCGGGTCTCCATGGATGCCCTTCCCGAGGGGCCCATGATCGTGCTGCGCAACGTGGACCGGCCGGGCGTCATAGGCAATATCGGCACGACCCTGGCCCGGCACGGCGTAAATATCGCGCGATTTCAATTGGGTCGAAGAGAGGGGGAGGCCTTATGCCTGGTGAACATAGACACCCCGGCCGGGGAGGAGGTAATCGAAGAGATCCGGTCCCTGCCCCACATCCTTTTCGCACGGCACATCGACCTGAACTGACGGAATCGCGGCATGGACGGGAGATCCTGAGGTCCTTCTCCAAGGAAGGACACTGACCAGCGTGGAAGACGTCCGAGACAAGCCTTATCTGTCCCACGAGGACGTGCTGGCCCTCAATTTCATCCGGGAGCCATCCCCTTATCTGTTCAGGCGGCACCATCGCTCGGGCCTCCGGTCCCATATCATGGAGGTGCTCAGGCTAGGGGATCTCGAGCTGGAAAGAACCGGAATCCTCCAGGACGGTCTTCGGCGGTTTCCCCGGGCCAAACCTCTCAAGATGCTCCGCATCTTTCGCACTCGATTCGAAGGTCCATCGGAGGCCGAACAGGAAATCGGTCGTGTCAAGCTCGTTCTGCGACACCTGGAGGCCGAGCAGTTGGGTATGTCCAACGAATTCCTGGTGGACTATAACATCGGCGGGGGGAGGGAACCGCTCCTGTGTGGGCTGCAGGAATATGTGGAAGGGGAGATACTCGACCCCTGGAGTCCGGCCCAGGGCGCCGAACTCCGGCATCTGGCGTCCCGCCTGGAGCCGGGAGCCCTGTCCCTTTTCCGGGGGCATGCCGAGGGGTTTGTCCGCAACGTCAAACGCATGATACTTGAGTCGGGCCACGTACCTGACCTCGCCGGAGTGGGGAACCTCCTGGTGACCCGCGCGGGCCGCATCAAGCTGGTGGACATCAACAACATCTCCAGGGTGTTCATGGACCGAAAAATCAGGGTCGACGACCGGGGCTACCCCGTGTGCGACAAATCCATCCAGGCCCTGGCCCTCCTGGAGGAAAAGGTGCTGGGCAGGCCCCCTGACCTATCAGAAGTTCTCTATCGGATCTACCTGGACCCGGGAAGAATCAGGGAGGTCAAGGCCATCGAAAAGGCATTTCACCTCTCCATGAAGGAAGAGGGGTTCAGCGAGGCCGGAGGGCAGCTCCCTTTTTCGACCAAGCCGGCAGGAGGGGGCGGGAAACGGGGAGAATACCCATGAGGATTCTGCTCGTCTATCCAAGATGTCTGGAAGATAGGATCCACGAAGAGGACGTGCGGGCGTTGCCCATGGGCATCTATTCGGTGGGGGCGGTCCTCAAGGAAGCTGGCCACGAGGTGGAGATCTTCAACGGGTACGAGCGGGGCCCCCAAGACTGGGAAGGCCTCATGCGGGAATTTCGACCCCGCGTGATGGGCTTCAGCATCCTTCACGCCAACCGATGGGGAGGCCTCGACATGGCCGCCCGGGCCAAAGAGATCGACCCCGCCGTGTGTGTGGTTTTCGGGGGGGTCGGCGCGACTTTCCTCTGGGAGCATTTCCTGCGCCACTTCGAGCAGGTGGATTACATCGTCAGGGGCGAAGGAGAGTACGGCTTACTGGAACTGATCCAGTGCCTGGAGCAGGATCGCCACGACCGCCTGCCCCGCGTCTCGGGGATCGCCTTTCGGCAGGGGAAGCGTATCGTCAAGACCCCCGACCGGGCACCGATCCGGGATCTGGATGTCTTACCCATGCCCGCCCGCTATTTCGACTTCCAGCATCTTGCACTCACCCGGGGTTGCCCCGGCAGGTGCGCCTTTTGCGGGTCCCCGCGCTTCTGGGGCCGTAGGGTGCGGGCCCATTCCCCGGAGTATTTCGTGGACCAGATGGAGATCCTGGCCCGTCGCGGCATCTCCTTTTTCTATGTCTCCGACGACACATTTACCCTCAACAAGAAACGGGTGGTGCAGGTCTGCAGGCTGATCCTGGCCCGAGGCCTCCAAGTTGCCTGGGCGGCCATCAGCCACGTGCGGCACGTGGACGAAGATGTGCTGCGCTGGATGCGCAAGGCCGGGTGCATCCAGGTGAGCTATGGGGTGGAGAGCGGTTCGCAGCGGATCCGCAATTTCTTGCAGAAAGATCTCACGCCGGAAGAGGCCGAGCGAGCCTTCCGACTCACGGCCCGCTGCGGAATGCTGCCCCGGGCCTATTTCATCTACGGATCCCGGGGAGAAACCGACCAGACCATCCGGGAGTCCCTGGATCTCATGGACCGAATAAGGCCCCTGGGTGCCGTTTTTTACATCCTGGACGTCTTTCCCGGCACGACCCTTTACGAAGATCTCAAGAAGGAGGGTAAAATCTCCGACGAGACATGGCTGGCCCGGACGGAGGACGTCATGTATTTCGAGATGGATCCGGATCTTTCCGCTGAGGACGTCATGGGCTTCGGGCGGACCCTTAGATCGGGGTTTTACGGCAGGCTTCCCGGGTATGTGGACTCCCTGGAACTGGAGGAGGGGGAGGATATGGCCCCCCTGTCGGCCGACTTCTGCTCGCGGCTGGGGCTCACCTTCAGCCACGGTGATTACGCCCATACAAACGGCATTCCCGAGCCCGAAAAGACCGCTGAAACCCTGTTCCGCAGGGCGCTCTCTCTTCACTCGGACCGCAGGGCTTACCTGGGGCTGGGCATGCTGAAACAGCGCAGGGGCGAACACTCCGAGGCGGTGCATATCCTGCGGCAAGGCCTGGCCGCACTGGGCCCGGACGAGGAACTGGCCCTCTGCCTCACCGTAAGCCTCATGAAGGCCAGGGCCTATGAGGAGGCCATGGCGCTCCTGGCCGAATATCCCGACTCAGCGGAGGCCGCACGGTACATGGCCAATTGCTGCAGGGCCCTTGGGGACTTCGACAGGGCGGCCCGGCACATGGACCGCTACCACCGCCTCGCAGAAACAGCCCCGCAGAGGCAGAGGGGTACCCCGTGACCATGAGCGGCCGCCCTCGGATTCGCCCGCTGAGGGCCTGTGGGGACAGGGGCATGATCGGGTTTCACTCTATGATTGAGGAAAGGAAACACCATGGGCAGCATCCTGGCCGTTGAAAATCAGAAACGCTGGAGGGAGGTCCTTTCCCGGGGCTTCGAGCCGGATCACCCGCTGGAATTCCTGTCCCCCGAAGGAGATCTGGAGCACAGGCTTTCCTCACGCCACCATGACCTGGTGATCCTGGACCTGCAGGCCGCGCCGGGGGATCCCTTCCGGTTCCTCTCCCGTATCCGCACACTGCGCCCTCACATGCCGGTGGTGGTGACCAGCGAGACGGAGGAAACGGAAATCGTGGTGCGGGCCATCAAGGAAGGGGCCTTCGATTTCGTGGGGAAGCCTTATTCGGCCGCCAAGATTCGCCTGGCCGTGGACCGGGCCCTTGACACCAAGAGCCTGCGGGGAGAAATCGATTATCTCCGGCACGAGCAGGACGTGATCTATGATTTTGACCGAATCATAGCGGAGAGTCCCAACATGAAGGCGGTGATCAGATCGCTCAAAAAATTCGCCGAGACCGACGCCACGATCCTCATGACGGGGGAGACCGGGACCGGCAAGAGCTTCCTTTCCGGAAGCATCCATTTCAACGGCCACCGAAGGCACAAGCCCTTTGTGAAGATCAACTGCTCCAACATCCCGGAAACGCTTCTTGAAAGCGAACTGTTCGGTCACGAAAAGGGGGCGTTTACCGGGGCCGACAGGGTGAGAGTGGGACGCTTTGAGCAGGCCCAGGGCGGGACGATTTTTCTGGACGAGATCGGGGAATTGAGTATGCCCCTCCAGGGCAAGCTCCTGCGGGTCTTGGAGGAAAAGGCCTTTGAGCGGGTGGGCGGAAACCGCACCATCCGCTCGGACGTTCGCGTCATAGCCGCCACCAACCGCGTCCTGGAAGAGCAGATCGGCGGGGGAAAATTCCGCGAAGACCTCTTTTATCGAATCAACGTCCTGACCGTGCACCTGCCACCTCTCAGGGAACGACGACAGTGTATCGAACCACTTGCCCACTGGCTCCTGGAGCGGGTCTGTCGAACCCTGAGAAAACGGATCACGGGGTTTGCCCCCGAGGTCCTTGAACGCTTCCGAGCCTACTCGTGGCCCGGGAACATCCGCCAGATGGCCAACACCATCGAGCGGGCCGCCATCCTGGAAGAGGGAGACGTGATCGGTTCCGATAGCATCTCCCTCAGCGGCACCGAAAGTTCCGGCGGGGGAGAACGACCCGTGCCCGCAGGTGCGGACCGGCTCCGGAGCCAGGAAAAGGCGCTCATCCTCAAGGCCCTGGAAGATGCCCGTTGGGTGCAGAAGGATGCCGCCCTGGCCCTTGGCGTCACCCCCCGGGCCCTCAACTACAAGATCCGCAAATTCGGGATCACTCATCCGGGCTGGAAGCGGAACCGTTAGAGCCGCCTCCCCCGAAGGAATGACCACGTCGATTACCAAATCGTAATCCCAACAACCTCTGATTACGAGTTCTTCACGGTGTTGCTCGGAACCTCGCTTCTCATTCCGTAGGATTTTTGCCTTGAAAAATGCCATTTGCTTGTTTTCACAGGCGAAAAAGGCCTTTTTCGTTTCTCTTGAATGCATTGTTCAGGCACGACTCTTGCATTTTCAAAGGCCGACCCCCGGTGTCGCCCATGGATAATCTTCGCCGGGACAGTTGGAAAATGAAAGGATGTGACTTTTCATGCCGAAACATACCAAGAAAATCATGGCCGGCGCCGCATTGCTGCTGGCCGTCGCCCTTTGCCTCACGACACCGGCCTGGGAGAGAGAGGCCCAGGCGGCCCCCTGGACCCAGGTCTTTCGGAATGATTACGATCCGGACGAAATTCACCTCTGGCTCACCGGAGGCGACGTGACGTTCCTGGACTGGAAACAGCCCAACAATCCCCAGGGATGGAATACCGAGGTTCAGACATCCACTTACCTCCGGGGTGCGGGGCCCGAGATCGCGGCCGGAAAGGGCAGGTGGCAGGTCCGCTTTTCCGACAAGGCGCCCTTTGAGATGCAGTGGGCCGAGATGCTGGACGGTGCGGTCCAGGGTGCGGGAACCCTGATTTACGACGGAGCCTGGACCGCCACGGAAGATTTTGACATGTCGCCGGTCTCCATACCCGGAAGCCTCCTGCTCCTGGGTTCGGGCCTCCTGGGACTGGTGGGCGTAGCTCATGCGAGGGGGGACAGGGCCCAATAAGGATGATTCCGCCGAAAAATCCGCCGGGGCCTCAACCGGCTGCTGCAAGGGCCATGGCCATCTCAGGGGGCCTCCCGCAGGATCTCTGCCAGGGTTTGCGCCAGATCTTTCCGCAGGATCGGCTTATTCACCACCGCCCGGATCCCGTTTGAGGGGCCGGCGGCTTCAGCCCCGAACCCGGTACAGAGAATCACGGGGATGTCCCGTCTGATACGAGTGATCTCCCTGGCCAGTTCATCTCCCTTCATGTGGGGCATGGTCAAATCCGTCACCACCGCGTCGAACCGCGAGGGGCTCGCACGGAAAAGCTCCAAGGCTTCCAGACTGCTCACCCGGGTGGTTACCCGATAGCCCAGGGACTCGATCATCCGCTGTCCCAGGGCGACCAGTGCCTCTTCATCGTCCACAAAGAGGATCCGTTCTCCCCGTCCCATGGGAACGGGGCACTTGACATCGTCCGAGTCCCCTGTCTCTGCACCCGACCCCGTCGCCGGAAGGTAGACACGAAACACCGCACCCTTGCCCGGCTCGCTCTGAGCGGTCACAGTGCCGCCGTACCCTTCCACGATACCGTGTACCACGGAAAGACCCATGCCCGTGCCCTTGCCTCTGTCCTTGGTGGTGAAAAAGGGTTCGAACACCCGGTCAAGGACTTTTTCAGGCATGCCGGGCCCCGTGTCCTCGACAGTAAGGAGGAGGTAAGGGCCGGGTGCCGGCCCGAGCCTCGAGGGCACTTCGGGCTTTTCCTCCAGGCGCACCGTAAGAGTACCGCCTTTCTCTTCCATGGCCTGGGCGGCATTGGTGCAGAGGTTCACGACCACCTGGTGGAGCCTCACCGGATCGGCCGTTACCAGTGCCTCGGTCTCGATTTCCTGCCTTATCTCTATGGTGCTGGGAATGGAGGCCCTGAGCAGCCCCATTGCCTCCCGCACAACCGTGTCCACCCGCACGGGTCGCCGCTCATCCGGGCCCTGGCGGCTGAAGGTCAGAATCTGGCCTACAAGGTCCTTCGCCCTCTGGGCGGCCCGCAGGACTTCCTCCAAGAAACACCATGCAGGATGCCCCTCGCCCACCTCGTCCATGGACAGTTCCGTGTAGCCGATGACCGCGTAGAGGATGTTGTTGAAGTCGTGAGCGATGCCGCCTGCCAGGGTCCCGATGGCCTCCATCTTCTCCGACTGCCGCAGGCGGCGCTCGAGCCGGGCCCTCTCCTCGCGAGCCCGAATCCTGTCCCTCAAGTCCCGTGCGACGCCCAGGCGGCCGGCGGTCCGACCCTGCTCGTCCTTGAGGTTCACCACGTTGATTTCCACGGGGATCTTTTCGCCCCGATGGTCCAGGAGACAAACCTCCTCGGTAGCGAGGCTCTCCCCCGTAATACCCCGCCTGAACTGCTCCCGCACCAGGGCCGCCGACTCCGGCGCCACGAGTTCCAGGAAGGGTCGGCCCACCCAGTCCCGGGCCCGGTGCCCCGTGAGGCGCTCGAAGGCCGGGTTGAGATAGCTGAATCGGCCGTTGAGATCGATGCGAAACACCATGTCCTCCAGGGTCTCCATGAGTCCCCGGTGAAAGGCCTCGCTCTTTTCAAGTGCGGTTTCGGCCTCCTTCCTGGCCGTAATGTCCTGGAGCGTCTCCACGGCCCCCACCGTCTCCCCCTGGGCGTTCTTGATAGGCGCGGCCGTGAAAAACACCCACTTGCCTTTTTCTCCGAAGTGTGGGAAGAAGCCCTCGCCCTCGAAGGCACCGGGCAAGAGCGCCGACCGTCTATAGGCCCCGTCGTAATGCTCCGCGATCCGCGACTCCGGCGCCCCGTCCAGTACCAGGTTCCCCATCACGGGGCGGGGCCTGCCGTAGAAAACCTCACCCGCCTTGCGCGTTCCCACCATGGATGAGGCCGGCACGCCCGTGAGGACCTCGCAGGCCCGGTTCCAGTGGGTGATCCGGTGTTCCCGGTCGATCACGAAGGTGGCGATGGCTGAACCCTCCAGGATCTCACGAAGATTCTTCTCACCGACCCGCGCGGCCCTTTCGGCTTCCAGGCGCACGGCTACCTCCGCTTGGAGCCTGCGGTTGGCCTCTGCAAGGCCCGCCGAAAGGATCCTTTCTTCTTCCAGGACTCGCCCGATGGAATTCGCCAGCGTGGCGATTCCCACAGCGCAAACGGCGTAAGCAGTCATGGAACCGGTGCAGCTCGAAATCAAAAGCAGGGAAAATTGAGGGTTCCCGGCCTGCCACCATGGGGCCTGGGGCCCGGCCCACCACAGAATCCATGCCAGGGCCCCCGCGTTCAGGGCCAGGGCCGCAATGCCCCCTCGAAGTCCCAGAAGCAGGGCGGCGCCCAGGGCGAAGAAGAACAGCCATATCCTTCCAGGGCCCAAGAATCCCGAGGCCCAAAGGGAGACCGTCCCCAGCGTGAAAAACCCCATGAGCCAGATCCAGGCCCGGACGCGGTAGGGGAGATTCTTCAAAAAGGTGATCACCAGGCCACATGCGTATACCGCCGAATATACCAGGGCATTCACCCAGGGCCCCGCCTGAAGGGCCCGGCCGACCCCCAGCAGGAGGCCCAGGCCTCCGAGGATTCCACCACCCACCATGAGCCAGAGAAGGATCCGCTCCCGCCAGAACAAGAGGGAGTGCGGGTCCCTGGCGCGACGCTCCCCCAGGACCAGCGGCGAGAGACTGTCGACCAGGCGCAGGGCGGTGCAGGTGATCTTTTCTTCCAGAGAACTGCTCACTTGCGGTTGCTCCTCCCTCCCCGACTCTTGTGTCGTTCAGACCCCTTTCGTGAAATTTCGACCCTTTCCGGAGACCCCGGGGAGTCCATCAAGGCTGTGAGAATATTGCGTTTCATCTGTTTCTGGTACGCGGTCGCAGCTTCCCTCAGTCTGGCGCGAAGCAGAGATTCGCCTAAGGCGATTCCGGGATCCCCGGAAGATTCGGAAGGTGAGATATCCTCCCTTCGACACGATTCTTCGGTCCTTTCTTGCACGTCCTCCCGCGGTTTTTTCTCTTTCATCGGGCCCACCATCGATAAAATTCGGGAATCCTGCAGCGTCTCTCCTTCACCGGGTACATCATGGATCACAGGGGCCACGACCCTTGCCCCGAGACTCGAGGGCCAGAATGACTCCCTTGCCCTTGAATCTCCCTGAAAGCGGTGTCACGGTCACCCGAAAAGGGCTCTCTCCCGAAATCCCCGCCTTCAGGCTCTCAGAGGCTCCGTCCCGCAGCACGCGCGCCACGCAGCCCGAGACCAATTCATCAAAGTAGCGGGAGAGTCTCCTCCCTTCTTCGATGGCCCCTTCCGGGGTCTCGAGGGCCCTAGCCTCCCTGTTGACCAGGACGACCATACCCTCGGCGCTCACCCCCACGATGGGAACGGGGAGGTCTTCCAGGATCGCGTGGGACAGCTCCAGGGCCTGGTTCTGGATCTGCAGTTCCCGGGTCCTCTCCCGGACCAGCGTCTCCAGGCCCTCGTTTATGCGGGTGAGTTCCTGGTTTTGCCGGAGGACCTTTTCGTGGAGCGCGCGGTTTGCTGCGATCAGGTCGTATTGTTCCAGGGCCCGCTGGATCTCCTGCTTGAGGTTTTGATCGTTCCAGGGTTTGAGAAGGAACTTGTATATGTGCCCCTTGTTTACCGACTCGGTGATCGAATCCACATCCGTATACCCCGTGAGGATCATGCGGATCACGTCCGGGTAGTCTTCTTTGACCCGGGCCAGGAACTCCGTCCCGCTCATCTCCGGCATGCGCTGGTCGCAGATCACCAGGTGTACGTCCTCTTCCTCCAGGACCCTGAGGCCTTCCCGCCCGGTGGACGCGCTCAGAATTCGATAGCGCTCCTTGCGCAGGAGGCGCTTGAGGGCGCGGAGAACGTTTTCCTCGTCGTCCACGCAAAGAATGGTATGTGTATACTCTCTCATGAATCCAACTCCTCGAGAAAGAAGCGGCACCCGGTATCTATCTCTTCCCGGAGGTCTTGAGACCAGTCATGGAAATTGTCAAGCTGAGATCTCACCGCCTTTAAGGCTTCCGGGTGCAGTCCTTTCAGGGCTTCGGCACCCTCTTGCTCGTTCCTCACCCGCACCGAGACAAGGTCCGCCGCATGGACCAGGAGGAGAAGCCGGTAATCGGCCGCACTCTGCTTGACCGCGTGGTGGCACCTTATGGCGTCAGTCAGGCTCCGGGGAAGCTGCCACTGCCGGGCCAGGAATCCGCCGATCCTGGCGTGGTCCATGGGCGAGGTATCGCGCTCCGCTTCATAAAAGGAAATCCCCCGGGCCAAGCCCTGAAGCACCTCCCGGAAAATCTCCGGGAAGAAGGCCGAGAGCACCACTTTGCCCATGTCGTGAAGGAGTCCTGCGATAAAGCCGTTGTCGGGCGAGGCCAGCCGAGTTTGCTGGCCCAGGAACCGCGCCGTGATCCCCACGGCCACGGCGTGCCGCCAGAAGTCGGCCATGCTGAAGCCGTCACCCGGCTTAACTCCTCCGAAGGTCTTGATGACGGAGACCGAAAGCACTGCATTCCTCACTGTGTTGAAGCCAAGCAACGTCACCGCGTGGGAGATGTTGTCCACCCGGGAGCGGAGGCCGAAAAAGGCCGAATTGACAAGCTTGAGAATCTTGCTCACAATGGACTGGTCTTTCTCGATGGTGTCGGTCAACTTCCGGATGGAGACATCCTCGTCCTCCAGGAGCCGGTTCACCTCCATGGCCACCGAAGGCAGTGTGGGAAGGTCTTCCACCTGTTCCAGTCTCCGGATGAACGCTTCACGTTCCATGACGAATCCTTTCCTCGCCCCCTGAGGGGGCACTGCCCTCACCCGCTCAGGGGTTGATGTAGATTTCGGGCAAGGGGTCGTTTTCATGAATCACCCGCAGTTTGTTCAGGTGCTCCTCTGTCAGTTTCGTATTGTAGGGAAGAAGAAACTTGCCCCTCTTTGTGAACAGGGACGTGGCCAGTACCATGCCCTCTTCCAGAAGCTCCAGGGGCACGGACCTTTCCGTTCGGTACTGCACACCCCGCTCTTTCAGGATCCCCACGAAGGCCTGGACCACCTCGGGGTCGTACCTCGTCCCCCGGTTCTGGTCCAGGTGATGGATGGCCGCCTGCTGGAGGAGTTCTTCTTCCGGCAGGTGATCCAGCGTGATCCCTTTGGCCCTAAGGTAGGCCTCCACGTGAACCTTGGCCTTCACCCTCAGGTGAACGATCCGGTCATAGGCGTCGGCCGCCGCGATGATCTGGGAGCCCAGGGGGATCGATTCCTCCTTCAACCCGTCCGGAAAACCCTTGCCGTCGTAACGCTCGTGATGGGAGCGGATCAGGAGCCCCACATGGTCCAGGCGCTTGATGAACTGGACCACGGCCTGACCCTCCTCCGGGTGCTTGCGGTAGGCCTTTCTATCCTCTTCCCCCCACCGGACCGTGTCATAGCGGAGGATCCGCTCATTCAATCCGAGCTTTCCGATGTCATGAAGCAGGGCGGCGGTCTCGACGCTCACCACCTCACGCTCGGAAAGGCCGAAGGCCGAAGCGATTTCCTTTGCAAGTGCGCTAACCCGCTGGTTGTGCCCCGCCAGTGTCGCGGCGTGCATCTCGGCCAGAGAGGCAAAGGCCCGCACCGTGTCATACAGGCTTGCCTCCAGTTCCCGGTTGAGCCTGGAAAGTTCCTTGTTCTTCTCTTGAACCTCCCGGGTGCGTTCCTCGACCTTCCGTTCCAGGTCCCGGTTCAGATCGGCCAGCTCCCGGTTCTGCCTCCGTGTCAATGCGGAAAGCCTGCGATTTTCGACCACTAGCTCGAACTGCTCCAGGGCCTGCCGTACCTGAAGGGGAAGATCCTCGTCGTTCCAAGGCTTGGTCAGGTAACGGTGGATCTCACCTTTGTTGACCGCCTCCACGATGGCGTCCATGTCCGAGTAGCCTGTCAGGAGAAAACGCATGGCGTCAGGGTAAATGGCCCTGGCCTTTTCCAGGAACTGGGCCCCGTTCATACCCGGCATCTGTTGATCCGAAATGATGAGGGAGACCGGTTTTCCGTGCTCACGGAGCACCTCGAGTCCCTCCTGGCCGCTCGCGGCGGTCAGGATCCGGTAGCCGTCCCGTCGAAACAACCGCTGGAGGGCCTTGAGGATCGCCTCCTCGTCGTCCACCAGCAGGATCGTGTGTTTAAATTTAAGCGACATGATGTGTCTCCGATTGAGCGTCCGCTTCTTCTTCCGGCGGCTCCTTGAATTCCACGGGAACGCGGATCGTAAAGGCCGTGCCCTTGCCGGGAGTACTTTCCACCCGGATCTCGCCCCGGTGCTTCTTGATGATATTGTAAGCCACGTTGAGCCCCAGGCCCGTCCCCTTTCCCACCTCCTTGGTGGTGAAAAACGGATCGAAAATCTTTGGAAGGATTTCCTCGGGGATGCCGGAGCCCGTGTCCCTGATCACGATCTCAACCTCTCCGTTGTCGCTCCGTGTGGAGATGAAGATCTCCCCCTTGTCTTCCATGGCCTGGGCCGCGTTCACCAGCAGGTTCATGAACACCTGATTGAGCTGCTGGGGATAACACTTGACCGGAGGAAGTTCCCCGTAGTCCTTGTGCACCGTGGCCTTGTACTTGATCTCGTTCCACACGATATTCAAGGTGGACTCGATACTCCCGTTTATGTCGGCGGACTGGAGCTTGTCGGTTCCGGGATGGGCGAAGTTCTTGAGATCCAGGACGATCTTCTTGATCCGTTCCGTACCCTCCTGGGACTCCCGGATCAGGTCGAGGGCATCGCCCAGGACAAAGTCGATGTCCACGTCCTCTTCCTGCTCCCGGATGCGTGAGACCGCTTCTTCGAGATCCCTCAGATCCTCCCGTCCCCGGGCCTTTTCCAGGACGGAAGCACAGAGTTTCCTGTATTGTTCCATGAGATCCGTGATGTCCTTCTGATAATCGCCCAGGGTCTTCAGGTTGCTGCTCACGAACCCGGTGGGGTTGTTTATCTCGTGTGCCACACCGGCTGCCAGTTGGCCGATGGAGGCCATTTTCTCGGACTGCAGGATCTGGGCCTGGCTGTCCTTGAGCTGTCGCAAGGCGTCTTCCAGGCGCTCATTCTTGGCCTTGATCTCCTGGTAGGCCTTTTGGACCTGCTGGTTGAGGCGCTCGATCTCCTGGGTCCGCCGTCGCTCCTCGGTGGTGTCGCGACAAAGGATGGTGGTCTGGAAGACCCTGCCCCCATCGTCTCTGACGGGAAGGCAACTGATTTCTCTGAAGACCATCTCACCCTGCGGATCTTGAGACGATTCCTCTATGCTCACGGGATCTCCCTCACGAAACACGGCCAGAACAGCCGCTTTGGTGCCCTCGCTGAGGTAACCCCGAACTTCCGGGTCCCCGTTGGGGAAACAGTGCCTCCCGATGACCTTGTCGAAGGTGACGCCGTTCCGGTCGAGGAAGGCCCGGTTGGCCGAGACGATCCTGAGATCCTCGTCCACGGACACCACCTGTTCCCGCAGGGAGTCGAAGACCACCCGCAGCTTGTTCCGGCTTTCGATGAGGATCCCTTGCAGTTTCTGGTGCTCCTGCTCCAGCCGCACGATGCGCATACCCGTCTTGAGGCGTGCGAGGAGTTCTTCCGGGTCGAACGGCTTGGAGATATAGTCGTCCGCCCCGGCCTCGAAGGCCCGCATGAAATCCGGTTTTTCGTCCTTGGCCGTGAGCACGATCACATAAGTATAATGGGGTTTTCCCGCGGAACGAATCTCCCGGCAGAGCCCCAACCCGTCCAGGCCCGGCATCATCCAGTCCGTGACCACGAGCCTCACCACGTTCTTAAT
Organism: Deltaproteobacteria bacterium; assembly: GCA_019307945.1. GTDB lineage: Bacteria > Desulfobacterota > DSM-4660 > Desulfatiglandales > Desulfatiglandaceae > B17-G16. The sequence goes on along the minus strand of JAFDIS010000006.1, from coordinate 8,163 downwards.
GAAGAAATCCTTGGCCTCCAGACCGTCTTTGGCCACCAGGACCTCATGGCCGGCCTTCTGGAGCACCTTACGGAGAAGGGCCCTGGAAACAGGGTCGTCTTCGGCCAAAAGCACCTTCATGATACGCCTCCTTCCAACCCCCCAGTCGACCCGGCGTCGTGGCCCGTCCACTTTTCCAGGAGTTCCTCCAGGACCTTGGGCTTGATGGGCTTGGAGATATAATCGTCCATGCCCGCTTCCAGACACCGCCGGCGGTCACCCGGCATGGCATTGGCCGTCATGGCGATAATGGGAACGTGTCTTTCCGTGCCGGCCTCTCTTTCCCTGATCTTGCGCGTGGCCGTAAGACCGTCCATCACGGGCATCTGAATGTCCATGAGCACCAGATCGAAGGAATCCTCTTCGAGCCTCCGGAGGGCCTCTTCTCCGTGGCACGCCACCGACACACGGTGGCCTCGTTTTTCCAGGAGTTTCACGGCGAACTGCCGGTTGAGGGCATTGTCCTCGACCAGCAGGATCCTGAGGCCCGAGCTACTGCGGTTTTCCAGGACCGAATAGCGGGTGACGAAGGGGGCCTTGCGGTCCATTCCCGCTTCCTCGGACCGGCGAAAAACCAGGCGGATAGCGTCCAGGAGTTCCGCGCGTTTGATGGGCTTGAGGAGGTAGCCCGATACCCCCATCTCCCTGAACCGCGCCGCATCCCCTTTCCTGCCCAGGGAGGTCAGCATCACTATCCTGGTGCCCTTGTAACGCGCGTCTCCGAGAATCCTTTCGGCCGTTTCGAACCCGTCCATAACGGGCATCTGTCCGTCCAGGAGGATCAGATGGTAGGGCTCCTTAGCCCGGTGGGCGCGCTCCAGTTCCCCCAGGGCATCGATCCCGTTTTGGGCTTCTCGACATAGGACCCCGGCCCGCGCCAGCATTTCCTGTACGATGAGTCGGTTAGTGGCATTGTCGTCCACCACGAGGACGCGCTTCCCCGAAAGTGTAACGGACACCGCCTCGACCGACTCCTTTTCCCCCTTTTCCTGGAGGCCGAACCGGGCCGTAAAATGGAAGGTGCTTCCCCGCCCCGGCTCGCTCTCAACCGTGATGCCCCCCCCCATGAGCCCAGCCAACCGCCTCGAGATGGAAAGGCCCAGACCGGTTCCTCCGTACATCCTCGTGGTGGAGCCGTCCGCCTGGCGAAAACTCTCGAAAATGGCGTCCTGCTTGGCCCTGTGGATCCCGATGCCAGTGTCTGAGACGGAAAAGCGGAGGGTTACCGCGTCTTCTTCACGATGTTCCACAGTGCAGGAGATCACCACCTCGCCCTCCTGTGTGAACTTAATGGCGTTGTTGCCCAGGTTGAGAAGAACCTGGCGGAGTCTTCCCGGATCACCCCGAAGCCGCGTGGGCACTTCAGGATCGATGCGTGCCGCCAGCTCAAGGCCCTTTTCATGGGCCTTGACCGCCAGGGTGTCCGCCGCCACCTCCACGGTCGTGCGAAGATCGAAGTCGATCTCCTCCACGTCCAGCTTTCCGGCTTCGATCTTGGAAAAATCAAGGATGTCATTGATCAGGTGAAGCAGGTTGTCCCCGGAAGCCTTTACAGCTTTGAGATATTCTTCCTGCTCCCGGGTGAGTTCGGTCTCGAGGGCCAGTTCCGTCATGCCGATGACGGCGTTGAGGGGGGTTCGGATTTCGTGGCTCATATTGGCCAGGAATTCGCTCTTGAAGCGGCTGGCATCCTCGGCCTTGCGCCTGGCCTGGACCAGTTCGGTCACGTCCACCACGTTCAGCAGGACTCCGTCATAGGTCCCGTCCCTGTAGATGGGCTGGACACGGAGCATCACCTCCGCCTCGCCCAGGGGCCGTTGAATGATCACGGGAGGAGAACCCGGGTTTTCCAGGAAACAATCCACCTTTTCCATCAACCGGTCCAGAATAGGTCCCTGGTGAAAGTCACGGAGGAATTTCCCCACGATCTCTTCTCTTGACCTTCCCACGAAGCGGCAGAAGTAGTCATTGACCTCCACGATAAGGCCGTCCGCATCAGCGAAAACCACGCCTTCGTCCATCCCGGAAATCATGGCCGAGAGCCTGGCGTATTCGGCCTTTGCCCGGGTCTCGGCCATTACTCTTTCAGTCTCGTCGGTATAGGCCGCCACGATCTCGCCTGAGGGAAGTCGGTAAACGAAATTCTCCCGCCATCCCGCCATGCGCTCGTCCCGGTACAGCCTCACCGGGTGAAGTTCCGGCTCCCCGGTCCGGTGGACCCTTCGAAACACTTCGAGGAGGCCCATCTCTTCAACGCCCGGGAAGACCTCCGTCACCCGGCGGCCCAGGACTTCCTCGCGCCCTAGTTTCTCCATGCGCTCAGCGGCCCGATTGAAACCCACGAACACGAAATCCTTTCCCTCGTCCACGGGCTCGTAGACCGCCACGCCGTTCCGCATGTTTTCGAAAAGGGCCTGGTAGCGGGCCTCAGACTCCTCCAGGGCCTTTCTGGAACGGTGGACCTCGGTGAGATCCACGAAGTGCTCCAGGAGCAAGTCCTCGCCGTTCACACGGATCCGCCGCACGTTCTTGAGGACAGGGACCTCCCGGCCACGGGCGTCCAGGATAACAGCCTCTTCGTGGGCCATCTCCTCGCCCCGGTCCGTCGCCGGACAATCCCCCTCGGTTCTGGGACAAATGAACTGTTGGCACTTCAGGCCGACCATCTCATTGATGGGTCTGCCGGTGATCTGTGCGGCCATGGGGTTGGCGTATAGGATCTCGTGGGTTTCCGGGTCGATGAGGAATATCCCGCAGGCGGAAGTCTCCAGCAGGATCCGCTGGCGCGCTTCGGCCTCTTCAAGGGCCCTGACCCTTTTCCTCAGAGTCATGTTGAAGATGCCTATCATCAGGAGACCCAGGAGACCAACGGCGGCGTGGGCCGCCACATGGGGGTAGACTCCTTCAGAGCCCATCGCAGACCAGCGGTATGGCAGGCTCACGCTGATCCCGCCCCGGATATTCCCCTCACTGTACCCCTGCCGGGCGTGGCACGCCAGGCATGAGCGATCAACGAAGACCGGGGCCATGTACCGGTACAGGGCCCTTTCGCCTTTCCCCACCACCTCCTCATACTCCCGGGCGCCCTTTTCCAGGGCAGTGAGGGCCCTGATCTCCCAGGGATCTGCGATGTTGCCGGGCCTTACCGGCTGAAGGCTCGTCAGATGGAACACGGCGCTTTTCCTGTCGGCCAAGGCCTGTTCCGCCATCTGACGAAGCATGTGGGCATGGACGATCCTGGTAAGAGTCCGGCCGTCCCGGGTTACCAGCTCACGCTCCGGGTCCTCCAAAAAGGGATTGGGGCGTATCTTGTCTCTCACCGGCACATAGACCCCGCCCAGTCTTGCGTTCCACTCCCGGACAAGACCAATCTGGGCGATTAGGTAAACCGCCCGGGCCCGGGCGTTGCCCAGCATCTCCTGCTTCTCGGATCTGACGGACCACGCCAGGGAAATGGACACCAGAAGAGACCAGATCAAGGCCGCCGGCAGGGTGTATGTCTTGAGGCTCAGTCCTCTCATCGGGGCTCATCCTCTTTAATGTAGATTTCCGAGGGCCTTCTTGCGCAGGATACAGCGAAGGTGATAGTCCGCCTCCCTGAGGGCCGATGCGGCGAGATCTCCGGCCGGGGGCCCCTCTCTCAAAGGCGCCTCGTATCCCTTCAGGGCTTCCACAAGGGCGGCCGATACCCTGGGCAAGGCCCTCTTGAGCTCGGCCTGCGGGGTTTCCTCGACGAATCGCTGCAACGCCTCGCGATGAAGCCGGACGACCGCCTCGGCAGGAATCCTGTATCGGCCCAGGTCCCTGCCCAGGGAACGGGCCGCCTGCAGGCCCTCTTCGTGACGGATCCCCGCATAGTCCTTGATCAGTCGGCAGTAGCGCTCCTGAATCTCCTTTTCCCTTTGTGTCATGTGATGCCTCCTTTTCCGGCAACGAGCCCGAAACGAGTTTGCTATTGTCCGACCCCGCGGTCGCGACCGTGTTTTCCCATCATCTTTCCCATGACCGCGGCCACGTCATCAAGATCCCCGTCCGCATAGGTCACGTACCGGGGGCAAAGGGCATGGGCCAGGCTCAGTGTGTCCTCTTTATGATCCTGGACCACCAGGATGACCCGCAGATCCCTGAGAAGGTCCCTGACCGAAAGCAGGGTAGCCAGCTCATCCGCGTCCCGGGCCAGGAAGACCCCTATGGGACGCTCCCCCAGGGGCCTTCTGAGCCGCTGGGTGAGCCTTGTGATGGACTGGTAGAATTCCTTGTGCTCTTCCGTGACGAGCTGGTCCACGATCCTGCGAAGCCTCTTGCCCGCTCGATGGGTGGGCGCGGCGTAAAGCAAGACCGTGGTGTAGTTGTTTGGATATCCCTGTCTCATCTGCGTGTCCCGTCTCCTCACTGAAATGGCGCGTGGGCTTCCGTCCTGTTTTCCAGTTGGAAGCAAGAGTGGTGCCAGAAGGCAACGATGGAGATCAAAAACAGTTTTTTAATTATTTTTCAATAGGTTAGACTAGATTGAAGCCCATTCGCCATGAAGCTTCGGGTAATTAGGAGCGGGCCTGAATGTTCAATTTTTCGAACATCACGGTTCGTTTTTCGGAACAGCCTGAAGGCTTTTTGAACATCCCGCCGCTGGGGGAGGATAGATCGGAAGTCAGGAGGGGATCCCGTGTTTCTTGAGCAGTTCGAAGAGGCGGGTCCTGGAAAGGCCCGAGACCCGGCACATTTCTTTTCGGCTGGCGCCGGTCCGGTGCCACAGGCGTTGGAGGTAGCGCCTTTCGGCCTCCTCCCTGAAGGCCTTCAGTGTGGGCAAAGGGCCTTGTTCCAACGGCCCTGAGGGAGAAGATGGGGCGGGAAGGCCTTCCTCGTGGTTTTCGACGGACGAGCGAGCCACCCGGGCCCGAAGGGCAATGGGCAGATGATATGGGTAGAGGGTGGGTTCATCCCCTGCTGCGGCCAGTGCTTCTTCCATGGTGTTGAATAGCTCACGGACATTCCCCGGCCATTCGTAGAGGCTCAGGGCCTCGAAGAACTCAGGGGAAAACCCTTTGGTCTCCGTGCCGTATCGTTCGCAGAGCCGGTTGACGTGGTAAACCGCCAGTTCCCGGATGTCCTCCCGGCGCTCCCTCAAAGGGGGTGCCTGGATGAAGTGGGTGCGGAGACGGTAGAGGAGATCCTTGCGAAAACGGCCCTCTTGCGCCATTCGCTCCAGGTCCCTGTTGGTGGCGGCGATGAGTCTGAAATCCACCCCGATCTCCCGGTCGGAGCCCACAGGCCGAAAGCGTCGCTCCTGGACCGCGCGCAGGAAGGCTTTCTGTACAGGAAGGGGCAGTTCCCCCACTTCATCCAGGAAAAGGGTCCCACCGTGGGCCTGCTGGATAAGACCTTCGTGGGCCCGGTCGGCGCCGGTGAAGGCCCCTTTCTCGTGGCCGAAGAGAATGCTCTCCACCAGGGATTCGGGCAATGCCGCGCAGTCCACCACCACGAAACGCCTGCCGGCCCTTGGGCTGTTTTCATGAACCGCACGGGCCAGCAGTTCCTTTCCCGTTCCGGTCTCGCCCTCGATCAGCACATTGCCCTCCGTCTGGGAGGCCTGGGCCAGGCGCTCCAGGGCTTCGTTCAGTCTGAGGCTCGCGCCCACGATCCCTTCCCGCTTGAGGACCATGGGCCCGGGACTTACGGTTTTCTCAGCGCGGTACTGAAGCGCCCTGCTCAGGGCCAGTGACATGCGTCCCATGCTGGAGGGTTTCTGGATATAGTCCCAGGCACCGTTCTTGACGGCCAGTTCGGCCCCATCCGGATCCCCGTACCCGGTGATGATGATCACCTCCGGTGCCCCGGGCCCCGCCCTGAGGGATGGGAGGGCCTCCAGACCGTTTCCGTCGGGCAGCCGCACGTCGAGGAAGACGACATCGTATGCCTCCTCCCGGGCCAGGTCCAGACCTTCGGACAGGGTGAAGGCGCAGGAGGGCTCGTGGCCAAGGCGCGCCACTACATTGGCCAAGGCCTCGTTCATCATGGGATCGTCGTCCAGGATCAGGACCTTCGGCATAGGTCTTTACCCCCTGGCTGCCAGGGGCACTGCAATACCCCGGCCTGAAAGGTCACCCAGCGCGCTCCTAACCGCGGCGGCGAGTCTGCTCCGGGTCATGGGTTTGAGGAGCAGCTCCCGGACCCCGAGGCTCCCCATTTCTTCCGGCGTGATAACATCCCGGTAACCGGTGCAGAGGACTATGGGCATGTCGGGACGGATTTCCCGAATCGCTTTGCCAAGCTGGATACCGTCCATGCGGGGCATGGTGAGGTCGGTGATAACGAGATCGAAGTCCTCCGGGGCATTCCGAAAGGATTCCAGGGCCTTCTCCGCCTCTGTTAACGTGGTGACCCGGTAACCCAGACGCCTGAGCACATGGCCTGCAGCCCCCGTGACCGACGCTTCATCATCCACGAAGAGGATGCGCTCCCGGCCTCCGACGAGGGGCCCTTCGGGCGTGAGCTCATCGGGCACTCCGATCTCGGCTCGTGGCAGGTAAACCTCGAAGAGGGCCCCTTGGCCGGGCCTGCTCTTGACCATTACGGCCCCGTCGTAACCCCTCACTACGCCGTGGACCAGGGCCAGCCCCATCCCCGTGCCCTCATCCACCCGCTTGGTGGTAAAAAAGGGTTCAAAGATGCGTTCCAGGACCCAGGGCTCCATGCCCGGACCGTTGTCTCGAACCGTCAGTCTGAGGTAGGAACCCTCGTGAAGATCCGGATGCCCAGCCGCCATCTCGGCATCCACCTCCGTGTCCTCAAGTCTCACCTCCAGAATTCCCCCGCCCTCTGCGGCCATGGCCTGGGCCGCGTTCAGACACAGGTGAGTGAGCACCAGATGAATCTGGGCCGGGTCGGCATCGATTATTCCGGTGCTGGTGGTGATTTCGTTCCTAATCTCCACACTCGCCGGAAGGGAAGCGCGAAGCAGTTTCAGGGTCTCCTTGACGAGCGGCACGATATGAACGGGGATTCGCTCCTGCCTCCCCTGCCGGCCGAAGGTGAGAATCTGTCCCACCAGGTCCCTGGCCCTGCGGCCTGCGTCCAGGATCCTGCGAACGAAAAGCCCGGACTCATGCTCCGGATCCATTCCCTGGAGGGCCAGTTCGGCGTTGAGAAAGATGGAGCCCAGGATGTTGTTGAACTCATGGGCGATGCCCGCCGCCATGGTACCCATGGCCTCCATCTTGTGGGCCTGGCGGAGCTGCGCTTCCAGCCGGACCTCCTGGCTGATGTCCCGGACGCGTTTGATCAGATGGGTTATCCGGCCGCGTTTGTCTCTCAGGGGGCAAAGATGCACGTCCACCAGGATGCGGGATTCATCCCTTGTGATTTGATGGCGCCGGAAGTGGCGTGTCTTTCCGGTGCGGAATGCATCCTCGAACCAGCAGGGTTCTCCCGCTTCGTCGCACGGACGGTCCAGCCCAAGGGCGATTTCATGGCAGGGACGGCCCAGGACTTCTTCTTTTCGCTTCCCGCACAGGGGCAGGAAATCCTTGTTCACGTCAGTGATCAGCCGGTCCCTATCCAGGACGAAGATTTCGTCTTCGAGGCTCCAGAGAATGGCCCGGCAGTAATCATCCCTCCCGGTGGCGGAATCCACGCAGGCCGGAGACCCTTTGTCTTCTTTCATTGAACCTTCCAATAGCCGGCCTCCCTCTTCTCCTTAACGGTCAGTCGCATGTGGCTCTCACCCTACCATCGGTCAAGGAAATTTTTCTCTTGAGCCATTTCCACCCCCCACAACCCGACCTCCCCGGGAAGGTTCTTTGGCGGGGCCGTCCGTCCTCATACCCCTCCCCCGGAACCGGGTTCCCTGTTAATGGAAAATGGGGTATGATCCTTCTTCATCCGTGACCCCAGGGCTTCCCTGGGGGGGAGGCTCCCGCCCACCACACGTCCCGGAATCCCGGAAAGGTCCGGACCCCCGTTTCGCAGACAAGAGGAGGGCCCTTTGGAATTCGACCGAATCGCCGAAAAATACGACGGGTGGTTCAAGACGCCGCTTGGTTCCCATGTGGACCGACTGGAAAAGGAACTCACCTTCAGGCTGCTGGCCCCCCGGCCCGGGGAGCGCGTCCTCGATGTGGGCACGGG
>JAFDIS010000057.1 GCA_019307945.1 Deltaproteobacteria bacterium | reverse complement strand
CAGTTAAACCGCAGGCAGAAGCCGCTTCCGTATCTCGCCGTAGCGCACCAGAGCGGCCAGGGCCCTCGCCGCACGTCGGGCTCCGGGAAACACCGGGATTCCCCTTTCCATGAAGGTCCGGATGGTGGGCTCTTCCAGGCCGCGCCAGGTGTAGCCCACGATCGGTTTTCCGTGGGTATGCATCAGATCGGCAAACGCCCTGCCCTGCCATTTCGTGATCCCCTCGATCTTACCGGCGATCTCTTCGTTCGGTACCCCCATGTGCATCATGGCCCGTTCGATGAATTCGACCGGCATGAGGAAGTAGACCAGGAGGCTCTGAACGTAGGGGTCTTCCAGGATGGCCTTTGGGATCTCCGTGTAAAAATCCTTGGGGTTTTTGTGGAAGGTGAGATCCACCGGATTGCCCAGGCTCCCCGTGTGGGGGACATGGGCCCTGAGTTTCTCCACGGTCCGCTCTGAAAACTCGGGAAGCCTGAGCCCCGCCCTGCTGCATGCATCGGCTCCTGCGGTACCGGGTCCCCCTGAGTCTGTAAGAAGTCCCACCTCCGGGCCTTCCGGCGTCGGAAGAGTCCCCAACACCCAGCAGAAGTCGAAGAGTTCCGTGAGATCGGCGGCGCGGATCACGCAGCCCTGACGAAACATGCCGTCATAAAGCTCATCCGGGCCTGCCAGGGCACCCGTGTGGGAGGAGCCTGCACGTCTTCCGGCCTCCGATCCCCCCACGTAAAAGGCAACGATCGGTTTGCGGGCCGCCACCCTGCGTGTGACCTCCACGAAGGCACTGCCGCGCCTGATCCCTTCAATGTAAAGGGCCACGACCTTTGTATTGGGGCAGGCGCCAAGATATTCGATGCATTCCACAAGGTCCACGTCCGCCTCGTTTCCCACACTGACGGCGGTGCTGAAACCCAGACCCAGGCCATGGAGGTAGTGGAACATCTGGGTGACGAAACTCCCGCTCTGTGAAGCCATGCCGATGAACCCCGGCTCCCCTTCGTAGGGGAAAGGCGTCATGTTGAGTCGGTGGTGGGGGTTTGTCACCCCCAGGCAGTTGGGGCCGATAACCCTTATGCCGTATCTTGCCGCGATCTCTTTGAGTTCTCTCTCCCTATCTTCTCCCTCGCCCCGCACTTCCTTGAAGCCCCCAGATACGATCACCACATTGCGGATCCCTTTTCTGCCGCAGGCCTCCAGGGTCTGGTTGACGATTCCGGTGGGCAGGACCATGACCGCCAGGTCCGGGACTTCCGGCAGTTGCGCCACGTCGCGGTAGGCCCGGAACCCTTGGACCTCCTGCTCCCTGGGATGAACCGGGTACACCGGCCCCTCGAACCCCAGAGCCCGAAACGAGGCGAAGATAATGGTTCCCATGCTCGTAAAATTATTCGACGCGCCAAAAAAAGCGATACTCCTCGGATTGATCATCCTGTACAACGGGTGTGCTTCCACGCTTTGTGACATAGTATCCTCTCTCCGATCCACAGGGTCGGTCTTTTTTGCGTTTCAAGAATCGTCCGGCTCGCCGCCTCCCCGGACCGCGGTATTGAGATCTTCCAGGATCCGGCCGATATCCAATTGGTATTTGTTGGCCACCTGATCCAAGGTATCAAACAGGGCCTCACAGCAAAGGCAAACCCCGGCCTTTTCATCGTATCGTCTGAACACGGTCTCCGCCTCCCTGTGACGACTCATGATATCGAGCAGCGTCATTGAAGAACTAATACCGTCTGCCTCTTTTCCCGACATGGTGATTCTCTCCAGACCCCAAAAATGGGGGTAAAACAAGCTATACATAATAACTTGAGAAGGCCCGAAAATCAAACGGAACATTCCTGGACCGACCTCCGAGAGGTGAGGGCTCCGGCAGTGGCGGAAGCGGAGATGATCTCTGCGAGCCAAGGCGCCCCCTTTCTCCTCAACTTCGACGAACGGTCCATGGCGGGCATGATGCGTGAGGCCGGGAAAGCAGGTTACCAGGATCTCATCAACGAAACCAACGTTCACGACTACGCACCGGTGGGATGTCTGGAAAACACCATGGTGGGAAACGACCGCTCCGGCACCGTTGACAACAACCTGAACCTGCTCAAGGCCGTGGAACTGGCCCTGACAGGAGGGAAGGACCTCCTGCCTTACGGGGATCCGCTAACGGGCAAGAAGAACCGCATCCGGCAGGATGGACCCCGCACGGGTCCCGCAACCCGGCACCTGACCTGGGAGGCCTTCTGGAAGGCTTACGCCGAGCAGACGCGGTACATCATCCGAAAATGCGTGGATCTTTATGAGACCACCGAGTCCATAAGGGCCCGGTTTTGTCCCACGCCCTATCTTTCCTGCCTCGTCAAGGGCTGCGCCGAAAAAGGGCTGGACGTCACCCAGGGGGGGGCGGAGATCAATTTCACCACACTGGAAGCCGTCACCTTCGCCACAACCGTGGATTCACTCCTGGCCATCAAGTACCTGGTGTATGAGCGCGGAGAATGCACCATGGAGGAGTTGATCGCGGCCCTCAAGGCCAACTGGGAGGGGCACGAGGTCCTTCAGGCCAAGGCGCAGAACAAGGCCCCAAAGTACGGCCGCGACGACGACGAGGCGGACGCCATGGCCCTGGCGGTCATGAAACTCTGGACCGAGGAAACCTGGAAGTATAAGACCCGCTCCACCGGACGGCAGTTCAGGCCCGGAATGCTGAGCTGGAACTACTGGGTAGGGGACGGATATATTCTGCCCGCAAGTCCCGACGGAAGGCCCAAGGGCCGCTTTTTGTCCAATGCCATCTGTCCATCCAATGGAGCGGACATACATGGTCCCACCGCTAACGCCAACTCCGTTGGAAAGGCCCTAGGGGGCCGCAACCCGGAGGGGCGGGCCGACTGGGAAGGCTATGTGAACTTGCTCCCCAACGGGGCGAGCCACACCATGACCTTCAACCCCTCCATCTTGAGGGACCCGGAACACCGGGAAAAATTCAAGGCGTTCCTCAGGGGGTACGCTGAAAACGGGGGTACGGCCCTTCAGATCAATATGCTGGATCCCGAAATGCTCCGCGACGCCCAGAAACACCCGCAGGATTACAGGCACCTGCTCGTGCGGGTGACGGGCTACAATGCCTATTTCACCACCATCGGCAAGGAGCTGCAGAACGAGGTGATCGCCCGCGTGAGCCACGAAGGATTCTGAACACGAGGAAGGAAACAGGGACGCCTCGCCCCTCCACGTGGGGCCTCTGTCCCAGGTTTGATCATGTGCATGAATCCAGGGAACGAACATGACCACTTGAAGGGAATCGTCCTGGAGATCCAGAGGATGTCAACCGAAGACGGGCCTGGACTCCGCACCACGATCTTCTTCAAGGGGTGCGCCCTGCGTTGCTCCTGGTGCCACAACCCTGAAAGCATCTCTCCCCATCCCCAGGTCCAGTGGGTGGGTTCCCGGTGCATCGGCTGCAAGACTTGCCTGGACGTATGCCCTGAAAACGCCCTCTCGGAAGGACCCGAAGGAATCCTTATCGACCGGGACCGATGCAAGGGCTGCGGCACCTGCACCAGGGAGTGCCCCTCCACGGCCCTGGAGCTGCTGGGTCGGGTATGGACCCCTGACGAACTCGCCCGGGAGGTAGCCAAGGACAAGGCCTATTTCGACCAATCCCGGGGTGGAGTGACCGCATCGGGCGGAGAGGCGGCCCTTCAGGCCCCCTTCGTTGCTGCCTTTTTCAAGGCCTGCAGGGAAAGGGGCGTATCTACGGCCTTAGATACAAGCGGCGAATGTCCCTGGTCCGCCCTGGAAGGCATCCTTCCCCACGCGGATCTCGTGTTGTTCGATATCAAGGAGATCGACCCTGAAAAACACCGCGCCTTCACGGGACGGTCCAATGAACGGATCCTTCGGAATCTCAGGCGCGTTCGGGACTGGATGCGGCAAAACCTCACGCCGCGGACTCTCTGGATCCGCACACCGGTGATCCCGGGGGCCACGGATCGCGAAGAAAACATTATAGGGATCGGCCGGTTCCTGGCGGCTCACCTGGGGGACACGGTGACCCGATGGGAGCTTTGCGCGTTCAACAACCTGTGCCGGGACAAATACACCCGCCTGGGACTGGACTGGCCTTTCAGAGAGGCCGATCTCCTGCCCCGGGACGTGATGGAGCGGCTTGCGCAGGTGGCCGAGGCCACGGGCCTGGAGCCCGGGGTCGTCCACTGGAGCGGGGCCACCAGGAGGCTGCAGGAAACATCACCGGCTGAGGACAACGACACGGGCCTTCGGCTCGTGAAAGGCTGTCCGGCCTGACCCAACCCTGCAGAGGAGGAAACGGGACCACCCGGCCACCTCCCGTCCGGATGAAATGGAGCACGCCATGAAAAAGAACACTGCTTTCGACCCCCAAGACCTCGTTCATTTCGAAGCCGAGGCCAAGGTGGGACTTCCGGCCACCGTGGGCCCGGACAGCCTCCCTCATGTGACGCTTATCAGCTCCATCCGTGCCAAGACGCCCACCAGGCTCATGTGGGGCCAATTTTCAGAAGGCCGGAGCAAACGGCACGTAAAACAAAATCCCCGGACCGGTTTCCTGATCCTCACCATGGACAAGCGCATGTGGAGGGGAAAGGCACTGTGGACCCATGAGGCCCATGAAGGAGAAGATTTCGAGACCTATAACGACAGCCCCATGTTCCGGTACAACGCCTACTTCGGCATCCACACGGTCCACTACATGGATCTGGTGGAAACTTACGGCAGGAAGGGCCTTCCCATGACCCGCATCGTGCTCTCCTCGCTTCTGACTAAACTGGCAAAGCCGGGGGGAGCCGCCCGGCCGGGCGAGGAACGGATTCTCAAACCGTGGGCCGAAGGCCTTTTCAATCGCCTGGACGCCCTCTGCTTTCTCTGCCGTGTGGACCGGGAGGGCTTCCCAGTGCTGACCCCCCTGATCCAGTGCCAGGCCGCGGGCAGCAGGCAACTGGTCTTTTCACCCATGGCCTATGGGGAAGAACTCGGTGGCCTCGAGGAAGGCCGGGATGTCGCCGTCTTCGGGCTCACCATGGACATGGAGGACGTCCTGGTGCGTGGCAAGTTCAACGGTTTCCGGGCATTCTCCCTATTTCTTCACCCTGCCCCTCCTCTTCCTGTGCTTCGGGCCCCTCTTTTTCCTCGGAACAAAAATCCCCGCTTTTAACCGCATATTTTTTGGATATCCCGACAAGCCCTCCGCCATGTCTTCCTCATAAAATCCACGACCCCCGGGGGGAATTCCTTCGCCCCGGTATTTATGCAGGAAATACCTGCCTGCGCCGTCCTCAGGACTCGAGGAGGCAGTCCCGTGGCACGGCTTGTGGATCCCTGGCCCCGATCATTCCCATGATCCTTCGGAGCTCTTCCGTGATCTCCTCCACCAGGCTCTTGACTCCCTCCTGCCCGCCTGCCGCCACGGCCCAGAGAATAGGCCTTCCCAGCCCCACCAGGGATGCGCCGAAGGCCAGGCCCTTGCACACGTCGCTTCCGCGCCTGAAGCCGCCGTCCACCATAACCACGATCCGATCCCGGGCGATTTCCATGATATCGTCCATGACCTGGAACGGATGGGGCAGGTAATCGATGGTGTGCCCCCCGTGGTTGGACACCATGATGCCGTCCGCCCCCGCCTCGATGCATTTTTCCGCATCCTGCCGGCTCAGGACCCCTTTGACGATCATCTTGGCCGAGATCTCTTTTCGGACCTCCTTGAGTTCGGCCAGGCTCATCGGAGTGCACCCGGCGATTATGGGCCGATCCTTGATCTTGGTCCCCTGCCCCACGTCGATCTCGATGCCGGCCCAGTGGACCCCCGCCTCCTGGATCTCCTCCAGGGTCTCGAACATCCGTTTGCGGTTTTTCAGGGGCTTGACCGTGGCGGCCAAGGGCACACCGGTCTCGGCCAGGGCCTTCAGTTCCTTGGGAACCGGAGTCCCGGTCCACATGAGGCTTCCCGCCTCCTTCAGCCCCCGGGCCACTTTCATGAGGCCCTCCTCCGCGATGGCCGGTATGGGCATGGTCATGGCTGACATGATGACCGGGGTCTTGAGCTCCACTCCCAGGACGCTCGTATGCGTGGTCGGCTCGGTGCCGTCGATGCACTGCTGCAAGAAGGTGTAACGATCCAATACGCGGCGGTTGTTGGCCATGACGAACTCGGTCTCGACGGCGTCCAGGGCAAAATTGTAGTCCTGCCTTTTCAGTACCTCTTTTCCTTTTTCGTAGATTTCCGTGAGTTTCATGTATCAGATCCTCCATCGGACACTGCCTGGCAGCCCATCCCAAGCTCTGAGGAAAGCCTGAAGCAAAAGGGCGCTCCGCGGGTGTGAAGCCCCCCGGAGCGCCCCTGGTTTCAGGCCGCCTCACTCTTGGCTCTATAGCATCTTTGCTTTGTTACTTGTAAGAGACGTCCGCCACTTTCACGAACTTGTTTTTGTACACGATGCTCAGGATCGCATCATAGGCACCCTGGTGACTCTTCTTTGTGAAGGTGACCGGAACACCGCCGAATACCCTGTCGTAATAGGTCCCCATGGTCTCCATGGTGTCGATCAGTTTTTCCCTTGTGAGGTCCTTGCCCACCTTCTTGGCGGCGACAATAAAGAAATCCAGGCCCGCGTAGCCGGCGGTGGTGGGCATGTCAGGATCCTTTCCGAACCACTCCACATGGCGTTTCCACCATTTCCTTACACTGGGAAGGTAGCTGTCTTTCTGGACGTAGGGGCTCTGCCCCGTGGCGTAGAAACCATCGGCCGAAAAACCGGCCTTGAGGCACAACAGGGGCACGTACTTGGTGTAGGAGGGGGACATGCCCGCCATTTGCACTTTCCAGCCCTGCTTCTTGGCCTCTTTCAATGCACCCACCGTTTCACGGATCACCGTGGCCAGGACCACGAAATCGGCGTCCGCTCTCTTCAGCTTTGCAATCTGGGAGCTGAAATCCGTGGCCCCGCGCTTGTAGGACTCCATGGCTACAGGTTTGAGACCGTGGACCTTGAGCTGGTCCAGGAAGCCCTTCTTCATGATTGCGCCCATTTCGTCGTCCTGGTACATGAGCCCGAAGCGCTTGTTGCCCGCTCTTTCGTGGAAGTATTTCACGATGCATCGGGCCTGATCGTAGTAAGGCGTAAACCCCCCGAAGCTGTACCGGTCGTAGGGTTCAAAGAACAGGGAGGCCGCTGTGAGGGGGAACATCTGTGGGATCTTCTTACGGGAAATGATGGGCTTGGTGGCCCCGGCCGTTGGGGAGCCCATGTTGCCGATGAAGCAGAAGACCTTGTCGCGGGTGATCATCTTGTTGGTCACCATGATCGCCTTCTTGGGGTCATAGGCGTTGTCCTCGATGACCAGGCGGATCTTTCGGCCGTAAATGCCGCCCACCTCGTTGATCTCCCTGGCCCTCATCTCCAGGCCCATCTTGACCTGGGTGCCCCACCCGGCAATGGGACCGCTCAAATCCTGGTGGGACCCGATCACGATCTCCTTGTCCGTGACACCCACCTCCGCGCATGCGGGGTTCGCAAATCCGAAACCGGCCATGAGAACCAGCAAACCGACGATGATCGCTCTTTTCATCTCCATCCCTCCTTTTCTTGGGCAAAACGTTGGATATGAACCATCAACTACCGGGTCAGGCCCTTGAGCCGCCCACCCGGTGATTCCAGCCGGTGCAGCCTGGTGGATCCTACATCTCCTCCCTATTTCCGATTCGGGGTCGGAGCCAGGCCTATAGCCTAATACATGGATTCGATAATGTCTTTAAATTTCTCGTTGATGTACTTGCGCTTGAGCTTCATGGTGGGAGTGATCTCATCATCGTCGGTTGTCAACTGGATGTCGATGAGCCTGAATTTCTTGATGGTTTCCACGCGGGCGAACTTCTTGTTCACCGCTTCCACCTCCCGCCAGATAAGCTTGTTGATCTCCGGCGCCTGGGTCAGGCTTTTGTAGGTGGTAAAGGGAATGCGGTTGTCCTGGGCGTATTTCATCACGTTTTCCTCGTCAATCATGATGAGGGCCGTGAGGTACTTGCGGCCGTCGCCTATCACCACCGCGTCATTGATGTAGGGACTGAATTTGAGCTGGTTTTCGATCTCCGAGGGTGTGATGTTCTTTCCGCCCGAGGTGATGATGATGTCCTTGAGCCGGTCCTTGATCACCACGTGGCCGTCCTCGTCGATGAGACCCACGTCCCCCGTGTAGAGCCACCCGTCGCGCACGGTCTCGGCCGTCTTGTCCGGGTCCCTGAAATAGCCCTTGAAGACGCTGGGACCCTTGATCAGGATCTCCCCTTCATCGGTAATGCGGATCTCGATGCCAGGCAGTGCCTCACCCACGGTGCCGAATTTGGTTCCGCCCGCGTAATGCATGGTGGCCGCACCCGTGGACTCCGTCTGCCCGTAGACTTCCCGCATGTCGATCCCCAGGGAATGGTAGAATTTGAGGAGATCCGGCGAGATGGGGGCCGCACCGGAAAGACACATGCGCACGCGGTCCAGGCCCACGAAACGCTTGAGGTTGCGCAGCACACACCAGTCTGCGAGCTTGAAGGCCGCACGCAGATGAACAGGCGGTTCCTTGAGGTGGAGGCGGTAGTCCGAGCATGCTTTGCCCACGGCCATGGCCAGGTTGAAGGCCTTCTTTTCGAGCCACGTGGCGTCCTTCATCCGCAAGACCATGGCGGAATAGAACCGTTCCCAGATCCGGGGCACGGCGAAAAAGACGGTGGGAGAGACCTCCCGGATGTCCTGGGGTACCGTGTCCATCTCTTCGGCAAAGTTGCAAACCCAACCGTTCATGATCATGCCCAGGGCCGTCACTCCCCGCTCGGCTATGTGGCACAGGGGAAGGAAGGTGAGGAGTTCGTCCTCCAGGTATCCTTTCAGGACCTGCCGCTGTGAGTGGAATCCTGCAAGCACGTTCCGGTGCGTTATCATGGCACCCTTGGGGGGGCCCGTGGTTCCCGAAGTATAGACAAGGAAGGCCGTATCCTCGGGCCCGGGGATATTCAAGAGCTTCTCAAAGGCCTCCGGATCCCGCTGGTCCGCCTGCTTTCCCAGCTCCAGGAGTTCGTCGTAGCTCATGGCCATGGGATCGCGGAAATCCCTGAGGCCCTCCATGTCATAAATGATGATCTTCTTGAGATCGGGGAGTCTGTCCCGCACCTCCAGGATCTTGTCCAGTTGCTCTTCGTCCTCGGCGAAATAGAACCTGGAACCGCTGTGGCCCATGACGTATTCCACCTGTTGCGGCGAGTCGGTGGGGTAGATTCCCACGGTGGTTCCGCCCACGCACTGGATACCCATGTCACAATAGAGCCATTCGGGGATATCGTCACTGATGATGGCGGCACGGTCCCTGGGCCGGAGACCCAACTCCACCAGGGCCAGGCCCGTGTAACGGGCCATGCGGCCGTACTCCCGCCAGGTGATGTCCTGCCAGAGGCCGAATTTCTTTTCCCGCATGGCCGTGCGATCGGCCCACTCGGTCACCCGCTGCCAGAAGAGCTTCGGGACCGTGTCCACGCCGGGCGCAGGAGGTCCGGCCTCCTGGAGTTTGCCTAACGCCATCGCTTTTTCCTCTTCCACCGCTTGCTGCCCCGGACACTTTCCTCTTTGATGCCCAGGTAGAATTCGCGAACGTCCTCGTTTTCCATGAGTTCATCGCAGGGGTCCGCCATTACGATGCGACCCAACTCCAGGATATACCCGAACTGCGCCGTGGAAAGGGCCATCCAGGCGTTTTGTTCCACGAGGAGGATGGTGGTCTTCTGCTCCTCGTTGATCCGCTTGATGATGTCGTAGATCTCCTTGACCAGCACCGGGGAAAGGCCCAGGGAAGGCTCGTCCAGGAGCAGCATCTTGGGCCGGGCCATTAAGGCCCTGGCAATGGCAAGCATCTGCTGCTCCCCGCCGCTCATGTTGCCCGCCAGTTGCCCCCGTCTTGCCTCCAACACGGGAAAATAGGCGTGCACCGTCTCCAGATCCCGGGCCATGCCATCCTTGTCCCGTCTGAGGAAGGCACCCATGGCCAGGTTTTCTTTCACCGTGAGGTCGTGGAAGACTTCCCGCCCCTCCGGCACGTGGGAGATCCCCATGCGGACTATCTTGTCCGGGTCAAGGTGGTCGATGCGTTTCCCCATGAACTCGATGGTGCCCTTTTCAGGCTCCATCACCCCCGATATGGTCTTGAGGACCGAGGTCTTTCCCGCCCCATTCGCCCCGAGGATGGTCACGATACTCGACTCCTCCACCTCGAACGAGATCCCCTTGATGGCCATGATGGGCCCGTAATAGGTCTCTATGTTTTTAACTTCGAGTTGCGGCACCTTCCTCCCCCAGATAGGCCTGTAATACGTCGGGGTGCTCCAGGACTTCCTTTGTCTCCCCCTGGGTGATCACCACGCCGAAATCCATGGCCAGGACCCTGTCCGATACCTTCCGCACCAGGCGCATATTGTGCTCCACCATCAGGATGGTGATGCCCAGTTCCTCCTTGATGTCCGTGATCCAGTAGCTCAGGTCTTCCATCTCCTCCATGTTCATCCCGGAGGAGGGCTCGTCCAGGAGCAGAAGCTTGGGCTCCGTAGCCAAAGCGCGGCCGAGTTCCACGGTCTTCTGCACACCATAGGGCAGGCCCGCCACCTGCTGATCGCGGTAGGCCTGAAGATCCAGGAAGTCGATGACTTCTTCGGCCTTCTCCCGATTCCGCAGCTCCTGTTTCCTGACCCACGGCAGGAACAGGGCCTCGGACAGGAAGGAGGTCTTTCGGTGCCGGTGGCGACCCAGGAGCAGGTTGTCCAGCACCGTGGTGTTCTTGAAAAGCTCTATATTTTGGAAGGTCCGGGCGATTCCCTTGGCCGCAATTGCATAAGGCCTTGCCCGGGTGATATCTTTACCTCCAAAGACGAATGTGCCCTCGTCCAGGGTATAATAGCGGTTGATGCAATTGAAGATCGTGGTCTTTCCGGCCCCGTTGGGGCCGATGATGCTGAAGACCTCCCCCTCTTCCACCTGAAAGCTCACCCGGTTGAGGGCCTTGAGCCCTCCGAAACTGATGGAAATGTCTCTTGCTTCGAAAAAGGCCATCTAGTGTCTTTCCGCCTTGAAGTATTTCTTTTCCCGTCGAAACGTATCCTTCTTGTACAATGGAAACATCTCGAAATAGAACTTCGTCTTGCGCCAGCGGCCGTAGATTCCCAGGGGTTCGAACAGAATGAAGAGCATGATCATGACCCCGTAGATAAACGGCTCCAGGCCGGTCTGCTCGGCCAGGTACTTGGGCATGTAGTCCTTGGTCATGATGATGATCTGGGGGAGAAAGATGATGAAGGCCGTGCCGAAGACCGCCCCGTGGATGCTGCCCAAGCCCCCTACGATCACCATGGCCAGGAGTTCGATGGACAGCAGGATGGTAAAGCTCTCAGGGTTGATGAAGGTGAGCTTGTGGGCGTAAAGGCTGCCTCCCACGCCCGTGAAGAAGGCGCTGATGGCAAAGGCCATGGTCTTGAACTTGGCCAGGCTTATGCCCATGGCCTGGGAGGCCACCTCACTGTCGCGGATGGCCACCATGGCCCTGCCCGTGGGCGAGCGGAGAAGGTTGCGGGCCGCCACGATCGTGAGAATCAAGATGACCAGGGAGAGATAGTAATACCGTGTCTCCGACTCAAAGACCAGGGGCCCGATGGATGGGGGCTCTACCATCATACCCATGTTCCCGCGTGTCACGGACTCCCACCTTGCCAGGATTTCCTCCACGATGAAGGAAAAGGCCATGGTGGCGATGGCCAGGTAGAGGCCTGAGAGCCGCAACGCGGGAAGGCCTATGACGATGCCCACGAGGCCGGCAAGGAAACCTGCCGCCACCAGAGCCATGAGAAACGGGACGCCGTGATTCGTCAGGATGGCCGACGTGTAGGCGCCGATGGCGAAAAAGGCCGCGTGCCCCATGGAGATCTGGCCCGTATAACCCGTCAGCAGCATGAGTCCCACCGTGGCCACCGAGTACATGCACACGAACGTCAACTGAGACAGCAGATATTCGTCGAGGACCAGCGGCGCCATGAGACATCCCGCTACCAGGGCAAGGTACCAGAAAAAGGTGCTCCTGTAACGGAACAGGCGGATATCCTCGTTGTAATCCCTCTTCATTACAAAACGCATGGGCTCACACCTTTTTCTTTTCCTGGATGCCGAAGAGCCCTTCGGGCCGCAACATGAGGACAAGGATCAGGATGATATAAGCGGCGATATCCTTCCAACCTTCGGGCAGGTAGACGCCTGAAAGACTCTCCGTCACCCCGATGATCACACCTCCCACCATGGCCCCGGGGATACTCCCAAAACCCCCGAGGACGGCTGCCGGGAAGGCCTTGAGCCCTATGAACCCCATGTTCATGTGCACGAAAGTAAAGGGCGCGAGCAGGATGCCCGCAATGCCGCCCAGGGCCGCACTGATGGTCCAGGTGAGGGAAAAGACGCGATTGACGCTGATGCCCATGTAAACGGCGGCGAGTTGGTTCTGGGAGGTGGCCCGCATGGCGATACCCATCCGGGTGTAACGGAAAAAGCAGAAAAGTACGATAATGAGGACCAGGGTCATTAGAATGACCGAGACCTGCTCCCAGGAGATGACTAGATCCCCGTAATGCAGGTTCTTGTCCGTGAAGGGTGTGTGGAAGCCGTAGGTATCGGTCCCCCAACCGGGCACCATGCTCACACCGCTCCGGATGGCATAGCCCAGGCCGATCGTCAGCATCACGATGGCGAAGACGGGCTCCCCGATGAGGGAGCGCAGCACGAAACGCTCCAGGAGCATCCCGAAGAGCCCCAGGGCCAGGATCGTGATGAGCAGGGCCAGCCAGTAGTCCAGGTTGAGCATGGTTATGAGGCTGTAGGCGATGAAGGCCCCGATGACCATCATTTCGCCCTGGGCGAAATTGATGACCTCCGTGGCTTTGAAGATGAGAACGAAACCGAGGGCCACCAGGCCGTATATGCACCCGATGGAAATGCCGCTCAAGACGGTCTGGAGGATTTCAACCAGCACCAGGAGCTTCTCTCCACACTGGAAGGTTAACGGATTCTGAAAACCTGAACACCGTTCACTGCTGGCGGCATTATTTAGACCATCTCATAGGGGAAGTCAACCCCTGATTTCCAAAAAATAAGGACCGGGCAGATACTCCTCCGGGAAATCGTGCACCGCCTCCTGCGTCTCCCCCCAGCGGTAACCTCTTGTCGGCTGGGGAATTTCGCCTCTCCCGGCAGGGTCATCTCTCGGCCCCTAAAGATTCGGACGCCTAAGATCTCAATTTTTTCCGCGGGCCCCGCCAGGCATCGCAGATTGCGGGCTAAAGCCCCATGAACTTGGCCGCCACCCCCTTCATGATCTCGTTGGTGCCCGCGAAGATAGACATGACCCTGGTGTCCCGCCAGATCCGGCTTATGGGGTACTCGTCGCAGTATCCATAGCCCCCATGGAGCTGTACGCAACCGTCCGCCACCCGCATGGCCATCTCCGTGGTCCAGTACTTGGCCATGGAGACTTCCACCACGATGTGCTTGCCCTCCATGTGGTCCGCGATGAGCTTGTCAACGAAGGTGCGGCCCAGCTTGACTTCGGTGGCCATTTCCACGAGCCTGAACTGGCTGTTCTGGAACTTGGAGATGGGCCTTCCGAAAGCCGTGCGCTCCTTGCAATAGGCGATGGTTAGTTCCAGGGCCACTTCCGCCGTGGCCACGGCGCCCATGGCGCAAACGAGCCGCTCCTGCTGGAGTTTCTCCATGAGCATGAGAAAGCCACCGCCCTTTTGGCCCAGGCGGTTGGTCTTGGGCACGCGGCAGTCCGTGAAATAGAGTTCCGCCGTATCCTGGCTGTGCCATCCCACCTTCTTGATCTTCTTGCCTTTTTCAAATCCCGGCGTTCCCGCCTCCACGAGATACAGATCCACGGCCTGATGAGGGTTTTCCACAGAAGGATCCTTGGCGGCCAGCACCAGGAGGTCACAGTTGATGCCGTTGCTGATGAAGGTCTTCTGGCCGTTTATCACCACGTGGTCCCCATCCTCCACCGCGGTGGTCCGCATCCCGGCCAGGTCGCTTCCCGCGTTGGGCTCGGTCATGGCGATGGCGGTAATCGTATCGCCGGATACACACCCCGGCAGGTACTTGTGCTTCAACTCTTCCGAGGCGTAGGCCGTGATGTAGGGCACCACGATGTCGCTGTGAAGGGGCGCCGCAAGGCCGTTCTGCAGGGTGCGCGCCAGTTCATCCGTGACGATGACGGAGTATAGAAAATCGGCTCCGAATCCGCCGTACTCCTCCGGTACGCTCATGCACAAGAAACCCTGATCTCCCATCTTCTTCCACACAGAGCGGGGTACTATGCCGTCTTGCTCCCACTGCTCAGCATACGGGGTCACTTCCTTTTCCAGGAACTTCCGCAGCGACTGTCGAAAAATCCGGTGTTCTTCGGTATAGTTGAGAATATCCATGAAATCCGCTTTCTCCCTTCCTCTTTTTCGTCTTTTCCTCTTAGGATCCCTCCGGTGGCGGTGGTGAGGACCGCTCATGTGATCCTTGCCGGGTAGGCGTTTCCCTCCCGGTCGTAAAAAATCAACTCCTCTGATTTTTCCCAGAGGACTTCGTCCATGTTGCAGTAGAAGGCGATGACCCGGCCCGGCTCGATGCGCTGAAGCCCGTGGGGCATCAGGGTGTCGAACCTGTGGATCTGCGAACCGCTCCTGAGGTCGAAACGGCTTTGGACTTCCACCGGAAGATCCCCTTCATTCGTGATGAGTATCTCCAGGTTCTGATCAAAGGCCTTGGGGCCGCAGCACACCTTGAAGGCGAAGATCTCTTCCACGGCCGAATTCATGATGGGCCGGATGCGCAGCATGGCTCCCGCCTAGTCGAGCAACCCGATGATGGAGATGGCGCAAACGTTCTGGGCCGGGAAACCCCCGAGGTTGTGGGTCAGCCCGTAGCGGGGATTTTCCAGCTGCCGTTCCCCGGCGCGGCCCAACAGTTGCAGGTACATCTCATAAAGCATGCGCAGGCCTGAGGCCCCGATGGGATGGCCGAAGCATTTCAGTCCCCCGTCGATCTGGCACGGAACCTTCCCGTCCGAGTTGTAAAACCCGTCCAGGATGTCCTTCCATGCCTGACCCCGTTCGGAGATGTGCAGATCCTCGCAGGTGACCAGCTCCGTGATGGAGAAGCAATCGTGCACTTCCATCATACTGATCTCCTCCCTGGGATTCTTGATGCCCGCCTCCTCGTAGGCCTTGGCGCTGCACTTGTCCGTGGTGATGAAGTGATCGCCGTCCCACTCGTTGAAGGCCATCTCCTCGCCGCTGCTCAATGCCAGTTGCAGGGCCTTGACCGTGACAGGGTTCTTGATCCCCATGTCCTTGGCCCGCTCGACGGTGGTCACGATGGCGCAGGCCGCCCCGTCACTCACCCCGCAGCAGTCGAAAAGGCCCAGGGGATATGCGATGATGGGTGCTGCCATCACCTGCTCGATGCTCACCCTTTTGCGCAGGTGGGCCTTGGGGTTGACGGCCCCGTTTTCATGGCTCTTGACCGAAACCTGGGCCATGGCCCGCTTGAGGTCCTCCATGGGCACGCCGTATTTGGCCGCATAGGCGGAAGCAAGCTGCGCGAAGGAGCCGGGCGCCGTCAGGTTGGGCCACCATAGCCAGATGAAGGAGCCCGAGCTGGAGCCCCCGCTGGGAAGCCCCCCGTAGCCCGTATCCTTGAGTTTTTCCACGCCCATGGCCAGGGCGATGTCGTAGGCCCCCGAGGCCACGGCATACACGGCCCCCCTAAAGGACTCCGTGCCGCTGGCGCAGTAGTTTTCCACCCGGGTCACGGGGATGAAGGGAAGGCGCAGGGTGGTGGAAAGGGGCACGGCCGCCTTGCCGACATTGATCTCGTCGATGCAGGTCCCAAGCCAGGCCGCCTCGATCTCCTTGGGATCGATGCCCGCATCATCGATACATTCGGTAAATGCCTCCACCATGAGTTCCTCGGCGCCGTCTTCCCAGCGCTCGCCGAACCTAGTGCATCCCATGCCGATGATCGCCACCTTGTCTCGAATTCCTGTGGCCATAATCATTCCTCCTCCGGCCCCTCAAGGGGGCGCGATTGAATCTTTGCGAAACGGAGACAAACTTCCGCTCCGGATCCCGTGGCAAAGGGTTGGAACGTGGGTCCGTCCCCCGCGGATCCGTCCGCCGGGCGGGCTCCGCGGAAAAGGGCCCTCGTTCGCCCCATCAGAATTTGAACAGCTTTCCGATAAGCTGTGATTTCATCATATCGCCTTCCACCTTGAGTTTTCCGGTGGTAAAGGCGTTCATGGCGTTGAGCTGCCCCGTTATTAGCTGCACGAAATCTTCATCGCCTATCTTGATGGTGGTGGTGGGATTCTCGTGGCTGCCCTCGGCCACGACGCATTCGCCGTCCCGAACCGTCACGGTCCAGTTGCCCCCTTTGGCACCCGAGATATCGAACTGGAAGACCACGTCCACACCTGCGGCCTGCTCCGCCTGGAATGCGCCCGCCATGCCGTCGAAGACGGCTTTCGGGGTAAGTTCCCCTTCCCGGCCCCCTTCGGGAGTCTCCTTTTTGGGTGCAAAGGCCTCCAGCATGGGTCCCATTGAGGCGGTGACGTTTGGAAACTCCTGCCCGCCCTCCAGACTGTTGATCACATCCCAGTTCTTGTGGATCTCCTCGAGGGAAGGCACCGTGGTGCCGTCGCCAACCGCCGTGCCCTGCCCTGTCACGAAGGCCGCCCGGTTGAAATACCCCATGCCGGCGTTGAAGATCATGCCGGTCTCTCCGCACTTGTCCGAGCAGAGGTAAAGTACTATGGGACTGACGAATTCCGGCTTCAGCTTGGCGAACATGTCAGGGGGCAGGACGTCCTCCGTGAGCCGTGTGGCGGCCACGGGTGCCACAGTGTTCACCTTGATGTCGTATTTTTCGCCTTCCAGCTTCAGGGTGTTCATGAACCCCACCAGCCCCGTCTTGGCGGCCGAATAGTTTGTCTGGCCGAAGTTGCCGTAGAGACCCGCGGCCGACGTGGTGAAAATGATCCGCCCGTAGCCCTGCTCTCTCATCTTGATGAACGCCGGACGAGTCACGTGATACGCCCCATGGAGGTGGACGTCCATCACCGCGTCCCAATTTTCGGGCTCCATCTTCACCAGGCTCTTGTCTCTCAAGATGCCGGCGTTATTGATTACGATATCCACCCGGCCGAACGCCTCCAGGGCCTTGTCCACGATGGCCCGGCCCCCTTCGGGCGTGGCCACGGAATCATAGCTGGCCACGGCTTCGCCGCCCAGGGCCTTTATCTCCTCCACCACCTTGTCGGCAGCGGCCGTGCCCGCCCCTGTGCCGTCCCGGGCGCCCCCGAGGTCGTTCACCACAACCTTGGCGCCCCGCCGGGCCAGATCCAGGGCGTAAACCTTACCGAGACCCGCTCCCGCACCCGTGACCACGGCCACCTTGCCGTCGAAGCGGATTTCGTCCGCCGCCGCGGCCTTGGGCTTTTCGCCCGGTAGGGGGATCGCCTTCCAGAAGTAGCCGCTGAAACCGCGTTGCTCGTCTACATAGCGCCGCCTGAAGGACATGCGGACGGGCTGGCCCACCCATACGTCGTCCAGTTCACAGTCCGTGAAATCGGCCAGGAATCGGCCCCCGCCCTCGAACTGGATCATGCCGTAGATGTGAGGCGGATCCACGGAGACCGCCAGCATGTCGCCGGTAAAGGTCTTGACCCGGCCGGGTGTTTCGGAAAACTCGTGGGGCACCTGCGTGTCCACCGCCTTGCACCGGGGGTTCACGCAGATCCTCGTTCTCGGGAACTGAACCGTGTCGCATGCGGTACACCTGCCGCCAACGAGCCCCAGGATCATGTCCCGCTTTCGATAGAGAACGGTCATGGCCGTCTGGGTCGGGGCCTCGGCCCGGATCCCCATTTCCGGATCGATCAGATCCCGGAACTTGAGGAACTTCATGTAATTATCCGTGGATTTCTTGTTCGCCAGGGACCCGTTGACGCCCTGTCTTGGGGCCAAATCCTTGATGGCGTCCGTGACCCTGAAATACAGGGCGTCACATCCCTGTCCGAATCCTGCCATCAGGATCCGGTCTCCGGGCTGCGCCTCCTCCAGGGCCTTGACGAACATGACGAAGGGGTGGGCCGTACCGGTCTCGCCGCAGACCTCGTGCAGGTTGTCCGCCACCTTTTCGGGTGAAGCACCCAGTTTTTTGGCGATCTTTCGGTGCTCGGCCTTGAAAAAGCAGGGGAAAACGAACTTGTCCACGTCGTCCATGGAGATGGAGAGCTTCTCGAAGAGTCCGTTCACGGCCTCGGGGACGAGCTTCCCGTAACCCTCGTCCCGCACCCAGCGCTCTTCCCAGACGTAGTCGTACTTTCTGTCCGCTCCCCGGTAATGATCCACGAAATCCCTGGTCACGGAGTAGGAGCCCAGGAATTCCGCCACCACGTCGCCCTCGCCCACTAGCAAGGAGGCGGCACCATCGCCGAACCACATTTCATAAAAATAGGCCATCTTGGTCAGACGCTTATCCGTAGCCGTGACCAGGATCTGCTTTTTGTCCCCGCTCCTGACTGCGGAAAAGGCCTCGATGAGCGCCGTGGTCCCCGCCCGCAGGGATGACGTGAAATCCGCCGCCGCCAGGTTGTCTTTCAGATTGAGGGCCGTCTTGAGAATCCCCGCGTTGAGACGGTCGTCGAAGGGCAGGGTGGTGGAGCAGAGGTAGACCCCGTCCACCGCCTGCTTGTCCAGGCCCTTCAGGCAGTCCTGTGAAGCGGATACGGCCATGGTCAGACTGTCCTCGTCCCAGTTACAGAAGGACCGCTCCCCCTGGGCCACCATCACGATGGCGGGGGCGAACCAGCCCATGCTCTGAAAGATACTCATGCGATTGAGCCGCAACCGCGGGATATAACCGCCGTATGATGTAATACCTACCATGGGATATTCCTCCTTACGTTGGCTGACAGGTCCCAAGGAGCGAACCCTCAGGATACCTTGAACAGCTTCTCGATGAGCTGGGACTTCATGAGATCCCCTTCGATTTTCAGCTTCCCGCCCGTGTAGGCCGCCATGGCATTGAGTTCGCCCCGCATCAACGCCAGGAAGTCGGCGTCGCTCATCTTGATGGTGGTTGTGGGGTTTTCGTGCGCGCCTTCGTTCACCTCACAGGTGCCGTCCTTGACCACCACGTTCCAGGTTCCGCCCTGATCCCCGGAAATCTCGTACTGGAAGACCACGTCCACACCTGCGGCCTGATCCGCCTGGAAGGCGTCGACCATACCGTCGAAGACCTCCTTGACGGTCAGGCCCGCCTCCGCCTGGGCCGCCTCGGCCTGCTTCTTGGGGCTGAAGGCCTCCAACATGGGACCGAAGGCCTCAGTGGCATTGGCAAACTCCTGGGCGCCCTCCATGCTCATGATCTGCTTCATCTTGGAGGCCACATCTTCCGGTGTGGGCACCTCGGTGCCGTCCCCCACAACGGTCCCGGGCCCCGTCAGAATCGCCGCACGGTTGAAGTAGCCCATGCCCGCGTTGTAAATCCGACCCGATACGGGGCACTGATCACTGCACAGGTAGAGCACCAGGGGTGCCACGAATTCGGGCTTAAGTTTTTCGAAGAGATCGGGCGGCATCACATCTTCGGTGAGTCTCGTAGCCGCCACGGGGGCGATGGTGTTTGCCTTGATGTTGTACTTTTCTCCTTCGAGTTTAACGGTGTTCATGAACCCGATGAGGGCGGTCTTGGCCGCGGAGTAGTTGGTCTGGCCGAAGTTGCCGTAAAGGCCCGCGGCGGACGTGGTGAAGATGATTCTGCCGTAGCGATTCTCCCTCATCTTGATGAATGCGGGCCTGGTGACGTTATAGGCCCCTTTGAGGTGCACGTCCATCACCGCCTTCCAGTTTTCGGGATCCATCTTCACCAGGCTCTTGTCCCGGAGGATTCCCGCGTTGTTGATCACGATATCCACATGCCCGAAGGCCTTGATCGCCGTATCCACGATGGCCCTGCCCCCTTCGGGCGTGGCAACGGAATCGTAGTTGGCCACGGCCTCTCCGCCCAGTGCCTTTATCTCTTCCACCACCTTGTCGGCCGCGGCCGTGCCCGATCCAGTACCGTCCCGGGCACCCCCGAGGTCGTTCACCACAACCTTGGCGCCCCGCCGGGCCAGCTCCAGGGCGTAGACCTTTCCCAGGCCCGCGCCCGCACCCGTGACGATGGCCACCCGGTCCTCAAAGCGGATGCCGCCCATTTCAAGCCTTCGCTGGTATTCCTCGGCGCTGAGCCATTCGACGATGCCTCCGTCAATGACCACGTCACCCGTCTTCTCGTTCACGGTCTGAAACAGGGCGCTGCCTTCCGCCGTTTTCCAAATCTTCGTGACTATGGGATCTCCCGGGTAGAGTGTCCTGGAAAAACGCACTCGAAAGCGCTTCATGCGCTCGGGTTCGCCCGGAAACAGGTGTTTGATCACCGCGCGGCAGGCGTACCCATGGGTGCAGAGTCCGTGCATGATGGGCATCTCAAACCCGCTCGCCTTGGCGAATTCCGGGTCCACGTGAAGCTGAAATACATCACCCGACAGCCGGTAGAGGAGGGGCTGATTCGGGCTGGGAGTGGCCTTCTCCTCGAAGTCCGGTGCCCTGTCGGGAAACTCAACCTTTTCGCTGGGACCGGGATCCCCGCCGAATCCCCCGTCCTTGCGACCGAAAATGGTGAAGATGTTCGTGAAGAGCTTCCGGCCGTTGGAGTGGATAGTCTCGGCCTCGGCCACGATGAGCGCACCCTTGTCCTTGCCCTTGTCGTACATGGCGGTGATCGCACCTTCCGTGGTGAGGCTCCCTTCTGTGGGAATGGGGTTGTGGAAGATGATATCCTGTTCTCCGTGGAGCACCCCTGAGAGGTCCACGTTTGAACTCAGTCCCGCCTCCGCCAGGAACTCGAACACGCTGGCGATGGCAAAACTGGGAATCACCTTCAGTTGATGCTCGTAGCAGTATTCCAGTTCATCGAATCCCGCCCCGACCCCCAACGCGTAAAGGATCACGTCCTTCCAGGTGTAGTCCTTGGTCAGTGGGCCGATTTTTTTGCCGATGGCATCCAGGTTTAGGGCCATCCCCTGTCCCTCCTTTCTGAAAATGTGCTCTTTCCGATTTCCAGTCACTTCACCGCAGAGGCCCTCTCCTCTTCACTCCCCGCGAATGCCGGAACCAGAATGAATTTGAGGGTCTCCTTGACATGCCTGACGTATTCCTCCCTGCCCAGCCTGAGCATGGGCCGGAAAAAGTTTTCACCTGAAATAAAATTGTGAATCGCGTTCAACATGGCGAGGATCTTGAGCGTGGCGGCGGTGGGCACCTTTTTTTTGTCCTCGCAAAGATTCATGGAGCGGGCGATCCCGCGGATGTGCTCCGGGAAATAGGGATCAAAGCGCTCCTCGTGTCGGGTCTTCCGGAAGTAACGGAAGAGGAGAAGATTGGAGATTTCAGGACACTCAAAAAGAAAATCGGTCATCCTGTCGATGGAAATCTGCAACCGCATCGCAAGAGGGAGTCCGTGGATCACGCCCTCCACCTCCTGGAGTTTCCTTCGCAGGTCCTCGTTGATGTCCTCGATGACCGCCTCGTAGAGATCTCCCTTTTCTCCCCAATG
The DNA here is from genome assembly GCA_019307945.1 of Deltaproteobacteria bacterium. Classification (GTDB taxonomy): domain Bacteria; phylum Desulfobacterota; class DSM-4660; order Desulfatiglandales; family Desulfatiglandaceae; genus B17-G16. Next base: position 1,366 of record JAFDIS010000057.1, on the reverse strand, counting down.
GTAATAGAGTGTGGAGATATCGATGCCCACTTCCCGGGCGATCATGCGGGTGGTGGTCCCGTGGAAACCATACTCCCCGAAGATCCTGCGCGCCGCCTTGAGGATCTTGCCTTTCATGGAATCCGGGTCTTTACGGGCTTTCTCGAGAGGGGTTGCCATTACATGATTCCATCTATTGTTTCCATCAAACGATGGAGAAACCTAGCAGAAAAAAAACGCTGCCGCAACAAGAAAATCCAGGATCACGGCGCCCCGGCGAATCAAGGGCCCCAAAACATCATCCGTCGCAGGTGCGCATGGACATCGTGGCGGACCTGGGGACCCTCCAGCGGCTTCCCCATATCATCGGCCACGGTTGGTTCCGGGAACTCGCACTGACCGGCAGGGATTTCTCCGCCGAAGACGCCCTCAACATGGGTCTCATCACCCATCTTTGCGAGGACCGGGATTCTCTCCTCCGCAAGGCGGGGGAAATCGCCGCGGAAATAGCCGAAAACCCGCCCCTCACGGTCCAGGGAACCAAGGACGTGATCCTTTACAGCCGCGACCATGGTGTGTACCCGGGACTTGCCTATGTGGCCCAGAAAAACGCGGCCGCCCTGCCTTCGGAAGACCTCAAGGAGGCCTTTAACGCCTTCATGGAAAAGCGCAAGCCCCGCTTCAGGGGCAAGTAGACGGACGCCTCCCCCGAGGGGTTCGCTTCCTACGGAGAGCCGGACCACGCGGCATATCCCTTTTTGCCCCCGGGCCCTGGGTCCCGCATGAGCCGTCCCTGAGGAAACCCTTAGTCGGGATGCATTGTTCTCCATGGAGATCAGATAGGGTCATAAACGGTGAGTCGCCCCTCAGCCCATCGCCCCGCTGTCGACTGTTCGGTCTCAGGAGAGCAGGAGCAGCCTTCTTTCCTCAAACTCTTCGGCGTCTATCTCCCCCCTGGCGTAGCGTTCCTTCAGGATTTCGATGGCTCTTGACCGTCCGGCCACACCATCGGCCGCCCTGCCGCTTGAACGGATCAGCCACCGGATGAAGAACACCAGTGCGACGATCAACAACACCCAGAATGCCATCATAAAGATACCTCCAAACCACCCCATCCCCCAGCCTCCCATCATGCCGGGACCCATTCCATAGCCTCCCCAATAGCCCCCCCGCGCCAGGGCGACCTTCGGAATAAAGAAGCAAAAAATCAAAAAGATCAGTATGATCTCATTACCAACAGAAGTCCTTTTCATGTTTTCCTCCTGTGGCTCCTTCTCCCGTTTGGGTTTTGTAGGCCACAAAAGCCCCATTTTTGGCCGATTTTTTAGCTTGCCAGAAGTAATTTCAACCACTTAGCCATTTACAAAAGCTCAAAATACGTAGGCAC
>JAFDIS010000153.1 GCA_019307945.1 Deltaproteobacteria bacterium | reverse complement strand
GCCCCCGGCTCAACGCGGATTTCAATTTGTGGTGAGGTGATTATTCATGGGAGGAATCCTTCCTGCCGATAAAAGGACAAAAAGAGGTATAAGGCGGCAAAGAGCGGGCTTGTCTTGATCGGTCTTGCCGTCTTCAGCGGCCGCGGCGTCAGGCCCCACCTATCGCTCCCGAGACCCCGTGCCGGGGGGGGCCGGGCGGGTAAGGGTTGAAAGCGCCTTGGAACCCGTACCCCTCCAGGAGGACCGGTTCCGGTGACCACCGAGGCGCGGAGGAAAGCCCTCTTCCCATGTTCCCCCAGGATCGACCAAGGGGGCCCGGGAGTAGGGCGGAATCCGGTTTCTTTATGATGCGGAGTACAAGATAGATGACCATTCAAGACGATGAAACCTTGAGGCTTTACGTGGAGGAATCCCTGGAGCACCTGGGGAACCTGGAAAACGACATCCTCGCCATTGAAGAGGGGGGTGCGGACATAGATGAAGAGCTGGTGAACAAGGTGTTCCGTGCCGCACATTCAATCAAGGGCGGGGCCGGTTTCATGGGTCTCAACAACATCAAAGAACTCTCCCACAGGATGGAAAACATCCTGGGGATGATTCGAAGCCGGGAACTCATTCCCAATCCCAAGATCACGAACGTCCTGTTGAGCGGTCTGGACCTGCTCAGGGAAATGATGGCGGATGTGGGAAACAGTGAGGAATGGGACATATCGGAACAGCTCGAGGCCCTTGAAAAAATCACCGCGGACGAGGAGGACCGGGAAGGCGCCGAATCTACGGTACAGGATGAATCATCCGCAGCGGAGGTCCCCGTGGAGGAAGCGGGAACCGCTCCCGGCGTCCTCGAGGTTACCGCACCGAGCAGTCAGGCAGTGCTCCACGTAGCCGAGGAGGCGATCCGGGAATCACGGGAGCAGGGAAAGTATCTCTACCTTGTCGAATATGATCTGGGCAAAAATGAAATAGACGTCCCACGCCTTCTGGAGGAGCTGGAACACAGCGGGAGCATACTGGCCCGCACCGAATCACCTGAGCAAGCCGGTGGCGACGGGGAAGGCGGAAAAAGCGACAACCCGCGACTGGCATTGCTCTTCGCCACCATACTTGACCCGGAAATGATCGGCGCGCTGTTCCCCGAAGGAGAACAGGAACTCGTCCACGTCACCGAGGACCTGTTCAACAGAGTGGGTCCCTCCGACCTGCATACGGATCCGGAGGAGAAGACCGCCCCGGGGGAGTCTCTTGCCCAACAGCAAAACGTGGAGCCGGTAATTCAGGCCGAACCCATGGTCCAGGGGGCCGCAACCGCTGCGAGCGGCCCTGAGCTTGATAAGGAACCGGATCATCCAGACTCCGCACCTCCTCAGGCTGCTGACAAGTCCCCCGGAAAATCGACCCGCGCCCTCTCGGGTGGTGAGAACCTCAGGGTCCACGTAAGCCTTCTCGATTCGCTGATGAACCTGGCCGGCGAACTCGTCCTCGGCAGAAACCAACTCCTTCAAGCCATCTCCCTCAAGGACGAACGCACCATCGAAACCGCCGCCCAGAGACTGGACTTGATCACATCCGAACTCCAAGAAACCATAATGCTCACGCGGATGCAACCGGTGGGCAATATTTTCAACAAATTCACCCGAGTCGTCCGGGACCTGGCGAGTATGCTGGGCAAGAATGTACAACTGAGCATTGAGGGAAAGGAGGTGGAACTGGACAAGACCATCATCGAAGCCATCAGCGATCCCCTCACGCACCTGATCCGGAACTCCGTGGACCACGGAATCGAACCCCCTGACGTGCGAAAACGGATGGGGAAAAACCCCACCGGCAGTATCTTCCTCAGGGCCTACCATGAAGCCGGGCAGGTGAATATCGAGATCTTCGATGACGGCAAGGGGATGGACGGGAGGCAGATAGCCGAAACCGCCGTGCGCAAAGGGCTCGTATCCGATGAACAGGTCAAGGGCATGTCGGACAAGGAAAAACTCAATCTCATCTTTCTCCCGGGATTTTCCACCGCCGAAGCCGTAACGGACGTATCGGGCCGGGGCGTGGGCATGGACGTGGTCAAGACCAATCTGGACAAGTTGGGCGGGATCGTGGACATCGATTCCAAACCTGGAGAAGGCACCAGGATCCAGATCAAGCTTCCCCTCACCCTGGCCATCATCCCTTCGCAGATCGTAACGGCGGGGGGCGATCGGTATGCCATTCCCCAGATCAACATGAGTGAGCTGCTGCGGATCCCCGCGGCGCAGATCAAAGAGCGGATCGAGCGTGTGGGTGATGCCGAGGTGGTAAGACTCAGGGGTCAGCTCCTGCCGCTCCTCAAACTCACCGACGTGCTGGGTGTCGAATCCATGTACCGCGATCCGGAAACGGGAGAGGTCAAGCCCGACAGACGCAAGGCCATATCGGATCGCAGGTCCAAGTCCACCCCGTTGCACCCCGAGGAAGAGGCGCAGCAGTCCCGAACCGATTCCCGGGAAGAGACTCAACGAAACCCGGAGGACCGACGTTATCACGCCGGGAGCGCGGTGAACATCGTCGTCTGTTCAACGGGCGCGCTTAAATACGGTCTTGTGGTGGACGAACTGAACGACTCCGAGGAAATCGTCGTCAAGCCCTTGGGACGCCACCTGAAACGGTGCCGCGGCTATGCCGGGGCCACCATAATGGGAGACGGTCGGGTGGCGTTGATCCTGGACGTAGCCAACCTCGCCCACATAGCCGGGCTCACGTCCCTCGAAGGCGCCGAGCGGGCGTCGGACCTTCAGCGGGCTCGAGAGGCGGTCTCGGAAAAGGGAGATACTCACTCCCTGCTTCTTTTCAGGAGCGCTGCGGAGGATCAATACGCGGTACCGCTCAATCTCGTGGAAAGGATAGAACGAATCAAGGTCTCCCAGATCGAGGATGTGGGAGGCAGACGCGTGATCCAGTACCGCGGCAAGAGCTTGCCGCTGTTTAGTATTGACGAGGCGGCCGACGTCCGGCCGATCGCCGACAGCGAAGAGCTGATCGTAATCGTGTTCAATATCGGTGGCCGTGAAATCGGGCTCCTGGCCACCCGCCCCATAGACGCAATGGAGGTCACCACGGAGATCGATGCGAACACCTTTCACCAGCCGGGCATCATGGGGTCGGCCATCATCGGAGGGCACACCACTTTGCTTGTGGACATCTTCGGCCTCGTGGAAACGCTCCATCCGGACTGGTTCGAGGAAAGACAAATCGCAAAAGCCTCCGACGGCGAGAACGCGCAGATTCTCATCGCGGAAGATTCCAGTTTCTTCCGAAACCAGGTCAAAGGATTCCTGGAAAAGGACGGATACCGCGTCCTGGACGCCGAGGACGGGATGATCGCCTGGGACATGCTTGAAAAGCATCAGGACGAAGTCTCCCTGGTGGTCACGGATATCGAAATGCCGAACCTGGACGGCTTCGCCCTGACGAAGAAGATTCGCACGGACAGCCGATTCGCCCATCTGCCTGTAATCGCGCTGACGACCCTCGCCTCCGAGGAGGACGTTGCAAGGGGAAAGGAGGCCGGTGTGGATGACTATCAGATCAAACTTGACAAGGAGAAACTTCTCCTGGCCATCCATGAAAGACTTTCAGCCGCACCGTAGGCCGATGGACCGCCCGATCACCAGGTATTCGGACGGCTCCCCGGGTCCCTGCCTGCGCTCGCCGGCGGACTTCCCGCCGGAAGGTTGAAAAAAGGAGGATATCGCAGATGTCTTCGCAAGAAAAAGATAAAGAATCCGATGCCGGCGTCGAGCTTGCAACTTTCTACATTGGAGACGCCCTTTGCGGCATGGATATCCTGTCGGTGCAGGAGATCAACAAGCAGTTGCGCATTACGCGGGTTCCCCAGGCCCCCGACTATGTCCTGGGTGTACTAAACCTTAGGGGAAGGATCGTTACGGTGATCGACCTGGGTAAGAAACTGGGCCTGACCCCTACGGCGCTTTCCCCCGAAAGCAGGAACATCATCGTCGACTCCTCCGATGAATACATCGGGCTTCTGGTGGACGGAATCGGAGACGTGGTGGCGGCCGGGAAAGACGATGTGGAACCCCCGCCGGCCAATATCGGAGGGCTCAAGGGAAAATATTTTCAGGGCGTCCTGAAAACCGATGACAACCTGGTGGGGATCCTGAACATCCGGGAGGTGCTGAAAGACGAGACCCTCCAGGCGGCCTGAGGGATCGATCCGCAAACCGCATAACACCTTCGGCGCCCCACGTACGAGACTCCTTGGCGGCGGTTGGTTTTACGGAATTGACCGGCAACAGGCGGAACGGGGTGAGACGAAATCCCGCCCCGCCGGCGGGACTCTTGATTCTCAAATCATTGAAGAGGTGAAAATGACCCAACGGAGATCCATCCGCGTCCTCGTAGTGGACGACACCATCTTTTATCGCAAGATCGTAGGAGACATACTCACCGAGTTGCCCTGCGTGGAGGTGATCGGCACGGCCGGCAACGGCAAGATCGCGCTGGAAAGGTCCAGGACACTCAAGCCCGATCTTATCACCCTGGACATCGAGATGCCGGAGATGAACGGGCTCCAAGTCCTCTCCAGGTTGCAGGAGGACGATCTCAGGCCCGATGTTATCATGGTGAGCACCCTGACCCGCGAAGGCGCGGACAGCACCATGAAGGCCATGGAACTTGGAGCATTCGATTTCATCGCCAAGCCCCAGTCAGGGAGCATGGAGGAGAACAAAGAGTATCTTCGGAAATCCCTCGCCCCCATGATCTCGGCCTTGAGGCGCAGAAGAGAGATACAAGAGATCCTGGGAGGCCGGTCCCGAACAACGCCGAGGCCCTTTCCCCGGAAAGCCGCTGCCGCCCCCCGGAGGAAACGGCACCCTGAGGGAGCGCCCTACCTCGGCCGTTCCGACATAGTGGCCATCGGTATTTCGACGGGCGGACCCAAGGCCCTGGCGGAGGTCATCCCGGCGCTCCCCAAAGGCATCGGCGTGCCGGTTCTCGTCGTACAGCATATGCCGCCGATCTTCACCAGATCACTGGCCGAGAGCCTGGACCGAAAGAGCGCCCTGGTGGTCCGTGAGGCGGTGGACGGGGATCGTCTCACGCCGGATACGGTTTTCATCGCGCCGGGAGGGAGGCATATGAAAATCGTCCAACTAGCCGACGGGGCCACCAAGGTCATCCGCGTCACGGATGGTGCCCCGGAAAACAGTTGCAGGCCTTCGGCCGACTATCTTTTTCGCTCCGTGGCGGAACATTTCATGGGTCGTGCCACCGGCGTGATCATGACCGGCATGGGGGCAGACGGCAACCGCGGGCTGGAGCAAATGAAACATGCCGGTGCCTGGATCATAGCCCAGGACGAGAAAACCTGCGTGGTCTACGGCATGCCGAAAAGGCCGGTGGAAACCGGGATCGCCGATGTGGTCGCTCCCCTTAATAGGATCCCTGACGAG
>JAFDIS010000056.1 GCA_019307945.1 Deltaproteobacteria bacterium | reverse complement strand
TATGTCGAGAACCTGTCCCGTTATCATGTCAAGTTTTTGGCGGAAAAGGTGGAGACCCATGACGAATTCCAGAAGGCCGTTGACATGGGTTTCGAGTATTTCCAGGGGTATTTTTTCAGCAAACCGCAGGTCCTCAAGAGCCGGGATATCTCTCCTTCCAAAATCAATATGATCCAGATCATGGCCGAGGTGAACAAGGAGGACTTCGGGTTCAGGGAACTGGAAAAGCTGATCTCACGCGACGTTTCCGTTTCCTATAAATTGATGAGGTACATCAATTCGGCCTATTACCGGAGGATTCAGGAGATCTCATCCATCCACCAGGCCATCGTTATGCTGGGAGAGCGCGGCATACGTCATTTCATCTCCCTGATCGTGATGGCCAAACTGGCCTCGGACAAGCCCACCGAACTCCTGCGGACCAGTATCATCCGCGCCAGGTTCTGCGAACTCCTGGGCAAGGACGGAAACGCGGAACTGGACGTCTCGGAGCTTTTCACCCTGGGTCTTTTTTCCCTTATCGACGCCATCCTGGACGACACCATGGAAAATCTCATGAGCAGGCTCCCGCTATCGGCCGAGATCAAGCAGGCGCTCGTCTCCAGGGAGGGCAGGCTCGCCGATTACCTGGAGCTGGTGGCAAGTTATGAGACCGGGGACTGGGAAACGTTCTCCCGGATCGTGCAGGGAGTCCGGGTGAACGAAGAGAAGATCCCCGAGTATTATATCGATGCCGTGAGCTGGGCGGACACCCTCGCAGGACTTTGACGGGATAATGGATGAGAGGAGCCACTCGGCCCGTGCTCAGCGGGTGCCGGCCCGGACGTCACGGGCGGAAACCACCTTCCCCTGGGATGTAACCACACAATCGAAGAGGATCGCCCCTGGCGCGGCCCGGGCATGATTCCAGAGCACGGAGCGGCCGATCCGGGCACGGGCTCCAACTTCCGCCCCCGGGCCCAGTACCGCCCATTCCTGAAAATGGGCGGATTCATGAACGCGGCAACCCTCGCCCTTCAAGACGGTCCTTGTCCCGAGACAGTGTCTGTTTGCAAGGAGGTAGTTTTCCACCGTCCCGATATCGTGCCAGTATCCTTCCTCCACCAGGTGACCCCGCACCGGCATTCCGCGGCGTATCAATTCCCTGTAAACGTCCACGATATTGCTGAAGCCCCGCGCTGGGATGTGATCCAGGAGCCCCGGGTCCAGCACGTGAATGCCGGTGAACGCCACGCGTCCGGGTCCCCGGGTTGAAGCGATCTCCAGGAGTTCTCCTTCAGGACTCATGAGGATCTGATTGAAGGGCGGGCAGTCATGGACCAGAAGCGTTGCCATGTGTCCCCCCCGGCGATGGGCCCTGATGGCGGGACCCAGGTCCATGTCGGTGAGGATGTCTCCGTTTATCAGGACGAAGGGTTCGTCGTCCCAGAAATCTTCGGTGTTCTTGAGTCCTCCTCCGGTACCCAGGATCTCCGGTTCTTCGTACACCCTCACGGCGATGTCGAAGGGCCTGCCGCCGTCCAGGTGTGCCGATACCTGATCCGCAAGGTGATGGGTGTTGACGGCGATTCGGTCCACGCCGAAACGTTTAAGATACCCGATGGTCCGGTCGATGAGAGGCACGTTGCCTACGGGCATCAGAGGCTTGGGGCGTTCCAGGGTCAGAGGCCGCAGCCGGGTCCCCAGACCCGCTGCCAGGATCATGGCTTTCAAGGTGGCCGCCTTTCGTTTTCCGTTGCAATTACCTTGAAAGTGATTATACACCGTGAGACAAGCTGTCAACATGATAAGGTCCGCGCCCCCGGTCGGGGCGGCGCTCGACGCAAAGAGCAAGGCCTTGGGAATATGAAAATACTCCACCACGAGCCCTGGGGGTGAAAGACAAATGAACCCAACGCTTGACCTCGCGGATCTGGATCGCTGGATCGGCAGGCTTTTCATGGCGGGCATGCCCGGAACATCCCTGGACCCGGGCACGGAAAGTCTGATTCGGAGTCCGGGGGTGGGCGGTATCATCTTGTTTTCCAGAAACATCGAATCCCCTCTCCAGCTTTTTTCACTCTGCAGAGATCTCCAGCAGGCCTCCATGAAATACCAGGGGTCTCCACTGTTCCTGGCCGTGGACCAGGAAGGGGGCCGCGTGGCCAGGCTCCCGCCGCCGTTCACGCAATTCGAAGGGAACGAGGCCATGGGGGCCGACGGGAATCCCGTGGAGCGGGTGAAGGCCTATGCCGAGATTACGGCGCGCGAAATGAGGCTTGTGGGTCTCAACATGAACCTGGCCCCAGTGGTGGACGTGCCCGTTGCAGAACCGGAAAAGCACCTCAGAGGCCGCACCTTCGGCCGGGACCCCGCAAAGGCGGCGTCCCTGGGGTCCAAGGTGGTGGAGGTCCTTCAGGAAAACGGGGTCATGGCCGTGGCGAAGCATTTCCCAGGCCTGGGCAGAGCCACGCGGGACCCCCACAAGGACCTTCCCGTTATCGACGCGGACAGGGAGGAAATGGAAACCGTTCACCTGCCCCCGTTTCAAGCGGCCGCAAACGCTGGGGTCGCAGCCGTCATGACTTCCCACGCCCTCTACCCCGCCCTGGACCCGGATCACCCCGCCACCTTTTCCCGTACCATAATCGAGGGGATACTGCGGCAGCGCTGGGGCTACGGGGGGCTCGTGATCACCGACGACCTGGAGATGGGGGCCGTGGCCTCGGGCCGGCAAGCGTCGGAGGCCGCGGTGGCGGCCTTTGACGCCGGAGCGGACATCTTGCTCATCTGCGGCGATCAGGGGCAGGTGAAGGAAGGCCACCGGCTCTTGCGCGACAGGATCATCAGGGGCGAGCCCGTGATGGATCGACTTAGGGCCTCTCTGGAGCGAATCCTTGATGCCGGCTCACGGTTCCCGCCAGGGACCAGGGCTCTTTCCGAGGAAGCGGTGAAGGCCTATTTCCGTAACCGCTGAACGAGATTCCCCATGGATTTTTCCAGGAGCCTTCGTTTGGGGGGAGGGCGAGGAATGAGCTCTCAGACTTGTTCGAGTCCTATACTCAGGCCTGGATCCCACACAGCAGCCTCCATGCGGCCAGGAGGAGCAGCAGGAAAAGGGCCGCGTAATCCCTGAACGAAAGGGAAAAGGTCCGCATATAGGTCCGGGGTCCGTTTCCGTATCCCCTTGCCTCCATGGCTGCGGCCAGGGTGTCGGCCTTTCGAAGGGTGCTCCACGCCAGGGGGACCAGAAGGTCCCTGGCCGCGCGGATTTTCAGTCCCAAGGAGCCTCCCCGGACAACCCGTCCCCTCGCCGCCTGGGCCTCCCTCATGCGGTCCAATTCCCTCAGAAAAACCGGGAAAAAACGGAGTGCGAGAAATACCATGACGGCCACGTCATGGGACGGCACGCCCAGGGCCTTGAGGGGCCTGAGGAGCCTCTCCAGGCCAAATACCAGGTCCGAGGGGAGAGTGGTGTAGGTGAGCAAGGAGGCTGCAAAAACCAGGAGACCGAACCGAAATACCACCAGTCCGCCCATGAAAAGGCCCTCCTTGGTGACGGTGATCGCCCACGCCCCAAAAGGAGGCAGCGGCGTGCCCGGCGTAAAAAGGAGGTGAAGAAGAAAAAGCAGGGCAAAGAAGGGTATCACCGGCCGAAAAGCCTTCAGGTAGGCCCTGAACGGGATTCGGGTCAGATGCATCACAAGGCCCAGAAGGAGGGCGGAGGCGAGGCAGTGGGGGGCTGAAGCTCCCAGGATGAGCAGGCTCAGCATCACGGTGGAGACGATTTTCACCCGCGGGTCCAGCCGGTGTACCACTGAATCGGCCTCCACGTACTGCCCGAGCAGAAAACTCATGGCCGTCTCTCCAGGAGCCGGGTGATCTCCCTGCATGCATCCTCCACCGTCAGGACGCGGGGGTCCACGGGAACGCCCATTTGTCTGAGCTTCTTCATGAAGGCGGTCACGGACGGGATTTCCAGGCCCAGATCGAGCAGGATATCCTGCTCGGAGAATACCTCCGGGGGCGAGCCGCTCAAGGCTATTCGGCCGCGATCCATCACCACCACGCGGTCCGTTTCCACGATTTCGTCCATGTAATGGGTAATATGGACGAGGGTGACACCTTGAAGGTGGAGGCGGGCCACCACGTCCAGGACCTTTCGGGTGCCCGCAGGGTCCAGGTAGGTGGTGGGTTCATCCAGAATGATACAATCCGGTGCCATGGCCAGGACGCCCGCCACTGCCAGGAGTTGCTGTTCGCCGCTGGAAAGATCATGGGGCGATCGCCGGGCATGTGTCTCCAGGCCCACAAAGGAAATCGCCTCCTCCACCCTGCGGCGAATCTCCTCGGGCGGAAGTCCGAGGTTTCCCGGGCCGAATGCAACGTCTTCCTCCACGGTCATCCCCACAATCTGGACCTCTGGGTTTTGAAAGACCATGCCCACCTTCCTGCGGATTTCCCTCAAAGACCGCCCCTCGGACGTATCCATACCGTCCACCAGCACGGTGCCTTCCGAGGGGCGAAGGAGCCCGTTGAGGTGCTTGACCAGGGTGGTTTTACCGCAGCCGTTGGGGCCGATGACCGCCAGATATTCTCCCCGCTTGATCTCGAGGTCGATACCGCGAAGGACCGGATCGCCTTGGGACCCGTAACGGTAGACCAGATTTTCCACCCGAATCATGAGGCCTCGCTTTCCAGGCCGCAGTCGGCCGGGCCGCTTTCAGGAAAGGCGTTGCTCCATCCTTGGTTTGAGTTTGATGGTGACCAGTGTTGCGGCGGCGATCTTGATCCCGTCTCCCAGGAGGAAAGGCAGGACGCCCACCGTGAGCGCCTTTACGAGAGATAGTTCGGCTACCACGCAGAGCTGGAGCACACCGGGCACATAGATGACCACGGTGCCGGCTGCAAGGGCCAGGACCGTTCGTACCGCCCCCGGCACGCCGTTGGAGGGCATGAGTTTTCCGGCTGCATAGGCTCCGAGGATAAACCCCAGGAGATAGCCTCCCGTCGGCCCGAACAGGATCCCCAGACCGGCTTTTCCACCCGCAAATACGGGAAGCCCGATGACCCCCAGGAGCACATAGACCACCTGGCTCAGGGCCGCCACCCGTCCACCCAGAAGTCCGGCCGCCACGTACAGGAAGAGGGTTTGCAGGGTGATGGGCACGGGCGCCACCGGGATCACCACGTACGCCCCTGCCGCTGTTCCGGCACCGAAAAGGGCGGCGAAGGCCATTTCGCGCAATGAAAACTTGACTTCTTTCATACGATCTATCCTTTCAGAATCACGTCGCCCGACAAGACCCTTTGGGTCCCGCCCCCGGGGGTCCGGAGCAGCAGAAACCCGTCGGCGTCCAGGCCCAGGACCCGGCCGCGGCACTTGCGGTCGAGCATCCTGACCTCCACCCATTGACCCGTGATGTCGCCGTACCGTTTCCACCCCTCGAGCACGGGACCGAATCCTTTGTCCAGGAAGTCGAGGTAGCCTTTTTCAAAACGCTCCAGAAAATTCCGCACCAAGGGTACCCGGGGAAATTTCCTGCGAGCGCAGAGGAATAGTGACGTGGCTGTTTGTTTAAGGGGTTCCGGAAACTCCCGGGTATTCACGTTCAGTCCGAGCCCGATCACGGCAAAATCCACGGCATCCATCTCCATGCCCGCTTCAGTGAGGATGCCCGCCACTTTTTTCGCCCCGATCAGCAGGTCGTTGGGCCACTTGATCCGCACTTCGAGGCCCAGGACATCAGCCAGGGTATCGGCCGCGGCCACGGCGGCGAGCAGGTTGAGTTTAGGGATCTCTTCAAAGGACAGCCGGGGCCTCAAGATCATGGAGAGGTAAATGCCTTCACCCCGAGGTGAGAACCATGCCCGTCCCATTCTTCCACGACCCGAGGTCTGAGATTCCGAGATCACCAGGGTCCCTTCGGGGGCCCCTTCGGCGGCCAGCGCCTTGGCCCGGTCGTTCGTCGACTCCAGCACCTCCCGGTAAACCACAATGCCCTGGCCCAGCCGCCTTGTGCAAAGTCCTGCCCGTATCTCCCGGGGAAAGAGGGCATCCGGTTCTCCCATCAAACGATAACCGCGGCGCGGAGACGCCTCGATTTCGTACCCTTCGGATCGAAGCGTCGTGATATGCTTCCATACAGCGGTGCGGCTCACGCAAAGCGCGGTGCTAAGCGCCTCGCCTGACACCCAACGGCCCTTTTCGGCTTTCAGCATATCCAGGAGCCTCAATTTTCGTCCCATGGTGGGCGCCTCCTTCACGGGGGTGGTTGGTAGCATCTCCTCGGACGATTGTCAACCTTTTGATGAGGCTTGAGTTGACAATCAATTAGGGGGCGTATCGATTCCCAGGTACCGTGCCATGCCCGTCCGTTTCAGATCAGTCCCATGGAACAAGGGTGGTCTTGATGCCAGGGTTCTGCTAATGTCTGGTCCGGCGGGGCCGGGGGGTGGGTTGATATGCGCAGGTCAAGACCACAAGGAAAAATTCAGAAAAAAATTATCACGGCATGGTTTTTCCTGCTCCTCGCAGGGACCGTTTGTGGTTCCGGTGCGGCGTGGGCCGGGGAAGGGGAGTTCCCGTTTCAGGCCGGTGAAGAACTGGCCTTTCGGGTGTCTTGGGGCGGCGTATCAGTGGGCAGGGCGGTTCTCCGGGTCTTGGAGGGCGGGAAGGGTGCTGGGGCATGGCATTTTCGCATGACCGTCAAGACCAATAAATTTGCGGACCTTTTCTATAAGGTGAGGGACCGAATAGACGGGTACGCGGACCCTAAAATGGGCCGTTCCTTGCTGTACACCAAGCGGCAAAGGGGCAGGAGGCGGCGCGATGTCATGGTCCGTTTCGATTGGAGTGAGTCGCGAACCAGGTATATATCCTTCGGGGGGAGCAAAAGGGTCGTGCCGCTCCGGCCCGGGGCCTTTGATCCCCTTTCCGTGTTTTATGCGTTTCGCCTGCGGGAAGTCAAGGAGGGCGCCCGCCTCCGGGCCGCCGTCTCGGACGGCAAGAAATGCGTGGAGGGAAACGCCCGGGTCATCCGGCGGGAGCGGGTGGCGGTCCCTTTGGGCACATTCGATACCTTCCTTGTGGTCCCTGACCTGAGTGACCTGGGGGGCGTCTTTGAAAAGAGCCGAAACGCACGGCTGGAAATCTGGGTCACGGCGGACCGGAGAAAGATCCCGGTACAGGTCAGGAGCAAGGTGGTGGTGGGAAGCTTTGTGGCGGAGCTGGTCTCCGCGCGTGGACTCATCCCTTTCCGGTGAAAGGGCCCGGGTCACTGGTGATGGTAAAGGTCTGATGCACTGTCGAAGGGTGATCCGGGTCCTTGTCGTATGTCCGTTCGTAGAAGGTGGCCACTCCTCTGCGATCAAGGAAGAAAAGCGTGGTGGAACGGGTCCCGTATTCCGGGCTCCTTATGAAGATGGCCGAGAGGATCCTTTCCCACTCCAGACCCACGCCCGTGTCGGGAAGGGCGTTGTCCGGCGCGAGGGATTCGTCCCTCATCATGGAGAAGAGGGCCTCGGGATCGAGATCTTTCCCCGCCTCCAGGATCCGGCGCAGGGCATGCTTGCTTTTTTCCACTTTGGGCCAGGGCGTGTCCAAAAGGTGGTTGCTCAGGCCATGGATTCCCGGTCCCAGGCGGCGTACCTCTCCGCCCCGATTGGAATACCAGAAGATGCCGCGTTCATCCCCGGCCACCAGGTTGAACCCGTTGTATCCCGAAGCCCGCTCGGAGAGGGCTTCCAGGTGTTCTCCGGGACTGCTTCGGGCCTTCAGAAAGCCGGTGACCAGTTCACCCCTGGAAGGCGAATCGGGAAGCATGAGCGAGGGATCCCGGTAATTGGTGAGCGCCGCCACCCGTCCGGTCCGGGTGACGCCCAGCCAGGTTCCACCGGCCCGCAGATCCTTTCCCGCAAGGATTCCGGAACCGTTCTCCCACCAGGCCGCGGGTGCCGTGGGTCTTTCGTAGAATTCGTCGCGGTTCCCTGCCAGAATCAGTCTATATTCGGGATGCGCCTCAACGGCGATAAGGAGTAAGCACATTTGTCCATGAAGACCGTGGCCCGGAGGGCTTCGGGGGGCGGACCCGCTACCTTCCCGTGAATCGCGGCTTTCTTTTTTCCCTGAACGCCTTTTTCCCTTCCTTCAGATCCTCACTCTGGAGTGATTGTGTGAAAAGGGCCCGGATCATTTCTTCGTCCTCCGGGCGGAGTTCCGGGTAGTCGGCGATCTTGTAAAGGGCCAGCTTTGTGCCGCGCATTGACAGGGGAGCGTTTTCGGCCATCTCCCGGGCCAGATCATAGGTAAAGGATTCCAGTTGATCGTCTTCCACCACGTAGTTCACCATCCCCCTGCGGAGACATTCAGAGCTGTCATACCTGCGGCCTGTCAGAAAAATCTCCAACGTGGCGGCGAAACCCAGGACTCGCAAGAATCGCCGGTATCCGTCGTATGGATAAACGATGCCCAGTTTCGCAGGTGGGACTCCCATCTTTACCCGGCGGGCCGCCACGCGGATGTCGCAGCCGATGGCCAGCTCGCAACCCCCGCCGAAGGCGTACCCGTTAAGCATGCCCACCACAGGGTACGGGTAGGCGCGCATGGCGTGGAGGGCCATTTCCAGAGGCGGTGTCTCCTTGAGCCGTGCCTCCAGGTCCGGAGGGACCTCCGTGGGCAACGCCCCTATGTCAAACCCCGCACAAAAGGCCTGTTCCCCGGCACCCGTCAGGATCACACATCGAATATCGGCATCCCCGGCCAGCTCTTCGAAAGTGCGGGTCAGGGCCAGGAGACAGTCCACTGTGACCATGTTTCGTTTCTCCGGGCGGTTGATCACCAGGGTACAGAGGGGTCCTTCCCGTTTTTGAATCAGTTCCTCTTTCTCCGCCAAGTTTCCCTCCCTACCGCCGCCTGAAAGGGCAGACAGGCTTTGTATGGCCTCTGCCATACCCCATAGGGATCGCCATTTCAAGTGGTTTCCTGTGAACCCTTCTTCGGGGTGAAAGGGATGGTGACCGCGTAGACGCCCCCTTCCAGGGTGGCCTGGAGTGGAAATGGAGATTTCTCGAATACCTTCAGCATGGCACGGTTGGTGGCGAGCACGTCGGCATGGAACCCTTCTATCCCCCGATCCATGGCGATTCGGGACAGTGCCCGTAACAAAAAAGAGGCGATGCCCCTGCCCTGATAGGCCTCGTCCACCACGAAGGCCACGTCGGCGTAAGGCCGGTCCGCGAAACGTACATACCTCCCCTCGGCTATGATCCTTCCTTCGCCGGGTTCCCCCACCAGGCCCACGATGGACATGGTGCGCCGGTAGTCGATGTTCACGTATTCCTGCATCTTGGTGTGCGGCATGGTCTTGATGGGGGAGAAATAGCGGTAGTAGACGGCTTCGTCGGAAAAACGGTAGAAGAGCCTGCGCATCTCGTCCACGTCGGAAGGCTTTATGGCCCTGAAACGGACCACCAGATCGGCCCCGAAGGTATGGGTACATTCGAGCTCCGAAGGATAGAGCTTTCCGGAATCGGAAAGGTAGGTCTGTTCCGGATGAAGCAAATTTTGTTCTTTGGCGCGCCGGACCAGGTCCAGCCGGTCGTCCGGGTGGGCGATGTCGATCAGGGCCAAGGCCCGTTCCCTGATGGTACGACCGGTCAGAGACGCCACCCCGTACTCGGTCACCACCAGGTCCAGGGATTCCCTCACCGAGAACTGGTTCGGGAACTCCTCCACGGACAGCACGATATTGGATTTGCCCGCCAGGTTCCGGCTGGGCAGGGCCACTATCGTCCTCCCCCCGCGGGATGCGGACGTCCCCGTGAGAAACTCCTGGGCCTGACCGGGCCCGGCCATGAGATTGCCCTTGCCGCTGTGAAGAGCGATTCCGCCCGTCAGGTCTATCTTGCGAACGGGCAGGATCAGGATGTAGTTGTCGTTGCTGCTGATGCGCTTGGGGTCCGAGACAACGTCGATGCCCTGGAATTCCACTAGTGGATTGCGGTGAAGCCAGCGCATGAGCTCCCGGGTCCCCAGTGCATAGGCGCACACGCTTTTTCCGCGAAAAGATCCCTTTCGGCGGTTGGTCACGGCCCCGCTCTTGATCAGGTCCATCAGAGCGTCCGTCATGAACTGCGAGTGGATGCCCAGGTGGCGTTTTCTTTGAAGGTGAGATCCCAGGGCTTCGAACAGGGGTCCCAATGCGAATCCTAGACAGTTTCCGTCCTGGATCAGGCCGGCCACGTTGCGACCCAGGCGATCGAAGACGTCGTCCACGTGCAGGCGGGAGAACCAGAGGGGCGGTTCAGAGGCCCGGACAAAATAGTGAAAATCGTTCACGTGGACAAAGGTGTCGCCAAGGGTACGGGGGACCTCGTCGTTAATCTCTCCCACCACGAGGTTCGCGTGTTCCATGGCCTGTCGCGCCACGTCGATGGAAACTCCCAGGCTGGCGTACCCCGCCCGGTCGGGCGGCGTAATCTGGACAAAGGCCACATTGATCTTGATGAGACCCGATTCGATGAGTGAAGGGATGCGGCTGAACCGGCTGGGGATGAGATCCACCCGGCCGGCCGTAATCGCCTCGCTGGCCACCCATCCGGCGAAGAAGGTCTTGAGGCGAAATTTGCGGGAAAACCTTTCCCGGATGGAAAGGGCTTCACCAAAGCTGGCCAGCTGGACAAGTTCCAGGTCCTGGAGATTCGCGTCGTCGGCGGCCAGGAGCGCCTTGACCAGGGTGCGGGGTTCGGAGACGCCCGTGCCGAGGAAAATGCTCATCCCGGGTCTGATCTTCCCAAGGATTTTTTCAGGGGTGGTGATTCTTTTCTCCCACGCCTTTTCCTTTTGTGACATCTTCTGCTCCTCAATGGTTACCCAACGTCCCTGAATGGATGGATCGGACAGAAAAGCCCGCGCGCCTCAGCACTCCGGGCTGGAACTCTGAAGGAGTGTTACGGGATGAAGAATATCAGAGGGGGTGCGAAAAAATCCAGTCGGATCATCAAAATGGAGGAAGGGCGTCTTTCCAGGCACCGGGACGGATTGTCCACGGTACCGTGGAAGAGACCTTGAACGCCTTTTTGGACTCCGAAACGGACCGCGTGATCCGCGCACCTTCACACTAATGATTACCTGGCCCCAAAAACCGGACAGAGCGCTACGGCCCATCACCCTCTACTGAAAGAATTTGAAGAAGATCTAAACAGAGCCAAAGCAAACCTGCGGAGAGGATTTCTTACACAAGCCCCAGAATTTGGATAGGGCGTTATGGGCACATTCATGAAATCTAGCTCGGTGACAACTCAAATACCGCGGACTGAGTCCATCATATAGGCATGGAGGGTTAAGAAAATGTCTGGAGAAGAACTTTATGGAAGACCTTGGATCCCTCCAGTCGATTTCGAGAGGATCGAGTTGGCGGCTTATCGGTTGTTATCGATTTTCTTCGCAGACAAGGAGATTCAAGAACGAAAAGGAAAGGGAGAGATAACATTTTCATGTAGGGAAACGCTTAAGGAAGCGCAGATTATTCATCTCCTAAGGGAGGTAGCCGTTTTATATCGAGCTTATGACGAAAGTTTTCTGGAAGCAAATGAATTCCGCCCACTTAGAGATGAGAGGATCGTTGGGAATTTGTATGAGTTGGCAGATTCATCAAGAAAACTCCCAGGAGAGAGTTTGAAGATGAGAGAGGGTTGTAACAAAATCATACATGCTCAACGTGTGAGTTTCGAGTACGGGAAGCTGCGGAATTCGGATCGCTGTTACTTGCATCCCGTCGTCCATCTGTTCGGGAGAAAAAAAAGGAATGGGAGGCCAAACTCCAAGTCATTGAGTTCTGCGAATTTGCATGTACCCCGTTGCACGTCATAGCAATGGCAAAATCACCTCCAATCCAGATTTGATGATGTCTTGAAAGCCTGCAAATGCACCGAATGGAGCGTCGCCGGTCTCCTTCACGGATTTCTTCATGCTCTCTTTTGAGCACGTTCGCAGGAATCACCGTTTGACCTGCCTTCCATCTTATGTCATCTGCGGAGCTTAAGATTGAAGATAAGCGGAAAGTTCGCTTAAAAAGCTGGAAATAGGGTCGGAAAATTTGAAATGCGAAAAAAAGAAGGGGTTGCGTTTTTAGCGTAACCCCTTGATATTACTGGCGGGGACGACGAGACTCGAACTCGCGACCTCCGGCGTGACAGGCCGGCGTTCTAACCAGAACTGAACTACGCCCCCGTAAATTATTTAGGTTGCTTCAAAGGCCTCGGCCCCTTACTCCCGTCTGGCGGGAGTTTGGTGTTGCCGGCCGGCGGCGTTCTCTCCGCAGCCACCGAGCCGCCCTGAAGCATGGCTGGTAGGCGGAACAGGATTTGAACCTGTGACCCCCGGCTTGTAAGGCCGATGCTCTCCCACTGAGCTACCCGCCCCAACCGAAGAAGACTGTTGTCTAGCAATCTTGCCCGGCTTTGTCAAGAAATTATACCCGGATCAGTGCGCGGTGATCTCGGATGAGGACTTGTCCTGATCCTGTCGAATCTCTCTGATGCAAAAGGGCTCGCATTCCTCGCTGGGCAGCAGGAGTTCTTCCCCGTCCTCCATGATGAGGGCTTCAGTCAACACTTCGTCCATGTGTTCCACAAGCACCAGTTCCACCTTTTTCAGGATCTTCTTGGGGATCTCCTCAATGTCCTTCTTGTTCTCCATGGGGATGAGGACCTTGTTCACGCCACCGCGATGGGCTGCAAGGATTTTTTCCTTCAAACCCCCAATGGGAAGGATTCTTCCTCGCAATGTGATTTCTCCGGTCATGGCGATGTCGCGGTTGACCGGCTTGCCCGTGAGGGCTGAAACGATGGAGGTCGCCAGCGTGATTCCGGCGGACGGGCCGTCCTTGGGAATGGCCCCCTCAGGAACGTGTATGTGAATGTCCACTTTTTCATAGAAATTGTCGGGCAACCGGAGCTGTCGGGCCCTGGAACGTACATAGCTCAGGGCAGCCTGCGCTGACTCCTGCATCACTTCTCCCAGTTTGCCGGTGAGAACCAGGCTTCCTTTGCCCGGCATGACCGTGGCCTCGGTCTGGAGAAGCTCTCCTCCCACATCCGTCCAGGCGAGTCCGGTGGTCACGCCCACGGTGTTCTTTTCCTCGGTTCTGCCGTAACGGAACTTGATGACGCCCAGGTATTTATGAATCGACTGGCTCTTCACGTGGACGCTGGTATCCTTTCCGTTGCGCACCACCTCTTTGGCCACCTTTCGGCAGATGGAGGAGATTTCTCGTTCCAGGTTCCTGACGCCGGCCTCCCTGGTGTAGTTTCGGATGATGGTCAGGATGGCCCCGTCTGAAAAGCGGATGTTGTGCGGCTCCAGTCCGTTCTGCTCCACCTGTTTTTTTATCAGAAACTGTTTGGCGATGTTGAGTTTCTCCACCTCGGTATATCCCGGCAGACGAATGATCTCCATGCGATCCTGAAGCGGGAGAGGGATGCCGTGCAGGTTGTTGGCAGTAGTGATGAAAAGGATCTGGGAAAGGTCGTAGTCCAGGTCCAGGTAGTGATCGTTGAATGCATAGTTCTGCTCCGGGTCCAGCACCTCCAGCAGGGCAGCCGACGGATCTCCCCGGAAGTCGGTGCTCATCTTGTCCACTTCGTCGAGGCAGAAGACCGGGTTGTTGGACTTTGCCTTCTTGAGAAATTGGATAATCTTACCGGGCAACGCGCCGATATAGGTCCTGCGGTGCCCCCGGATTTCGGCTTCGTCCCTGACGCCTCCCAGCGACAGACGCACGAAGTTTCTACCCGTGGCCCGCGCCACGGACTTGGCCAGGGAAGTCTTCCCTACGCCGGGGGGGCCCACGAAGCAAAGGATCGGGCCGCGGATCTTCTTGGCGAGCCGCTGTACGGCCAAGTATTCGAGAATTCGCTCTTTCGGTTTTTCCAGGCCGTAGTGGTCTTCCTCGAGGATGGTCTCGGCTTCCTGAATGTCCAGCTTGTCTTTGGTCTTTTCGTACCAGGGCAATGCCAGGATCCAGTCGATGTAGTTGCGGACCACCGTGGCCTCGGCAGACATGGGGGACATCATTTTGAGTTTCTTGAATTCCTGCCGGACCCTCGCATACGCCTCTTTGGAAAGGCGCTTCCTCTTGATCTTTTTCTCCAGTTCGCTCAGTTCCGCCTTGAAATCGTCTTTCGTGCCCATCTCCTTCTGGATGGCACGCATCTGTTCGTTGAGGTAGTAGTCCTTCTGGGTCTTCTCCATCTGTTTCTTGACCCGCGCCCTGAGGCGTTGTTCGACCCGAAGGATGTTGATCTCTTTGCGCAGCTTCTCGAAGATCTTTTCAAGCCGGCGGTTCAGGCCTTCGGTTTCCAGGATCTGCTGCTTTTCCTGGACCTTCAGGGCAAGGTGGCCGGCGATGGTGTCGGCCAGTCGGCTGGGATCCTCTATGGATGTAACCGTGTTGACGATTTCGTCGCTGATCTTGGTGTTCAGCTTGGCGTATTCCTGGAAACCGGCATTGATGGAACGGATGAGTGCTTCCGTCTCCAGGTCGGCCGCCTGTTGCTCGTGGGAATGGCTCACCTCCACCATGAAAAACTCGGGGTTGTGGAGGAAGTTTTCGATCTTCCCGCGGCGTTTCCCTTCGATCAATGCCTTGACTGTTCCGTCAGGCAGCTTGAGGAGTTGCAGAACCGTTCCCACCGTGCCGTGAACATAGATGTCCTTGGGAGCCGGTTCATCCACCTTGGCGTCTTTCTGGGCGGAGAGAAAGATCTCCTTGTGTTGCGACATGGCGTGTTCGAGCGCCTTGATGGATTTTTCGCGACCCACAAAGAGCGGGACCACCACGTTGGGAAACACCACCACGTCCCGAAGCGGCAGGAGCGGGTAGTAATAGCGCCTTCCCAGCGAATAGTCGCCGGTGTCCTTTTTCGTGAGATTGAACATGTCGTTATGCATACCCCACTTGATTCTCATAGAGAAGGAGAGGGGATTCCCCCTTGGTGATCACCTCTTCCCCCACCACACACTCGCGGACGTCGGGAAGAGAAGGGATATCATACATGATATCCAGCATCACGGACTCCAGGATGGCCCTGAGTCCACGGGCCCCGGATTTTCGTTCCGTCGCCCCCCGCGCCACGGCCTGGAGGGCCTCGTCGGTAAACTTTAGTTCCACGCCTTCGAGCTCGAACAACTTCTTGTACTGCTTGATCAAGGCGTTGTTGGGCTCGGTGAGAATCCGGACCAATGCGTCAAGGCTCAATTCGTCGAGACTGGCGATGATGGGAATCCGCCCGATGAACTCAGGAATAAGCCCGAACTTGATCAGGTCTTCAGGCTGCACCATGCCCATGATTTCGTTCAGGTTCTCTTCTTCCTTTTTCCTGATGTCCGCTTCGAATCCCAGGGATTTGCTTCCTATGCGGCTCTTGATTATCTTGTCCAGGCCATTGAACGTCCCGCCGCAGATGAAGAGAATGTTGCTCGTGTCAACCTTTACGAAATCCTGGTGCGGGTGTTTCCTGCCACCCTTGGGCGGCACACTGGCCATGGTTCCTTCGATGATCTTGAGCAACGCCTGCTGGACTCCCTCCCCCGAGACATCCCGTGTGATGGAAGGACTGTCCGACTTGCGGGCTATCTTGTCAATTTCGTCGATATAGACGATCCCTTTCGAGGCGGCCTCAACGTCGTAATCAGCCATTTGAACGAGGTTCAGGATTATGTTTTCGACGTCTTCCCCCACGTATCCCGCCTCCGTCAGCGTCGTGGCGTCGGCGATGGTGAAGGGGACCTTGAGAATCCGGGCGAGGGTCTGTGCCAGGAGCGTCTTCCCGCATCCAGTGGGTCCGATCAGAAGGATGTTGCTCTTCTGAATCTCCACCCCTTCCATGTCCACCTTGGTATTGATTCGCTTGTAGTGGTTGTGAACGGCCACGGAGAGGACCTTCTTGGGCCTCTCCTGCTCGATCACGTATTGGTCCAGGATTTCCTTGATCTCATAGGGCTTGAGCAGTTTGCCCGCCGATTCGTCCTCGGCCTCCTGTCCGTATTCCTCTGCGATGATCTCATTGCACAACTGGATGCACTCGTCGCAGATGTACACCGAGGGACCGGCTATAAGTTTCTTGACCTCATCCTGGCTCTTTCCGCAAAAGGAACAGAGCAGGTCGTCGGAAGAGTCGTTCTTTTTCGTCATGACTAAATCCTTATTTTTGTTTCGCCTGAATCGCTTCCTGCATCTCCCGGCTGGTGATCGTCTTGTCGATCAGGCCATAGGAGCGCGCCTCCTCGCTACTCATGAAGAAATCCCGCTCCGTGTCCTGGGCGATCTTTTCAACCGGCTGACCCGTGTGCTTCGCGAGGATCTGGTTGATCGTATCGCGAATCTTCAAAATCTCCTTGGCCTGGATGTCGATGTCAGTGGCCTTGCCCTGAGCCCCTCCCAGAGGCTGATGAATCATGATCCTGGAGTGGGGCAGGGCGTATCTCTTCCCCTGTGCTCCTGCGGCGAGCAACAGCGCCGCCATGCTGGAAGTCTGTCCCATGCAGATGGTCGCCACGTCGGGTTTGATGTACTGCATGGTATCGTAAACAGCCAGCCCGGCGGTTACGGAACCGCCCGGCGAATTGATGTAAAGGTAGATATCCTTGTCCGGGTCCTCGGATTCCAGAAACAGCATCTGGGCGATGATGGTGTTGGCCATGCTGTCGTGCACCTGTTCACCCATGAATATGATCCGGTCCTTCAGAAGCCGCGAATAGATGTCATAAGCACGTTCTCCCCGGTTGGTTTGCTCGACGACGATGGGTATCAGCATCGGGTTATCTTTTCTCCTCTTCCGTAGTTTCCTCTTGATTTAATTGGCCTTTTTCCACTTCTGTAATCTTAGCATGCTCCACTAGGTAGTTCAATGTTTTTTCCTCGAGTATCCGATCCGCAAGGGAACCCTTGAGATCTCTGGCTTCATAATATTTCTTCAGCATTTCAGGGTCTTGACCCATTTCCGCAGCCATGTTTTCGATGCGTTCCTCCACTTCATCATCGCTTACCGAGATGTTCTCCTGACGTGCGATCTGGCCTAGGATGAGGAGATCTTTGACCCTTTTTTCCGCAGAGGGCCGGAAGTCCTCACGCAATTTGGCCTCCGTCAGCCCGGCCTTATCCAGGCTTGATCCACTGCGGGCGAGAGATTGCTGAACGTTTTGAACGGCATACATGACTTCCGTTTCCACCAGAGTGTCGGGCAGGGCTATATCCACGTTGGCGCCGATCCGATCGAGGATCCTCCGTTTGAGATCCTGTTCCGTTCTCCTTTCCTCTTCTTCCGTTATCGACTTGTGCACCTTATTCTTTAGCGCTTCCAGGTCGGGGAACTCGCCGTCGAGGCTTTTTGCGAACTCATCGTCCAGCTCCGGTATCTCCATTTCCTTGATGTCCAGGACTTCCACCTCGAACCTGACCTCTTTGCCGGCAAGGCCGCTGTGGCGGAAGGATTCCTCGAAACGGACCTGGAATCGTGCGGATCTTCCCTTTTCAAGACCCACCAGCGATGACTCAAACTCAGGATGAAAGTCACCGCTTCCCACGCGGATCATGAAGTTTTCAGCCTGAATGTCCTCGAGGGCTTCGTCTCCCTCGAATCCACGATAGTTGATCACCACGTAATCGCCGTCCCGGACGGGCCGATCCTCCACTATGTCCTTGAGCCGGCCCCGCCCCCTGCGTATCTCTTCCAGCCGATCCATGACGTCCCTTTCGGAGACCGTGATCTTCTCTTTCTGAACCTCGAGGCCCTCGTAGTCCTTGACCTCGAATTCGGGACGCACTTCCATTTCGGCCGAGTAGGTGAAGACTCCCCCTTCTTCGAGGGATCCCTTTTCGAGCAAGGGCGTGCCGATGGGCAATATCTTTGTTTCCTCCAGGGCCCTTGGGAAGGTTTCATTGATCAGGTTTCTCGCCACCTCGTCGGTGACCTGGTCCCCGAAATACCTCTTTAGGAGGGCCTTGGGTATTTTACCCGGTCTGAATCCGGGGATCTTGGCACGCTTTCCTACTTTCCTGTATGCTCCCGCCAGCCGCCGGTCCACCTCAGCCGCTTCGATCTCCACGGTGAGTTTCTTCTTTACCGGAGTGATTTGTTCGAGACTCGTCTTCATCCTTTTCCTCTTCTCCAACGTAGGATTTCAGTTTTAGGGGAAATGTTATGCTGAAGATACGCTGGAAGCGACGGCTCCTGGGAATGCTTTCATTCAAAGTTAATGCATTATACCCGACTTTCAAGGGAGATGAACAGCGCCAGGGCGGATATCCCCGAAGGATGTCCCGCCGGACCCATTCGGTCGGCGGGAAACCATGCCGAGCTTCATCAGCTTTCAGCTTGCCAAAAATTGTAAAATCTAGCAATTCATTACAATTTTTGTCAAGTGGGAAATAGGTTCGGTCGAAACTTCGGACGAAGAAGCGTGCAATATCAGCGCTTCCTCAATGGGGAAGGGAGGAATTTTGTGGGAAAATGAGACGGCGCGCGGGGTTCAAACCCTGAATTCTACGCATTCATAGCCGCATTGCGTGTCCCTCCCCGCCGCGCTCGTCCACACGCGCGAAACCGTGGCATGGGGAAGGGCCTTCTTGATTCTCTCGGCCATGGTCTCGGCGCCGATGCGTCCCAGGGCCTTGAAAAACACGCTTGTGATGGTAAAAGCGTCCTTCTTTTGATCGTAACGTACCATGGGTGCCATCTGAAAGGCCTTCAAGGCCTCCTCCACCTGCTCCTGCGTCATCTTCGCCATCGGGTATGCCTCCTCCTGCTTGGTTCCCGGGAAAGTCAATCACGAACTGCGTGCAGTTCCTGGACATCGACCGCCCGACCCAAGTGGTCCTTGAAAAGGCGGTACGGCGGCGTTGATGTCCTGCCGGGCAAGAACTATTCGACAGGAGCGAAGAAAAACTTGAAGGGACATTTTGCCTTGCCTCGCCTGCGCGGGCCATGTTTTAGAACACAATTGTCAGAAAATAGTGAAATCCCGCCTGTCCATTCCGCTCCGGCGCTCGGTCCCGCTTCTCCTGTCCGGTCCTATGATGCAGATGGGAAGTTCTGTTTCCCCCAGCCGGTGGAGGCATTCCGGGTCCGGGGACCAGAGGGGTTCGAGGCCCCGGATGGGCCTGTCTCCCCGGTGGTTGGCTCTTCGATCCAGGGTGGATCTTCTTTCAACGGTAGATCTTCTGCAAAGGCCGCTTCTTCTTTCCACCTCGTCGGAACGCCTGCGCCTCCGCTCCTTACCGGAACGCCTGCCGAATGGGTCCACGAAGCTGATGAGGCGGATTGCATCGGCCGAATCCATAGGTCCATCTCCCCCCCCCCGGAATTGTTCAATACTCGCTGCCGCTTATATCCTCCCGCCGTTCCGCTTGTCAAATAAATTCAGGAGGGAAGGGATGTCCAATTACCGAAGATCGACAGGCCGTCAGATGCTTTTTGGTTTGTGATTTTCGCCCCGATGGGCTATAGTTTCATCATCGTCTTCGAGCATCAATACCCGCGCCATCCGGGAGGGTCCGTTGAAAAGGGTTCTTTTTCTCTTCGTGCTCCTGACACTGGGACTTTCCATCCCCATGAGCGCCGCATCTCCGGGAGGCGAATTCATCGTGTCCAAGGTTTATGACGGGGACACGGTGCGTGTGGAAAAAAACGGCCTTGTCCTATACGTGATGCTCGTGGGGATCGATGCGCCCGAAATTTCCAATGACCCCCTCTACCGGGGGCAGCCCTTCGGTGAGGAGGCAAAGTCCTTTCTGTCAAGATTGGTGCAGGGCAAGAAAGTGGAGGTCCGCGGTTTCGGCAAGGCTTCCGCCCCATTTAACAAGATTCTGGGCGTGCTCTATCTTTCGGGGAAGAATATCAACCTGGAGCTGGTCCAAAAGGGGCTGGCCGAAGTGTACCGTGAAGGTCTGCCCAAGGGTTTCGATCCCCGTCCATACGTGGAGGCCGAAACCACGGCCAAAAAAATGCGATTAGGGATCTGGAGCCTACGGGACCGCTACGTGAGTCCCCACGCCTGGCGTGAAGGCCTACGGGCGAGGACGACCGTTTCACCATGAGAGGAAAGGATCCGTTGGGGGCATCACCTGCGTCTTCGAGGCAGGCTTTTGCGCCGGGGTCCGGAACGAGCGGGGACGCGGGATGTGGCGCCGGACGGTCCGCCCAGGATGAAAACACCCTTCAGACGGCCTCCCTTATCGAAAACCAGACAATAGTTGGTGGATGAAAGGATCCGCTCGACGGCCTGTCTGATGGGCAAATCACTGAATTCCACTGTCACCGAACGGCCCTTGCATGCCTCTATTCCCTTGAACCAGACGTTTTTTTCTTTTTCGATCCTAGCAAGGACGCTTTCGAGAGGTTCGTCCTGAAGCCGGGCGGAGACGAGACCATCCTGAAAAGTGAGGCCCGCGCCCGACGGCCCCTGGCAATGGGCATGGGCCGGAGGAAACAGGGCAGCCGTCAGGCAGAGAACCGCCCAGAAGATCCAGGCGGCGGCAGATCCCCCGGCGAGAAACCGCGGTTGGGGGGAGGTAGAAACATTCATGCCTGTTTTTCTACATGCGCGTCTCCGGGAAGGCAACCGTCAAATGTTTATGGTGGGAAACGACCTTGGGCCTGAGCCGGTCCTAATGGAGCAAGCCCGATCATGATCACCCTGGTTTCCGGGCCTCTAAAAGGAGTACTTTTCGATTTCGACGGGACTCTCACCATCCCGGGGGCGCTGGATTTTCAAGCAATCAAGCGTGAGATCCGGTGCCCGGAAGAGATGGCCATCCTCGAATATTTGGCGTCCCTGCCCCCGGAGTCGAGAAAAAGATCCTTGGAGATCCTGGAACGAAGAGAAGAGGCGGCGGCCGCAGTCTCCCGTCCCAATGCGGGGGCCGAAGAATGCATCCTGGGGCTCAGGAGTCGGGGCATCCACGTGGGAATTCTCACGCGCAACAGCCTGAGCTCGGTCCTGCTGGCCCTGGACAATTTCCAGTATGTTTCATCTCGAGATTTCACCGTGATCCTCACCCGCGACACGGCCCTGCCCAAGCCCGACCCGGACGGTGTGCTGAAGGCTGCCGAGGCCATGGGCATCACGCCCGGGGAACTGCTCGTGGTGGGAGACTTTCGTTTCGATGTCATGGCGGGACACGCGGCGGGGGCCAGAACGGCGCTTCTCACCAACGGCGCGCCTTCGTCCCTCAGGCCGGGTGATCCACGTCCTGACCATGCAATCGCCCACCTGGGCCAGGTCCTTCCCATTGTTCTTCTCCACGGAAGGGTGTGAGACGATCCTGAACACAAAACAGAAAAGCAAAAAAAGATTGCAGCCCCAGCTTTCCGCTGGTGGACTCCGCCGCGCCGGATGGTGCTGATTCGGGGGTCTTGGATCCGGAAGGGTTCGGGGGGAAAGTCAGAACGGTCTTGCTGGCTTATAGGTGACATCGATGACACAACGGCCGTCTCCGCGAACCAGACTCTCCCTGATTTCGTGGAGCGGTTCAAGGCGCAGCGCCTTCATCACGCCGTTTCGAAGGGCCCGGCAACCGCAGTCGTACCCTTCCAGCATGCCGGCCTTTCTCAGGGAATCGTAGGCATGACAACGGGTGCCGATCCACGTTGCCGTTTTTCCCCTGTACCGGATGGGTTCGTCCACGTAGAGCTCGTCGAAAAATGCGTTCTTCCACACGGTACGAAAAACACCCATCAAGTCCTGGATCGATCGGGGCCTGCGAATCACTTTTTCACGGAGGAGTGAGACGGTCATCATGCGGAAGAGTTTCTCGGAGACTTCCAGATTCAGTCGATTGGCCTCCGCAGGGCCCAACTCCCGCACCAGAGAGGCGTGCCAGAAGGAATCGTGCAGCCACCACAGCTTTTTCAAACTGTCCCTGGAAGAGAACTCGGGCGGTTTCATTGGCTCCGTGATCATTCCGCCTTGACCAGAAGGGTCTGACCGGGAAAGATGGTACTTCGGGGTGTCAGGCCGTTCAGCCTCAGGAATTCGGAGAGGCTCATCTGGTTCTTGAGTGCGATCATATAAGGTGAGTCTCCCTGGAGCACCACGTAAGGCTTGGTCCGGATGGCGCTGACGTCTGTCTGTCCACCCGATATCCGCAGCACCTGGCCTATGCGCAAATGTGTATCGGTCAGGCCGTTAAGGAGCTGGATGGCCTGTGTCGTGGTACCGAAGCGTTGAGCGATCAGCCACAACGAATCGCCCTTTCTCACCACGTATCGGGAGGGAGGTGGTCCGGACCGAGTGACCGTAACGCCCGCGGTGGGGCGGGACCTTGCGGCATAACGCCTTGTGGGGATCTTGAGTTTCCATCCCGCCTTGATGTAGTGTCTGCTTCGGAGTCCGTTCAGGCGCATGATGGCCCTGACGCTCGTTCGATATCGTCGGGCCAGGACCGAGAGGCTCTCCCCGCTCCTCACGCGGTGAACCACGTATTCGGGCACCGGAGGCTTCCATGTCGGGATTTTTGCCAGGCTTGCCCGCAGCATCTCTCCCTTCCCGAGGGGTACCCTGACGGCATACGGCCTGTTGGGCGTGAAGTAGCGTTTCAGGGCGGGGTTCAAGTTTTTCAGCAGGTCATAGGAAACACTCAAGTGTTTTGCCAGGGTCCTCAGATGCACCGGACGGTTCACCACCACCTCTTCGTAGCGCACCTCTTCGTCCACTTCCGGGAGTGTGAACCCATGGGCCTCAGGGGCCTGGAGGATGTGAAGGACCGCCAGGAACTTGGGCACATAGAAGGCCGTTTCCATGGGAAGGGTCTCGTAAAGATCCCAGAAGTTGTCCAGGTAACTGACCCTTTGCCTCCTGATCCTCTTCAGGACAGTGCCTTCGCCGCAGTTGTAGGCGGCCAGGGCCGTTGTCCAATCTCCGAAGATGCCGTGCAGTTCCTTGAGATATGCGATGGCCGCTCGTGTCGATTTTTCGGGATCCATTCGCTCGTCCACGTACCGGTCCCGCTTGAGCCCGAACTTGTATCCCGTCGAGGCGATGAACTGCCACAGCCCCAGCGCCCGTGCGCGGGAAAGGGCCCGTATCTTGAAGCCGCTCTCGATGAGCGGCAGCCAGGAGAGTTCTTCCGGAAGTCCTGCCTTCTTGAGGGCCCGGACGATGGCCGGACGATATCTTCCCGAGCGCCTGTATGCATTCAGGAAGAATGTGCGGTCCTTGCCTTTGAAAAGCCGAAGTGCGCGTTCCACGTGGCGGTTCATCACAAGGGGAATGGCCTTGTGGTCGCCGTTGACCACCGTGACCCTGGAGGCGTACACTTCGATGATTCGCTTGGAGATGGTGAATCGAAGGTCGTCTCTCTGCTGTGCGATTTGGGGCTCTACCTCGCCGTTGACCTGTAGGAT
>JAFDIS010000055.1 GCA_019307945.1 Deltaproteobacteria bacterium | reverse complement strand
GAGCCACGTGCTCTTCCATCAGTTCTGACAAGACCTCGTTCTTCTGGGTCAGTTTCTTTTCTAACCTTGCGATTTTCTGCTCTAATTTCTTCGTCCGACCCCCTACCTTCTTCTTGAAGGCTAGGGCCCCTTTTTCAAAAAACTCCCTCTGCCACCGGTAAAACACCGTGGGGTGAAGGTCATATGAATCGCACAGGTCTGATAGAGGCTTGCCTTCTACCAGATGTTCTTTCAGGATCGCTACCTTTTGCTCAGCCGTATAGTTGCGTCGTTGTTTTTTCATCTCGTTTTCCTCCTCTCTTTTCTGTAGTTAACAGATTCAGAGGAAAACTCCAATTCCATCTGAGGCAGAACGCCATCCGGCCCTTCAACCTGAAGCTTTGAAGAAATAAAATTCCCGGGGATTGCGTCGCCATTTTGGAGGAGTGGGGCGTGTGAACGCCAAGAATTGAAAAGAGCAAGCCGGGGTTCACCCCGGCTTGCTCTTTTTGTCGAATGCCACCGGCACGGATAGTATTACCGGCTTCAGGAGCGGGTGGTGCACCTCGAGTCAAGGACCCGGGAACGTTTCCTCATATCTGAATCCAGATGACATCTCTTGTATTTCTTCCCGCTGCCGCACCAGCAAAGATCGTTTCGCCCGAGTTTGGGGATTTCCTTGGGCTGCCGCGCGCCGAGTAATCTGTTCAAGATTCCCATGTTTTCTCCTGGTAATGATGCCGACAAGAAGTAAAACACTCTTTCCGAAGGAGGGAGCATAGGGGCCTTTTGAGCGGGAGTCAAGGAAAAAGAGGCAAATGGAAGCCCGGGGGGCTCTCTGCAAGGACAAACGGCATACCCAGTTATGCCCGTTCCGACCTTTTTTACTTGCCCAATCCACGAATTTTGACTAACTATTTTCTTTCCGAACAATAAGCGAGGATTTCCAAATCCGGAACATCGCGGTACGGGGGTAGAATCACGGAAGTCCCACGGGGGACCCCGGGATCGTCGTGCGCAAGGAGCGGTCCGGGCCACTCCTCGCGCGACCCAGGGCCCTGGAATCCCCGGGGAAGGATGAATCGACATGGAAATCAGGGACAAGGTCACGGTGGTGACGGGTGGGGCCTCGGGCATTGGGGAGGCACTATGCCGCCGATTCGCAAAGGAAGGCGCAAAGGCCGTTGTGGTGGCGGACATCGACGAGCAAGGCGCCCGGGCCGTGGCGCAGGAGATCGGCGGCCTATCCGTGAGGTGTGACGTTCGACGGGAAGAAGACGTAGTCCACCTGGTGGAAAAGACCGAAGAACAGTGCGGACCCATTGATCTTTTCTGCGCCAACGCGGGGATCATCGTCCTGGGTTCGGTGGACGTTCCGGCCGAGGATTGGCAGCGGATCTGGGAAGTAAACGTCATGAGCCACGTCTATGCGGCCAAGGCCGTCATTCCCCGTATGATCGCCCGGGGTGGCGGTTACCTGCTCCACACGGCGTCTGCCGCGGGTCTCCTGAGCCAGATCGGCTCCGCCCCCTACTCGGTGACCAAGCACGCCGCCGTGGGATTGGCCGAAAACCTCGCCATCACGTACGGAGACCAGGGTATCAAGGTCTCCGTCCTCTGCCCACAGGCCGTTCGCACCGCCATGACCCGTCAGGGGGGCGGCGTGGCGGCAGTGGACGGGATGATCGAAGCGGACCAGGTGGCCGACGACGTGGTCCGGGCCCTGGCCGAAGAAAGGTTCCTGATCCTGCCGCACCCGGAGGTCCAGACTTACATGGAGAGGAAAGTCGCCGATTACGACCGGTGGCTGTCCGGCATGAGACGCCTGCAGAAGCGGTTCCTGGAGGGCGAGTGAGACATACTTCAAAAAAACATCACCCGCGCTCCCCGGGAGTGGGAAAACACGCCTCCAAACGGCATGCGCCGGGTCGTGGGGATCCGGGCTGGAGACGGGGGGCGTGTATTCTCTTTTTCATGACTTATATTGAATCATGGAGGTGAACCCATGAAGGGGCCTGTAAGTATAGTCCGAACGGGGACGATCCCTGATTACAAGAACAAAGAGGTCCTTTACGAATGGCGGTCGGACGCTTCGTATCTCTTTATTGACCGGGTGGCTTTCCGGGAACGGCCCGGGGCCGTGCTCTGCTATTACAACCCTCCCATGCACCAGGTGGGGAGTCAGGAACTGGTGGCATACCTGGAGGGCCTAGATGCGGTCCTGGACCAGGCCCAGGATCTGGACTACCTGCTGCTTTATGGATCATGCGCTCCATTTCACACGGGAGGAGACCTCAAGGAGAGCCTCAGGAAACTTGAAGCCACCCTGGAGGCCAGGCGGGAGAAAGAGGCCGCCGGGGCCCCGGCCGAAGAGATAGACCTGCTTTATCGATGGGCCGAAGAAAGGCTCGAAAAGGGCATCGGCCTCTACCGGAGGATCAGGCAACTGTCCGAACACCTCCGCGTGGTGGGGATCTGCGGCGGGGGGATCCGGTTCGGAGGCTCCGCGGAAATCCAGCTCATGGCCGACTACATCCTGGGCGACAGCCGCAGCGGCATGTGCTTCAGCGAGGCCCTGATCGGCCTCATCCCCGGCTGGGGAGGCATCGCGCGTTCCCTGGTCAAGTCGGGACCGGCCAATGCAAAGGCCATGGCCCTCACCGCAAAAGAGGTCATGGCCCAAGACCTCAAGCGGATCGGTATCTACAATGAGGTCGTGGAAGTGCCCTTTCCTTTTCCCAGGCCGGAAAAGACGGGGGATCCGGCCGCGGACCGTGCCAATCACAAGGCCGCCCTGGAGGCCCATGACGACAAGACCGGCGAAATCCTGCTGCCCAAAGGGCTGGAGCTGGCCATCAGACCCGCATCCGAAATCCCGGGCCCCGGGCCCGACCGGGCCCCCCTTCTGGTCGACGGGGACGAACTGGAGCAGGAGATCAAGCGCCGCTCCGACCCCTCCAACTACAAGGAGTTCATACACAGACCCCTGAAAGAGGTGCAGGAGGAAATGGCGGCTCTGGGAAGGCCCCTGGCTCCCCAGTCCGTAGACGCCATCCTCCAATTGCTGGAATCCTATGACCCGGGCGATTGGGATGAGATTCGTTTCGCGGAGCAAGAAATGGCCGCTGACGCAGCCCTTTACCGGGATCCCAGGTTCCTGGAGGGACTCCGGGGCACCCTGAACCGGCACGTGCCCGATTTCAGCCCGGTTGAAACCGCTAATGTCTAGTACCGGCCGATCCCGGTGGGGGCGGTCCGGAAAACCACCCACGAGGTTCCCCCGGACCTCGCGAGATGGAAAGGAGATTTAACCATGAGTGAATACGACATCTTCAAAGTACACCCCCGAATGCCCAAGAAGGTGAAACTGGCTGACATCACCGTCCGCGACGGATTCCAGCACGAGGAGATCTGGATTCCCACCGAGGCAAAAATATTTTATCTCCAGGAACTCGCCTTTGCAGGCGTCAAGAGGATGGAGGCCACGAACCTGGGCAACCCCCGAATCATGCCCCAGTTCAAGGACGCGGAAGCGGTCCTGGAAGGTGTGCGCTCCGACATCTTTCAGAAAAGGCTCCAGAAACGAGGAATCGACCCCGACTCCATCCAGTGGGCGGCCGTCACCATCCGCGAACCCGCTGTGGATCGTGCCATACGCCTGAAAGAGGAAGGTCGGGGACCGGACCGTGTACTCATGATGGTCTCAACGGACGAACAACACCACTTCGCCAACAGCGGCACCACCCTGCCCGAATACTGGAAAGAGGCCGAGCGCTGCATCAAGAAGTGTAAGGACGCCGGGCTCGAGATGTGCGGGACCGTGAGCACCATCTGGGGAAGCCCCATTTCCGGACCCACCCGGCTGGAAGACGCCGTGGAGTTCACCAAGCGGTGGCTCAGCATAGGAGCCGATGACATCGAACACGCGGACCATGACGGATCCGCACCTCCGGACCAGGTCTACCGTTATTTCTCAATGATCCTCGACGAACTGCCCAACCCTGAGTTACACCTGGCCCATTTTCATGTCACCCGGGGATGGGGCCTGGCCAATGTCCTGGCCGCCCTTCAGGCGGGCATTATCAAGTTTGAGGGCACGCTGGGGGGAACAGGCGGACAGCCCGCCAATTTTTTGGATCGCACGCCCGTACCGGGAACCGGAAGCTATTATTACAAAGACCCCAATATCGTGGGTCTGGTCTCCTTCGAAGACATGTGCGTGATGTTGGATGAAATGGGAATCGACATCGGCGGGATCGACGTGGACAGGATTCTCGAACTGGGTGGACTCATGGAACGAACTCTGGGGAGAAGACTGCGATCCGAATCCATGCTCAGCGGAAGGATCCCCAAGGAGCCCCGCGAGGACTTCAAGCGGCCCAGGCTCGCACAATTGAAGGAAAAACTCGGCGAAAAACCAGGCCAGATCATTCCCGAAGGATGGCCCGAGAAGGCCGAAGTCCCACCGGAGATCTCAGGCAAACAATGATCATAAGGGAGGGTGTAGCGGAAAAGGTCATCAGGCCTGCCCGACCCGGGGCCGTTGACCCGGCCCCCCTGCCCTGGTATAATGTCTTTAAGTTGATCGTGGCGCGTATCGAGCCACCTACTTCGGGGAGGCGCGGATCCATCTCCCCGAAGTAGGTCTTGTGGCACCACGGTCGGCCCGCACCTATTGTGCCCGCTTTCCTTACCAATCCGGGAAGGGGTTTCTCTTACCGCGCAAGTGAACATCGAAGGCTCGCCTAACCATGGCTTATTGAAGGTCGCCCGCGCAGCATCCGACACGGGAGGCCGCATTTCGGGCGGGGTGTGGGACCCGGCGTCCGGCTCCGGCTCCCCCGGTCCAACCGTGAAGGCGTTTTCGGCCGACAACCTCAAGCACGGGAGGGAACGCCATGTTTTTTCAGGAAGCGGAATTGTTCCAGGGGATCGCAGCCCACATCATCGATGAAGTGGCAGGCATCGCCGTGGAGGAAACCCGTGCCGGCGGAACCACGCTGTTCGAAGCTGGTGACTTCGCCGATTCCCTGTTCATCCTCGTGGAGGGATCGGTGGATATCACCATCAGCGGCCCCCGGCAGATCTCCTTCCCCGTGACCGAACCGGGATCCGTGTTCGGCTGGTCCTCCCTGGTGGAGCCCAACCTATACACCGCATCGGCACGGTGTCTCAAGGAAAGCAAGGTGATTCGGCTCGACGGAGCGCGGCTAATGAGGATATTTGAAAACCATCCTGCAGGGGGGCTCACCGTGATGAAACGCCTGGCAGGCATCATCGCCCGAAGGCTCGCGAACGCCTACCGGGAGGCTCTGGGCGCCTGAGCTAGGAAAGACCGGATCATGGGCCCCGGCCCGGGGGATAGGTGTGCACCTCCGGGGCACGCGGATGCCTATCCGGGGGGGGGGGATCACGGTCGTCACGTACCCCTGAGGAGGGGATGGAAAAAATTCGAAAATTGCAAGTCCCGGGCAAACGCCGTCTTACGCCTGAATGCTCCACGCGCCGTTCAGTGCGGGCCCTCCTGTGTCTGGGGTTGGTCCTCTGGGTCTGCTGGACCTTCCTGGGCTGTGCGCCAGCGGCCCGCCAACGGCCTGTGGCAGCCCCGCCCCCAAAAGGCTCGGTTGCGGGCGTCGTTTACGAGGACCTGAACAGGAACCGGGTGCGGGATCCGGGAGAGCCGGGAATCGCAGGGGTGCGTGTCTCCAACGGCGAGGCGGTGGTGTTGACCGATGCCCTGGGCCGCTACAACATCCCCCTGCCCGAGGAATGCATCCTCTTCGTGATCAAGCCCAGGGACTTCATGACCCCGGTGGACCCAAACGGGGTTCCCCGCTTTTACTATATTCACAAGCCCTCCGGATCGCCGGACACTGAGTTCCTCTACAAGGGCGTTCCGCCCACAGGACCCCCGCCCGCCTCAGTGGACTTTCCCCTGTACCGCCGTGAAACCCCCGAACCCGCCTCGTTCGAGGTGATCGTGTTTTCCGATCCACAGGTCAGGGACTACAGGGAGCTTGCATGGTTTTTTCGGAATGCCGTTGCGGAACTTTCGGGAACCAGCGCCGCCTTCGGCCTTTCGCTGGGGGATCTGGTCTACGACCGATTGGAGCTTTACGGGGCCCTTGACGTGGTGCAGGGGCTCGTGGGCATTCCCTGGTACAACCTGCCCGGAAACCACGATATCAATTTCATGTCCCCCGACGACAAGCACTCGGATGAGACATTCGAGCGTCGATACGGCCCCGCCACGTACGCCTTTCAGTACGGGCCCGTGCATTTCGTCTTCCTGGACGACGTGATCTGGAAAGGATTTACCGGGTACAGGCTCCGGGACGGGTTTCCGGACACCCATAATTACGAGGGGGGTCTGCGGGAGGACCAATTGAGCTTTGTCAAAAACCTGCTGGCCACCATTCCCGGGGATGAGCTGGTGGTCCTGGCCATGCACATTCCCCTGGAAGGGCAGGGGATACACCGCGTGCCGCAAAAAGACCGGCTGCTTCGGATCCTCTCCGGCCATCCCCACACCCTTTCCCTCTCCGGGCACACCCACTGCCAGCACCACCGCTTTTTCCCGCTTCCCGGCGGAGGCGTCCACCATCATTACAACGTGGGGACAATCTCCGGGAGCTGGTACCGGGGCCCCATCGAAGATGAGGGCGTCCCTCGGGCCACCATGAGGGACGGAACCCCCAGGGGCTATGCCCGCATCCTCTTCGACGGCACCCGCTACACCATCCGTTACAAGGTGAGCGGACGACCGGAAACCTACCGGATGAACGTAATGGCGCCCGAACGGGTCACCCGGGAAGAAGCGGCCCTGGGAGTGGAGTTCCTGGTGAATGTCTTTTCGGGAAACGCCAGGTCCAGAGTCGAATTCAGGGTGGACGGGGCAGGGACCTGGTCGCCCATGGCGCGGAAGCTCTGCGTCGATCCCCGTTACGCCCGGGCAGCCGCTGCCGGTCGCTGGGGGAAAACCAACGGAAGAGCGCTTCCGCCCCCGGCACTGTCCACGCACATCTGGTCCGGTAGACTACCTTCGAACCTTGCCCGGGGCGTCCACCTGGTCGAGGTCCGCGTCATGGACATGTTCGGCAGGCATTTCCACGACCGGTGCGTCGTGCTCGTGGAATAGGCGGCGGGCAAAACCTTCCCCGCACCGGCGCGCGGCAAGCCGTAGGGAGGAAATCACAATCCCAGTATCCTCCGGGCGTTTGCCCCCAGCAACGCAGCCTTTTCCTCTTCGGTAAAGGGGAGTCTCAGGAAACGCCGGAGATCCCAGCCAGGATGAAACCAGGGGTAGTCCGAGCCGAAGAGGACCCGATCCACGCCGATCTTTCGAATGAACGCCACGGCCTCCCGGTCGGTGAAGGATGATAAGCCCTCGAGGGGATCTCCTGTTTCGTTTCCGGGGATTACGGCCGAAGTGTCGAAAAAGACGTTCGGAAACTCCTTGGCCAGCCTGACCGATTCTTCGAAAAAGTCTCTGCCCAGGTGAGCGATGACCAGCGTAAGACGGGGAAACCGGGCAAGGAGTGGTGCAAAGGCCTCGGGCCTTGTAAAGGAAGGATCCGGGTTGGCCAGGTCCAGGCCCCCGTGGCTGATAACGGGAAGGCCGCGACGCTCCAGGATCTCATAGACCGGATGAAGAGAGGTGTCGTCCGGCATGAAATGCCCCTCTCCGGGATGGATCTTGAGGCCCCTTGCGCCGTGCTGCTCGATGCATTGGACCATTTCATCCGTCATGGCGTCACGGCCCATAATGGGATCAAGGCTTATGAAGGGTACGAGCCGGGCGTGGGTCCCGGCCGTTTCGCACGTCCAGCGGTTCCTGCGCCTGATCCTGTCGGAGATTTTCCGTGTCAGGGCCTCCTTTTCGGCAGGCGAGGGTTCCTCAGGCATGCCCGAAAGGGCCGCCTCCAACATGCTCCGCGCCGGAGTCATATTGCACTGGACCGCAAGGGTCACTCCCGCTTCCTCCAGGATCCCCGTCAATTCCTCGGGAGTACCGCAGCATCCGCTGATATGGAATCCGCTCAGGGCCTGGCGCCCGATCTCCGGTGTCTTATACGTGTGCACGTGGGCATCTATCACTTCGTAAGTCCTCATTGTATTCCTTCCTCCCCGGCCCTTTCCAGGGCCGCTCTTCCGTCCGCCGCAACCTCCTCACGCCACCCGGCCCCAGGGCTCCGGCCGCCGAAAACCCGAATCTCCTCTTTTGCCCGCATCAAAGGCCCCCATCGGGACGCCTGCCCAAGTTACGCCGGGCCCTGCGAATTGGTCAAGGGTTTCCCTTGGTGCGACCCTGCCGGGAGACCCCTTTTTCAGCTTTGCCCTTGAAAACAGGGGGGGCCCTGTACTAAGGAAATGGGTCATTGTCTGTCCCAAGGAGTACGCCCCATGTTGAATCCCCCCCTCGAGAGCCTGAACGACCCGGAAGGAGACGCCGTCCCCGAGGGTCTTCCCCCGGTGATGGACGCCCATGTCCATGTCTTCCCGGCGCCCATTTTTCGTTCCATCTGGAAGTGGTTTGACCGCTACGGCTGGTCCGTTCGCTACCGGCTGGACGCCGATGCGGTGGTCTCTTTTCTCACATCGCGGGGGGTGGATCGGGTGGTGGCCCTCCAGTACGCCCACCGTCCGGGAATCGCCCGGGAACTCAACAGGTTCATGGCCGCTCTTTGCAGGAGGCACGGCGGCAGAGTATTGGGCCTTGGAACCGTGTTTCCCGGCGAGCCCGGTTTCGAGGACATCATACGGGAGATCCGGGACCTGGGGCTCCGGGGCGTCAAGCTCCACGCCCACGTTCAGTGTTTCGACGTGGACGGCCCGGAAATGGAGGCCATATACGCCCTGTGTTCCGGGCTCGACCTGCCTGTGTTCCTCCACGGAGGCAAGGAGCCCAAGTCTCCCGCGTATGCGTGCGATCCGCATCTTTTGTGCGGCGCCCGGAAGGTGGAAAACATACTCCGCAATTTTCCCACCCTGCGCCTCCTGGTCCCCCACTTCGGAATGGATGAGATCGCCACGTTTGCAAGACTCCTGGAAAAATACGACAACATCTGGGTGGACACGGCCATGACACTGGCCGGTTACTTTCCCGGGCAGTCACCGCCCAACCTCGCAACGGTCAGACCGGAGCGGGTCATGTACGGATCCGACTTTCCGAACCTCCCCTATGCCTGGGACCGGGAACTGAAAGCAATCCACGGGCTCAACCTGCCGGAGGACAGGCTCCGCATGCTCCTCCACCGAAATGCCCGGGAGCTTTTTTCCACAGATCGCCCGGCAAAAGGAGGTCATGATGCCGATCTATGAGATCGACGGAAAGCGACCCGTCATCGGCGCGGGGACCTGGATCGCCCCCAGCGCAGAGATCGTGGGCGATGTACGGATCGGCCGGGGGTGTTACATCGGTTTCGGAGCCGTGATCCGCGCTGACTTCGGTCCCATAGAAATCGGCGACCGGGCCGTGGTGGAAGAATGCGTGGTGATCCACGCAGGACAAAAGGCAAGGGTGGGCGCGAGGGCCATCGTGGGCCATCTGGCCATGATCCACGACGCGATGGTGGGCCCCGATACGCTGGTGGGCATGACTTCCATGATCTGCGAAGGGGCCGTCCTGGAACCCTGGTCCATCGTGGCGGAGAAATCTTTGGTGAGGCGCGGGCAGGTGATTCCCTCAGGAAAAATCTATGCGGGCTCACCGGCCAGGGTCGCGGGCCCCCTCACTGACCGTCACCGCACCCGCCTCGTGGAGGGACAGCAGGCCTATGCCCGGTTGATCACCCTTTACAGGACGCGTTTCAGGAGACTGGATTTCCCGTAAGTCCGGGCTCGTCCTCTTTCCGATCAGAAGTAGGCGTGGATGTTCTTGATTCTGGCGGCCATGTCGGAAAGCTGCACCCCGAGGGTCTCAAGGAAGGCCCTGGCGTCCTGGGTGGTCTCCAGATTCACCTTGGCCACCACCCCGGCCACCTTGATGTCCACCGGGATCCCGCCCACGTCCAATGGCTCCACGTGCAGCAGCTTCATGCTGCGGCGCAGGGCAAGCTTGCTGGCCGATTCGAAAGTCATGGGAAGCAGGGCCACGACTCGTTTTCTTCCGATCTGCCCCAGGACATCCGTTTCCCGAAGGATTGCCGCAAGTTTCTGGAGGAGTGCATCCATCAAGGCCCCCCGGTTCACTTTTTCGAGACCTTCCTGGACACGCGCCTTGGCCTTGACCAGGGAAAAGCCCAGCGCCGCGAAGGGGGTGTTGTAGCGCTTGGCGCGGGCGATCTCCTTGTCCAGGAAGAAGATCAGCTCGTCCAATTTCAGGATGCCCGAAGGCAGGCCCTTTCCCGACTCCCGATCCTTGATCCGTTGCTTCTGGGCCAGGATCTCGGTGTGGATCTGCCTGAAATCGTTCTCGTCGATCTCGCCCGCCTCCACCTTGGACCGTACTACTTTGAGGATTTCACCCAACTCCTCGTTTTCGCTCACGCTGCGTTCCAGGGTCTGAAGCACGCTGAGGCGCTTGACCGGGGCCTTTTCCGATTGCGCCCCCTGGCTCTTGAGCCATTCCAGGCGGAGATTGTCCAGCATATCGTCAACGCGCTTGTTGAGCTTTTCTTCCAATCGCGCCAGCACATCGTCCTTGACCTCCATACGGGCCAGCTTCCGGACGATACCGGACTTGACGTCCGCCATGACTTTTTGGAGGTGCTCTCCGCCGCCTTCCTCCTCCGCTTCGGTCATTTCCGCCCCCATCCGGGAACCTAGTCGCTCCACGTAGTCCACCAGCAAATCGGAGAGGACCTTCTCGTCCCCGGTTCCCTTGCGGATCTCGGCCGCCAGGTAGATGAGCTCCGCGGCCTGGGAGGGATTTCTCTTCACCTCCGCGAGGATCTCCTCGCCGTCCACGCCGATCTGTTCCGAACTCTCCTGGATAATCTTGGCCAGGCCCTCGCTCTGGAGTTCCCGCCCCAGCTCGTGGACGAGTTTCAGGTACTCGGCCAGCGGCATTCCCTCTTCCAGCAGCGCCTCCTTGATCTTGGGAAGGAGCCTTCGCAGTTCCGCGGCATCGGGCACCAGCCTGCGGAGAATCTGGGCCAACCGGGAGGTACTGATCCTGCCCGCCTGGTATTCCTCCCTGATGAGGGAAAGGAGGACCCGATCCGTGATTTCATTGCTCTTTTCCAGGATTTCTTCCTGGTTTTCGTAGCTGACTCCCAGGGCCTTCTGGGCCTGGATCCCGGCCACCAGTTGCTGCTTCATCTCGAAGACCGCCGAGGCCAATTCGGAAAGCTCCACTCCGCCCTGACCCGCCAGGTTCTTTTCCACCTCCTGTTCGATGACCTCGAGCTGCTTGAAAAGTACGGCGCCATGGCCCCTCATTCCTTCCGTCCCGCCCGGGGCTCCGCCTACCGGTCTCGCCGGACCGGCACCCGCGGCCCGGGCGGCCGTGGCTTTTCCACCGCCGGGGAGGCCATTGCCCCCGGGTGCCCCCGCAAACCCCTCTCCTCCCTCCTCCGGGGAGGGATCCGTTCCCCCATTCAGATCCGCCTGGATCATGTTTCGCGTGAGGCCTGCCGGATTTTTCACGAGGTTTTCTATGTTGAGGGTCTTGACGAACTCCTCGGTCAGGACACTCTCCAGGAGGGCCTCGATGAACATCTTCTTGGACTTGAAGTGGTCCTCCTCCATCATAGCCGGTGTGACCTTCTTGAGGGCCTCCTTGGAGATCACCTCGTCATCCTCCGTGACCTTCTTGTAAAACACATGATTGATTTTCAGGAAATCGACACCCTTTGCCGCCAGGGCATCCTTCATGGCGTCCGCGTTGGGGTATCTGTTCAGAGAAGAAATGATCTCCAGGAAGATGCGGATGTCGTTTTTATCCACACCCTTTTCAAAGGAGATGGACTGGATGCCCGCCTTCTTGAAGTGGGCGACGATGCGGCCCACGTTCACCCTGGGGTCGAGAGGCTCCTCGTCGATGAAAAACTGCCCCCGGTTCAGGATGAAGACGAGGGGCGAAATGTGCTCCAGCAGAGGCTCCACGGTCTGGTGGACCAGGTCGATGGACTGGGCCACGTAGGGGTGAGACGAGTCATACATGGTGGCCCGGTTGAAAAGCAGGGCGATATTCCGCCCGAATTGCATTAGCTGGTTTTTAATGGTGTTGGGTGCCGACATTTTGCCTCCTTGCGGCCGCCTCTTCGAGCCTGCGTGTGCGATATTTTTCCAGTTCCCTCTTGAACTCACGGGCCGATCCGTACCGGTCCTCCT
Source organism: Deltaproteobacteria bacterium (assembly GCA_019307945.1). Lineage (GTDB taxonomy): Bacteria > Desulfobacterota > DSM-4660 > Desulfatiglandales > Desulfatiglandaceae > B17-G16. Next base: position 11,218 of record JAFDIS010000055.1, on the reverse strand, counting down.
GACGGTAGGCCGTGGCTTTAAGCACGATCCTGTCCAGCTCCTCGCCCACCGCCGGATTCAACTGGGAAGGCCTCTTCTTGAACAAGCGGTCTTTGAGGGTCAGCTTGGCCTTCAGGAGCTCCTTTGCATTTTTCACCGCGGGAAAGGGAAGCCGGGTCACCAGCATTTCAAACAACATGGTGCCCGTTGCATAGATGTCGGTCCTGGGGTCCACTGGAGCCTGCCGGATCTGTTCCGGTGCCATGTATATGGGCGTGCCCAGGAGCATGGAGGAGTCTTGCTCCGGTCCCCGGGAAACCTTGGCCAGGCCGAAATCGGTGACAATGGGTCGCTTGGTGTGAGACTCGATGAGGATATTGGCCGGCTTGATGTCCCTGTGGATGATCTCCTGCTGATGGGCATAGTCGAGGGCGTCGAGGACCTCTGTGACGATGCGCAGCGTGGCGTCCAGGGGGAGAAAACGCTTGGAAGGAAGGGGATTCTTGGCGACCATCTTGATGTACTGCGAAAGGGACTTTCCCTTGACGAGCTGCATGGTGAAGAAGAGGAATTCGCCCGTGTCTCCCACCTCGTAGACCGGAATGATGTTGGGGTGGGACAGGATGGCGGCGGCCTCCGCCTCCTGGCGAAAGAACTCCGCGTTCACATCGGTGAGCAGGGATTTCGGAAGGATCTTGACCGCGATCCGGCGCTTCAGGGTTTTTTGGTAGGCCACAAAGATGACCGCCATGCCTCCTCTTGCCAGTTCCTTCAGGAGGACGGAAGTGCCCACCTCACGGCCCGCCAGGTGGTCCAGTTTCATGGTAGCGATGCCAGTCATTTGCTCGGATCCTGCCTTTCGACACCCCCTCTTCGCCGGATTATATGCTGTATATCGGCAGAATTGGTAAATAAATTTAGCACACTTCCACCGTTTGACCCCCTTGTCCGGCGGGACGGATCGATCCATGGAGCGACAAAAAATACTTCCTTTACGGGTCTGATTGCCGTAAGTTGATCCCCTGCCCGGCGCAGGCGGAGATCGGGGGCGTTTTTCCCTTGTCCCGCGCGCGCCCCCCCGGATTCCCGTGGTGCAAGGAGAAGGAGATGGCGAAGTACAAGATCGCAGTCATTCCCGGCGACGGCATCGGCAAGGAAGTGGTGCCTGAGGGCATTCGCGTCCTGGAGGCGGCAGGGAGCCGTTTCGGGATCACATTCCACTGGCGGACTTACCCCTGGAGCGGCGAGGCATACCTCCGGACCGGCCGAATGATGCCCGAGGACGGCATGGAACGACTACGGGAAGCGGACGCCATTTATCTCGGGGCCGTGGGATGCCCCGGGGTTCCCGAGCACGTGGCGGTCTGGGGCCTGCTCCTTCCCATCCGGAAGCAGATGCGGCAATACATCAACCTGCGCCCCGTTCGCATGCTGCCCGGCATGCGTTCCCCCTTGAGGGACCGTAGACCGGAGGAGATCGACTTTGTGATAGTGCGGGAGAACAACGAAGGCGAATACTGCGACATGGGGGGCCGTATCTACCAGGGCACGGAGCAGGAGACCGCCATCCAGGAAAGTATCTTTACGCGCAAGGGCGTCGACCGCGTCATGCGTTACGCCTTCGAACTGGCCCGAAAACGCCAGGCCAAGCATCTGACCTCCGCCACCAAGTCCAACGCCATTACCCATACAATGCCGTTCTGGGACGAGCGTTTCAGGGCCATGGCCGCCCAATACCCGGATGTGCGGACGGACCAGTACCATATCGACATCCTGACGGCCAACTTCGTGCTCCACCCGGACTGGTTCGACGTGGTGGTGGCCAGCAACCTGTTCGGCGACATCCTCTCGGACCTGGGACCGGTCATCGCCGGGACCATAGGCATCGCGCCTTCGGGGAACATCAACCCGGCGGGAGACTTTCCTTCCATGTTCGAACCGGTACACGGTTCCGCCCCGGACATCGCGGGCCGGGGGATCGCCAACCCCATAGGTCAGATCTGGTCCGGAGCCCTGATGCTGGATCACCTGGGCCACCCGGAGGCCGCCGCCGCCGTGGAAGATGCAATCGAAGAGGTCCTCCGCGACCCCCACATGAGGACCCCTGACATGGGGGGGAAAACCACCACCGTGGACATGGGCAAGGCCGTGGCCGGGGCGGTGTAGGAAGGCGACCCCGGCTATTTCATGCTGCGGGGAGGTTCGAAGTCCATGTACCTTTCGATATAGCCGTCTCCGTTGACCAGGAAGAAGGTCACCTTGCCGCTCATCTTGTCGCACAGAAAAGCAAACTTTCCCCTGTTTCCCACGGCCATGAGGATCGAATGGTCCAGGTCGAATTCCTTGGGAACGGTCACCGCGCTCGTCTTCCACATGTAGGAAGGCTTTTCGAAGATGGCGTACATCACCTTCCGCTTTTCCTTGTTGAGGATCCACAGGTTGTTGGATTTGGCGGCGAAGATGAAGCGGTCCCCTTCTTCGGCCCGCAGGGCCGGCGCAGGAGGCACCAGGGAAAAAAGGGCCCCAAGCACACAAATCACGACGATCTTTCCGGTTCTCTTCATGGCTCATCCTCTCGATTGGTTGAAACGGCGGAGATTACTGCGCCGCCAGAAAATCCAGGATGGCGCGGTCCCTTTCCGGGATGGGATCGAAGACGAGTATGAAGTGATTCGTTTCGAAATCCACCCGGGACGCACGTGGAATCTCCCGTACCATCCTCTCCACCACTTCGTCGGGCATGACGATGTCCCGATCGCTCAGGAGACCGTGTTTCGCACGCAGGATCAGGGTCTCGCACGACACCCGCTCATAAAACCGGTCCGCCTCCACCCCCCTGATATTGGCAGCCTCTTCCTGGATATGCGCGGGATCGATGTTGCAGCGGACACCGCGCCCCGGGTCTCCTCCATCTCGTAGCGGTAGTAGACCTCGATGGTGGGTGACCAGGGCGCCACGTACGGTGTCTTCTTGACCGCCTCGAGGTAGGCCGCCGCGGAGGGGAACACCTTGCCCAGACGCTCCAGGGAGGGAGTGATCCCTTTGAGCACCTCGTCCATCTGTTCGGGGGAAAGCTTCCCGCCCCCGTCCACCAGGATAAGGCGTTCGGTCCGCTCCGGGTGCCTCGCAGCGAAAACCAGGGAGATGAAGGCACCCAGGGAATGTCCCATGAGGACCACACGTTCCAGGCCCAGATCGTCCAGGACGCAGAGTAGGTCCCCGACATGATGGTCCAGGGAATATCCAGTGGAAGGTCTTCCGGACCGACCCCGGCCCCGAAGATCCACGGCCATGATCTCATGGGTGGGGCAGAGGGCCGAGGCCATCAGGTCCCAGCAATGACAGTTGGCCGTCAGGCCGTGAACGCAAAGAACGGGAGGCCCCGCACCTTCCCAGCGGGCCAGGTTGATGGGGATTCCATCCCCCTTCACCGTTATCATTGCAGGTTCCGACAAGGCTTCATCCTCCTTTTCCGCCCCCTACTTGACCGCCCTAAGGCCGTGGGTGCGCTTCAGGTACGACCAGAGTCGCCTCACGATATAGGCCGCGCACTGCTCGGTGTCCAGGTTTTCCCCGGACTGGAGCCTGCACGACTGGATCAGGCGGGGATTTTCCCGGGAGAGCCCGTATTTTCTCCTGATATAGGGAACCAGGGAGGTGACCAGGGCCCTGAGATCCCGCTCCGCCATCCGTGACACGGTAACGCGATCCTTGAGGGTCATCTCAGATGCAAGACGCTGCACGGCATCCCGCACCGTAGTGGGCGGATCGGGCCGCCCGCTCCACGGACCGCGCGTGCCTGCCGCCACCAGCCCAAGGTGATAGGCCGTTTTCAGGATTTTCCGTGTGGCCTCGTAGATCCGGGGATCCTGACTCGCCCGCGGACCCGCGACGTTGAGGACCCGGATGCCCTTTTCCTCGATCCACGCCTGCAGGCTCGTCGCCGCATCCATGGCCCCAATCCTTTCGAGATCAAGGTGGAGCCAGGGCCGCTCATGCCTTTTCGCCAGGCGCCGTGTCAGTGCCGAGCCCCCCGTGAGTTTCCCGTGGGATAGGATCAAGGTCCCGTCCGCCTCCAACACGTTTTTCTCGGTGCGAGCCGCGTAGCTTCTCCGGTCTATTTCCTGGACCGCGTACCTGGCTGGAAGAGGACCGTCCTCGGCCAATCTTCCCCGGGGGACCCAACCGCCGTGGGGAATTCCGGCATCCAGGGCGAAATCGAGCGCCGCGCGGTCGGCCCCCGTCTGTCCACCCGAAATGATCTTGTGGGGGACCGTCTGGTGTTCCCGGGCCTTCTGCTCCGTTCCGCTCATTGCGCTTCGCCTCTCTTGGGATCCATGTCTATCCATACCACGCGACCGGGGCCCTTGGAAAGAGCGCAGTGGCCCCTTGGAGGAACGGTCATGGCAGTGCGGGGAAAAAAGGCCCGGCGGTTCCGCCCATCTCGGACACCACATGATCTCAGTAGTAGTACCAGATGGTTCGATAGGGGGCGGGGTCTTCCCCGGCCTCCTTCAAACGCCGCAGGTAGTCATGGATGGAGACGTCCGTGTAAACGTATGTGTTTGCCAGCTCGAGTTTCTTTTCCCAGGGATGGAATTCGTACACCCTCCGGCCGTCGGGCAGGATGGAGATGATATCATGATGCTGGCGGGCCCGGAGGTAGTTCTTTCCGAGGCCCGGAACGTTGAACACGATTTCGTCCGTGCGCACTGAGCCCGGCAGGAGGCGGCTCTCCTCCTGTTGCTCCTGCAGCAGCCGCGCGATGGGCACCCGGTAGGCGTCCGTCTCCTCCTTGCCCTTGGTGTTGAAGGTGTAATAGGGAGTGACCCCGGCCAACCTGAGTTTTCGTCTGAGAAAGGCCGCCTCGAACCTGCGTGAGTTGAAGAAGGTGAATACGAGCTGGTTGTAGACCTCCATGCCGTAGCGCCGGAATTTCTGCACGGCGTCCAGCAACTGGGGGGTTATCTCGTAAGGATGCTCCACGTGGGTCACGATGAGGATCTCACGTTTTCCCGGATTGTGGAAATGGTTGATGTGACGGACCAGGGTGTCCGTGACCCTCTGGGGAAGCGTGACGGGCGTCCGGGTGCCGATGCGGATCCGCTCCACATGGTCGATGCTTGAGAGACGGAATAGCAGGTTTTCGATCCTTTCGTCCGAGAGCAGGAGCGGATCCCCGCCGGTGATGAGGACCTCGCTGATTTCAGGGGTCTGTGCGATCCACTCGATGGCCCGCTCCTGTTTTTCCCTGGACAGGGCCGCCGTCCGGGAGTAGACGTCCTCGATCTCCCAGTTCCGCTGGCAGTACACGCAGATCTGGGGGCATGTGAGGATGGGCTTGAGGATCACGATGCTGGGATACCGCCTCGTGATCCCTTCGATGGGTGAGGTGTCCCGCTCCAGCATGAAGTCCATGGAGCGCTCCGAGCGATCCTTGAGCTCCCGCATGCGCGTCACGTAATCCACCGGCGGGATGACCTGGGCTCTCACTGCGTAATCCAGGCCCTGGTCTTCCTCGTGATCCATCAGGGACAGGTAGTAGGGCGTAATCCCGAAGGGGATGCGGTACTTTCTCGCCAGGCTCACCGCCCTGTATTCCTCGTCCGTCACCCGCACCAGGGCCTTCAGGGTGTCCGCACTTCGGACAATGTGCCGTGTGTGCCAGTGCCAGTCTTCCCACTCGAGCTCGGTGGCGCCGAAATAGTCCAGTATCCTCTGTTTGTTCTTGCTGCGGCGCCGCACCACGTCGTCGTCCAGCCCACAGGCATAGCGATCCATGAACGCCTGGGCCTTTCTGTACATCCTGGAAAGGTCGGCCGAGCGCATCCGGGCCGCCTTTCGGCCGGTGTGTTTGGTGAAGGCCAAGAAGGTCTTCTCGTAGATCCCCGCCCGGCCCGTGATCCCGCGGAGCAAATGATCCAGTTCGGAGAAAAACCCCGGCGTCGGCCTCTCGAGGCCGCGGTAATCGGGTCGATGTATGAGGTCATTGAGATATCGAAGAAAACTGAACCCCGCCAGTTGCTCGCTCCGGCGGGAGAGAATCATACGAAAGGCCTCTATGGCATCTCGCGTCAGGATCCATTCCAGGGGTGGAATTGTGGGATCATCGTCAAAAGTAGCCCCCAGCATGCCCGACAGGAACTCCCTGATTCGGGAGCGCTTTTCCTCCAACGGGCCCGGGGATACCATGATTTCCTGAAGTTCCGGGGCCGTGCTCAACACCCGGTGAAGTCGCCTTCGTATGCGTTCCTTTTCCATGGGCCTCCTTTTCTTCGCCCGCGGTCTCTTTGTGAAGGGGGCCCTCGCGCAAAAAAGCCACGTCCCCCGGGAAACGTGGCTTCGCATCTCGATCGGCGCGTAATGCGCCCCATGGGCGCTTTCCGAGCTTCGTGATAAAGGCGGTTCGCCTCTCAGCAGACCTCCCCCCCGAGGCCCTTTTCATCCGTCGGCGATGCGGACCCGGCCGCCCGTCCCGGACGACATACCCCCTTGATTTTTCAGATAGAGTGCTATTCTACGATCTTGAGGTCCCAGTGTCAATGCCCCGACCCGAGAACATGACCTGGAAGGGACCTTCGGACGCCTCTCATTTCACCCTTTGCGCAGGGTACCGCACGGGTCTTTTCCGCGTGGCCTGCTCGGTTCACTTCCACGCCCCATGCGCCCGCCGTTTCCTCAGAGGCTGGGCCCTGCCCCTTACCGGTATGGGCATCCGCTCCACAGGCGCTTCTTTCTCGGCGGCCTTCAGGGCGGCGTGGATTACCTGGTCCATGTCGTAATATCTGAATTCGGCGAGACGACCACCCAGGATCAGGCGGCCGTGCTTCCGGGCCATCTCTCGATACCGGCGATAGATCTCGTTGTTCCGCCGGTCGTTCACCGGGTAATAGGGGATCAGATCTTTCCGCCACGCCACGGGGTATTCCTCCGTGACGATGGTGTGAGGAGCCTTCCTGAAATCGAAATGCTTGTGTTCGATGACCCGGGTGAAGGGAATCTCCCTGTCCGTATAGTTGATGACCGCGTTCCCCTGGTAATCCGGAACGTCAGGCAGGAACCGGGTTCTGAAGTCCAGGGTCCGGTACGCCAGTTCGCCCAAGCGGAAATCGAAGAACTCGTCTATGCGTCCCGTGTACACCACTTTCCGGCCCTGTTTGAGCCAGTAGTCCCGGGCGTCGAAAAAATCCGTGTTGAGCCGGACCTCGATCCCTTCCAACATCTTGCGGACCATATCCGTGTACCCGTTCACCGGGATCCCCTGGTAGGGGTGGCTGTAATAATTGTCATCGAAATTGAGTCGAATGGGAACCCGCTGAACGATTGAGGCCGGTAATTCCCTGGGGGACCGCATCCACTGCTTTTCCGTATACCCCCGGATGAAAATCTCGTAGATTTCCCGGCCCACCTGGCTCAGGACCCACTCCTCCAGGTTGGCGGGCTCACGATCCAGGTGTACCCGCTTCCGGGCCAGGGCCTCTTCCGCCTCTCTCGGCGTGGACACCCCCCATAACTGATACAGGGTCATGAGATTGATGGGGAAGGAGAAGATCTTGCCCCGGTAAAACACCTTGGGCCGATTCACGAAATGATTGAAGGTGCAGAACCGCCGGACGTAGGCCCAGACCTCTTCCCGGTCCGTATGAAAAATGTGAGGACCATAGACATGCACCCGGATCCCTTCACGGGTCTCGGTGTGGCAGTTGCCGCCCACGTGAGTGCGCCTCTCCAGGACCAGGCACCTGAAGCCCCGGTCCGTCATTTGCCTGGCGAACACGGCTCCGAAAAGGCCGGCACCCACGATGACGTAATCATATTTTTCCATAAATCCTCACAGGTTCTCTACATACGCGGGGGCGGGCCGGTAGTTGGCCTTGTACTTGTATAGATCCAGGCCTTCGTAATAGAGGACCTCCCTGAAGGTCCCGGTCCCGTAGACATCCTCATAGCCGAGGATCGTGTCTTCGGGCCGTAATCCTTGTGGCTGGAAACAACGAATCGCACGTCCATCTCGTTCCCGCCCATCATGCTCTCATTCTCCTCACAGGCGCACCTGCCCAGATCGTGATTCCCGTCTCCTGCATTGGGGTCTTCATCCAAGAGCAGGGAGAACTCTCATACATGATTAGGCAAAGATCATGCCAAGATCCGTGCCTCATGGGGATGTACGGGCAGGAGGGCATGAACTGAGGAAGGTTGGAAGGTGAAAGCCCGGGTTTTTCAGGCGATTTTGATGGAAAATCAGGGAAGAGGGACAGGGGCCGATCTACTCCCGCCAGATCCTGACCAGTAGAGTCCTCGCCCTAAGACATGCCCATATCGTCAAATTATTGACGACCTCTGGCGGCAAATTCGCCCGTGGCAGGGTGTTTCGGCTTGACCTGATAGATGCCGCGCCTATAAGATGCGGTTCTCCGGATCGAATCCAGCCGGGGTATGCTGCCCTCGTGACGGCCTCACTTGCTCGCCTACCTCACGCGAAAGGAACCGCCAGGCCCTATGAAACCCTTTCTTGATCTTGACTCGGATGCCCGTCGCATCCTGGACGCCTTTCCCAGCATGGTCTTTCTGGTGGACGAGGAGTTTAAGATCCGGCACGCAAACCGTGCAGCCCGTGAAATCCTCGAGGATCAGGAGCGTTCCATCCTGTGCAAGCTTTGTGGAAACGTTATCGGGTGCATCAACTCCGAGGCGTCGCCCGGCGGGTGCGGCACCGCCGAACAATGCCGGGACTGCGTTATGCGACAGAGCGTGGCCATGGCCCTCCAAGGCCGGGAATCCCTCCGGCGGTATGCCCCTTTCCGACTCGTGAGCGGGGATACCGTGGACGATGCCCATTTCCGTCATTGAATTCATCCAGTTTCCACCCCTGGCCTCTTGTCACTCCTCGACTTAGCGAAACGGTTAAGAAATGCCTCCGGTTTCCTCTCAGCCCCAATTATATCTTCAAACTTCAATAAGATATACTTTTTCATAGAAACAAAATAATTGGCAGCATTATTTTGCTTGCAATTTCTCTTTTTTTGAAGGATAATCATAAATATAAATTTTGCATGCCAAATCTACTCACCCTTTTTGACCTACAGTGCCCGGTTTTTTGATTTCCACACCGACTACCGGGATATTATCAAAAATTTAACCCTTCTATGACAGTACTTGTTTGGTTTAATCATCTCCTTGAACGAAACCTGACCACAGGAGCGCCTACAAGCGCTTTTCGTTGGAATTACAAGAAGTTTTAACACAATCTTACCAGATTCGGAGTCCCTGAGAGCTTTCTGTCATATCCTCGCTTGAGCGGCGAATCGGCCAAAGGGGATGTTGTTTCAACCCATTAACCTGAGGAGGTGCACCAATGAACTCGAAAGAAAAGCTTAAACCTTTTTTGTGGGGTGCTGCCGGCGGAGCAATTTTGGTAATGATAATTGGATTTACGATAGGTGGATGGGTAATGGGCAGTACCGCCCACAGGATGGCACAGGAAACCGCGACCGAGGCTGTCGTTGCCCGCCTGGCACCAATTTGTGTCTTACAATTCATGCAAGACCCAAACAGGCAAGAACGACTCAAGGAATTGAAAAAACTAGACTCTTGGCAAACAACAGACTATGTAAAAAAACATGGATGGGCGACAATGCCGGGGGAAAAAGAGGCGGATTACAATGTGGCCGATGAATGTGCAAGGCGCCTCAATGACCTTAAATTGTGATTATTCCTAACCCCCTTCTTTTCCGTGACCCGGGATCAGCAACTACTGCTTCCGGGCCGGTGTCCATCCATAAAGAGGCGGTTTTTTTCACGGTCAAGGCCCCTGACCCGGCCCACAATGCCCGGGATTTCCACACCCCCTTAAATTTGTCCGATGTCAAGACCTTGCCCCGTTTTACGCCCCGTTTTATCACTGATCGATCTCACAGCGGAGGCGAATGAAGCCACCCTCATAGCGGAGGACGGTGGTATCAGGCAGATCAAACGCCTCGACCACCTCGGAATAAGCGCCGTCCGGGTCGTACAAGACAACGAGGCCGTTGTCGTCGACCTGCTTGGCGATCAGATTGCGAACGTATTCCTAGTCCATACCCGTCGCTCAGTTTCCTTCAGCATTTGTTTCGGCCTTTGGTGGAAACATTTCCTGCAAGGCCGAGATAAATTCATCGAGCTGCAATTCGGGCCGATAATAATGGCTTTCCCGCAATCGGATAATGCCCGGACGGTCAAAGGCGGAAAAGTATCTCGAGACCAAGCGCCCCCCTCCATAACGTAGGGTTCGTCTGCATATTGATCCCGGAATTGGATAGCCTGGTCCCATTCACTCTCCATTGTAGTCGCCAAAATGGCGTACATATCCATGGCATGGTAACGGCCGAATTCCTTGTCGGCATCGTCGAGCCGGTCCCTGAATGCGAAAAGCTTCATCATCAAAAACGTGTACGGATGTGGCAGAAATACCTCAGCTTGCCAGGACTCGCCTGATCTGAGTTTTCCATTAAGCAATATAGGCAGCAGCCCCTCCTCCAATGTCGGCGCTTCGTCCACAGGATGGGCATGAATGCCGACGGAGGGTTTGGGTCGGGCACGGCGGTCGTCCGCCCTTACCGGTGTGCCTTCAAAACGGTTTTGCGGGCCGGTAAGGATGTCTATCTTGATGCTGCCCTCCTCAGTGCCACCCGGCCCGGGTTTCACAAACTGGTATTTCTCTGCACCGGGAACAGCCTGATAACCCAGCTTGTCAAGGGCTTCTGCGAGGGGTTTTAATTGTGCAGGTTCGATGAGTAATTCCGGCCGCAGAAACAAGTCGAGGTCGTTTGTGGAACGCGGTTCGGGCCATTCCTTCAAAAGGGTTCTCACCCCCAGTCTGCGTACATGGACGGTCTTTAGATAGATACCGAAGCCCCCGCCAATGATGAGTTTAACGTCCGTGCCCTTCACTTCACGAAGCAGATCGAGCAACGCTGTTTGTAGGTCAGGTATCGTGATCATTGCCGTACTCGCTCAATGTCTTTCAAAAGAAACGATTTTACCTGTTCAGCGGTTTCCCGATCGCGCTTGTCCCCCGCCATCAGCTCCAGATACACCTGGACAGGGGAGGCCCACCAGAAACCTCCTTCCTGCCGTGCATCAAAATAGACTGTTTCATCTTCCGTCTCGATCAGTTCAAGGTTTGGAAATCTATCCGTTTGATTTCCGGGCAGCCGCTCCAGCAACTTCTCCAAACGCGGACTGTAAACAGATAATACAT
>JAFDIS010000054.1 GCA_019307945.1 Deltaproteobacteria bacterium | reverse complement strand
GGGGACCCACGCCCGCCTTTTCCCGGAGCAGAAAGCGCGCAAGGCCGCCCGGGTCCTCCCGCACGTTATCCAGCAGGGCCCGGGCCTCGCCTGGACTCATGGAGCCTGAAAGGGGCTCCCGGGGACGGTTTCCGCCCCCACTGACCCCGGGTTGAGGAAGGGGCCGGTGCCCTGCGGAGTGATCCTCCGAGGCATCTGCCTTTTCCCCCGAAGTGCTCCCTCGGGAGGTCAATCCCTCCTGGTCTTCACTTTCACGGGGGACCTTTCGTCCTCCTCGGGGACCCCCATCCCCTTTTGAACCGCTTTTCCGAGCGGCCACTTCATTGTCCCCCTCACTCTTGCGGTCGTTTTGCGCTTCGCCCTTTCCGTCCCGGCGCTCTCTCCCCGGCCTCTTTTTGCCCTCGCCCTCCTTTTTCTCTTCCTGTTTCTGCCGGGCCAGGGCCCTCAGCGCCAGTTCCAGGTTGAACGCCGCATCCGGATCTCCCGGGCGCAGCACAAGGGCCTCCCTGTAATGGTCCGCTGCGGCGAGAAAGTCCCCCTGCCGATAGGCGGCGTTGCCCCGGTTGAAGGCCGCCCGATACCGCACCCGGGGATCCCTGGTACGCTTGAGGACACTGGAAAAGGCGGAAGAGGCTGACTGATAATCCCCCTTCATGTACGCGGCGCACCCTCGGTTGTACCGGTGGCGTACCTCCCTGGGGTGGTCCATGTCTTCCCTGGCATAGGCCCGCTCCGCCTCTTCGTAGCGTCCCTGCCGGTAGAGTTCCTCGGCCCCCGGCCCGGCCTGGGCGGGAAAAGGGTTCAGGAGGCACAGCGTCGCCCACAGCACCAAAGCAGCCGTCACGCCTCGATCCCGATCCCTCAGACATCCAGCAAGAAGGAGGAGCACGAAAGCGGCAAGGGCGAACAGGGCGAAGCGCTCCTCCCGAACGCGGATCTTGCCGCTCTTGAGTTCCGCATCCTGAGTATCCCTCTTGATGCCATTGAAATAAAGCAGGTCGAGGTCCAGGTCCCCGGCCCGTGACCGCACATATCGTCCACCGGTCGCCGAGGCTATCTCCCTGAGGGAGGCCTCCCTGAGCCTGGACAGGATCATCTTCCCTTCCCGGTCTTTCCGGAAACCCCCTTCTTCTCCCGGAACCGGGCCCCCGGCTGGATCCCCCACCCCGAACACATAGACCCTCACCTCTTTTTCGGAGGCACGCCCGGCGGCTTCCAATCCCTTCCCCTCGTGGTCCTCCCCGTCCGTGATCAGGAGTATCACCCGGTCCGTCTCCTTCTGCATATCGAAGGCCGAAAGGGCCGTGTCAAGGGCCGCGCCCAGGTCCGTGCCGGGTACGGGAATCAGGCCCGGCTCCAAGGCCCCAAGGAACATCTCCAGGGCGGCGTAGTCGAGGGTGAGGGGACACTGTACGAAGGCCGCCCCTGAAAAGGCCACCAGCCCCACCCGATCCCCCTTGACCACCCGAAGGAAGTCGCGCACCTCCCGCCTTGACCGCTCCAGGCGGTTCGGTTTGACGTCAGCGACACGCATGCTGGAGGAGATATCCACCACCACCATGATATCCACTCCTTTCCTGTGCACCTCCTGATAACGGCTTCCCCACCGGGGCCCGGCCAGGGCCAGCACCATGAAGCCCAAACCCAGCACCTGAAAGGCCCCCCGGAAAAGGCGCAAGCCCTTTCGGGGCGTTCCCGCCAGGCGGGGAAGCAGGCCCGGATCGGCCAGCCGCTCCAGGGCCCGTTTCTCGAGCCTGGCCCGGATAAGCAGTAACAGGGCGGATCCCGGCACGAGCCACAAGAAATGAAGGACCCACATCCGGGCGAAGCTCATGGAATCACCCTCAGAAAGGTGGTTTTCGCCACGATCTCAAGGCAGAGTAGAAGGAGCGCGGGTCCCAGGAAATAGACGTACAGTTCCCGGTAATTGAAAAACTCCTTCATTTTTACCTCGGTCTTTTCCGCACGATCAATGATCCGATAGATTTCCGCCAGTTTCGCGCTGTCGGAAGCCCGAAAATACCTCCCTCCCCCCACCCGGGCCACTCTCCTCAGGGTTTCCTCGTCCAGGTCCACCCGCTGGTAGACGATCCGGGGACCGAAGAGGGTCCGCACGCGAAATGGAGCGGGTCCGGTCCCTCCCACACCGATGGTATAAATCTTGATGCCCAGGGCGCTTACGGCCTCGGCCGCCTGCACCGGGCCCACCTCACCAGCATTGTGCCTCCCATCGGTGAGTAGAACCAGGATCTTGGACCGGGCCTTCAGATCCTTCATGCGCTTGCCGCCCACGGCGATGGCCGACCCTATGGCGGTGTGGTCTCCGGCCATTCCCACCTTCATCCTCCGGACAAGCTCCAACAAGAGCCCCTTGTCCATGGTCAGGGGAGACTGGGTAAAGGCCTGCTCGCCGAAGACCACCAGCCCGATTCTATCCGCTTCGCGTTTCCGGATGAAATCCGCCACCACTTTCTTGACGGCCGCAAGCCGGGTGACCGTTTCCCCTCCCAGGGAAAAATCCAGGGCCCTCATGGACCCGCTGGCATCAATGCAAAGCATGATGTCCACCCCGGGAGAGAGAATCTCCCTCGAGACATTGGTGAGCTGGGGTCTTGCGGCTGACAGCACCAGAAGCAGCAGACAGGAGGCACGGAGCAGAAGTGGAAGTGCCACCCAACCTCTTCCGGCCTTGCCCGCCACCGATGCCAGTTCCGAGGCAACGGAAAATACCATGCCCGACGGGGGCTTCTTCCATACATAAAGTACCCATGCCAAGGGGGCCGCCAGGAGCACGAGAAGGGCGGGATAGGCGAAACGAAACATCATCCGGCTCCTCCCCCCCGCACAGGCCGCTCGGGGGCAGGCTCCGCCTCGTCTGCGGGCGCCGTTTGCTTCACGTATGACCGGGCCAGGTCCAGATCGGCCTCCTTTTCCGCCGCATCGGGCACCCTGTCTGCGAATTTCACCAGGTCGGTCCGCCTCAGGAGCTTCACCAATTCACGGTCTTCCGGGGCTTCGACGCGGGAGGCGATCTCCTCGGTGGTGCATTCTGCGGCTGGAAAGGTCCTCAGAGACTCGATGTACCGCCTCAGGATCTCGGAGAGTCTGAAATAGTGGGCCTTGACGAGACCCTGATCGAAGAGGCCCTCCCTTTCCAGCGCATCGAGCTGCCCGAGGGCCGTGAGATGCGCAGGCACAACCGGTTCGCCCTTCGGCCCGGCCGGCCTGCGGCGGTACCGGAACCAGACCCCAAGCAGGAGCGCGCAGAGGGCGAGGGCCCCTGCAATCCATGCCCCGTTCCTGCGCCACCAGGGCACGGACGGAAAAATATCGCGGATCGGTTTGAGTCGGGCCTCCCGTGGCCTTTCTCCCAAATTGGACTGGACCGTGATCCGTATAGGCTCCGTTTCCAGTAACCGGAGCCTGCCTTTCTTGTCCCGATAGGGCAGGGTGAGGGGACCCGTTTCCCAGGACCCGAGCCGATCCACAAGGATTCTCAGGCACACCTCGCCGGGAGAGTCCTCCCTGTCCAGGACCGTCGCCCCGGCAAGCCCCCCCACCGGCCCTTTCTCTTCGAGACGTGCACCCTCGGGCAGGCGGTATCGCAACCTCAGCACGGCCACCCCACCCAAGGGAACACTCATACGCTCCGGCAAGGCGGTAAGTTTCGCGGTCCCCGCCGGTCCGGATGCCGGCCGGGACCCGCACGGCGCAGGGTCCGCAAGGAACAAGACGACCGCCATTAGGCCCCAAAAAACCCTTTCCAATTCAAGCCCTCCAGGCATGAAGCGCGCCCCATTTCCCTAGGACATCTTTACAGCCGTTTACGCCTCGCGTCGAAAAGACGTGCCATCGGTTCCATCAGCGGTCCTGCCGTGGAAAGTTCCACGAAGTCCACGCCGGCCGAGGCGGCCAAGGTTCTCAAGGCCTGCTGCCGGCGCCGCTCAGCCTCCCGCCATGCCTCCCGCACCCTCCGGTTCGATGTGTTCACCAGGACGATCCGGCCCGTCTCCGGGTCTTTCAAGCGCACGAGACCCGCCTCGGGAAGCTCCCGTTCCGCCGGGTCGTAGAGCCGTAGTATGGTTAAATCGTGTTTGCGTGCCGTGAGCCTCATGGACTTCTCAAACCCCAGGTCCCGGCAGTCGGAGATGAGAAACACGACGGCGTGCCGCTTGGCCACGCGGTTCAGGAAATCGAAAGCGGCCGCGAGGTCGGTACCCGGATCTGCGGGTTCGTACGTGAAGATTTCTTTGATGAGACGCCAGACATGTGACGGCCCTTTCTTTGGGGGAACGTATTTTTCCACCCGCGAGCTGAACAGGACCGCACCCACCTTGTCATTGGTTCGAACGGCCAGAAAGGCCAGGATCCCCGCCGTCTCGGCCAACAGTTCCCGCTTGAACTTGACCCGGGTGCCGAAGCGGTTGGAGCCCGACAGGTCCAGGAGAAGAAGCACCGTCAGTTCCCGCTCCTCATGAAAGACCTTCACGAAGGGGTGTCCGAAGCGCGCTGAGACGTTCCAGTCGATGTTGCGGATGTCGTCTCCCACCTGGTATTCGCGCACTTCCGCAAACTCGATCCCCCGGCCCTTGAAGGCGCTCTCGTACTGCCCCGCGAACAGGTCGCTCGCCTGTCTTTTAGTCTTGAAATGGAAACTCTGGATCTTGGAGAGTAACGCCTCGGGCAGCATCTTCACGGGACCTCGATGCGTTCCAGCAGCACCTCGATCAGGTCGTCGGCGGTCTTGCCTTCCGCTTCGGCCTCGTAGCTCAGGAGGATGCGGTGTCTCAGCACGTCCGGGGCCATGGACTTTACGTCCTGCGGTGTGACATAACCCCGTCCGTTGAGAAAGGCGTGGGCGCGGGCCGCCCGCGAAAGCCAGATGGAGGCCCGGGGGGAAGCCCCGTAACTGATCATCGGTGCCAGATCGAGGCCGTGGGCGGCGGGGTCCCTTGTAGCCCTGACGAGGCGGAGAATGTAGTCGACGATCTTGTCCTCCGTGTGTATCAGATCCACACACCGTCCCGCCTCTTCGATCTGCGCCACTTCCACCACACCACGGACCGGCCGCCCTTCGTTTCCGCGGCCCACCCTGGCCACGATCTCCTTTTCCTCATGGGCGGCAGGGTAGTCCACGCGTATCTTCAACATGAAGCGGTCCACCTGGGCCTCCGGAAGGGGATAGGTTCCCTCCTGCTCGATGGGATTCTGAGTGGCCAGCACCAGGAACGGTCGTTCCAGGACAAATGTGCTCTCACCGATGGTGACCTGGCCTTCCTGCATGGCCTCCAACAGTGCGCTCTGGACCTTGGCGGGCGCCCGGTTGATCTCATCGGCCAGGATGATGTTGTGAAAGATGGGGCCTTTCTTGATCTCGAAGGCACCGCGGTCCGGCCGGTAGATCTGGGTGCCGAGTATGTCTGCGGGGAGCAGATCGGGCGTGAACTGAATGCGCTGGAAACTTGTGCGGATGGCGGCCGCAAGACTCCTGACGGCCGTGGTCTTGGCGAGGCCGGGCAGGCCTTCCAGCAGGAGATGCCCCTGGCACAGAAGCCCGATGAGCATCCGCTCCAGGAGACCGCGCTGGCCCACAACCGCCTTTTCCACCTCCGACAGGATCTGTCGAAGGACCAGGCTTCGGGCCTTCACCTTTTCCGTGATTTCCCGAATATCCATCGCCGCCTTCCACCTCCGATGAAAAGGATTGGAACCGCCCCCGGAAAGGAAGGGACCGTGTCGCCTCAGGATCCCGGCCGGGACGGAGTGGAGGGTCGGGATGGCGCCTTTTTCTCGGGCGGTTCGGGTCTTTTTTCCAACAGGTCCGTCTTTCGGGTCATGAAGGCGTCGGCCTGCCATTTACCCACCACGAAGACCCAGGGACTAAGGCGCGCGTTTTCCTGCCTTGCTTCCAGTACATTTTCCTCCGGGCTCCTGTGCCGGCCCTTGTCCTTCCCCTGCTCATCTACCACGGCGGGAGGCTCATAGGCCACTTCCATCCTCAGGAGATCCCGGGCGTTGTTTTTCGACCCTTCACGGACCCTCCTCACACGGTAGACCTTGCCGTCGAAGAGCCGATATTCCAGCACGGGAGTCCGGGAAAAGTCCTCCGCCACCGAGGGCTCGGGAGACGCCAGGACGTCCTGGAGCCGCAGGGAGGAAAGTGCACTCCCCAGCCGGTTCAGGGAGGCCTTCTGGGCCCGCTGCCCTTTTCCCAGACCCATGAGTTCCAGGTCCTTGCCCTTTTCGCGGCGTTCCACCCGGAAGAGGGCCGGACCACCAGTGTTTTCAAGGCAGGTGATGCTCCGTACCTCCTCCGCCGGGACACGGACCAGTTCCTTTTTCAGCCAGGCCGCAGGATTCGTGGAAAGGCCCCGGAATTCCTGGTCAACCAGGCAGACCTCCCGCTCCCCGTCCAGGCGCACGTATCTCCCCCCCCGCAACCGCTTCTCGGGGCCCCCTTCCCGCATCCGACCCACCAGCAATCCCGCGATCAGGGTCCCCTTGTCGTCTTTCAGGGCCACGCGGATCGCCCTGGCCTCTTCGGGCGCATCCGATTCGTCCGGGCCCCTGAGTGCAAGGCGATCCAGGGTTTCGGCCGAGGCGTTGAAACGCCTGCCCACCTTGGCGTCCCTTAGCCTGCGTGCCAGATCGGAGATCTTGCCAAACGCCGCCGGGTACCCGCCTCGTTCCACCACGACCCATCCGGCCGGGGTCTTCTTCAAGGATACGGCACCCTTGGGCCCGGAGAGGACCACGGCTTCCACACGCTCCATGGTCAGGCCCCGGAACAACGGCGTCCCCAGATCGTCCCCGGAGCCGGGTCGGTCGGTCCGGCGCTGGACAAGGGTTCCTGCGATCACGAGGGCTGCCAGAACGGCCAGAAGAGTGATCAGGGTCCTGGTCTTCATGCTCCTTTCATCCTTCTGCGTCTATAAAGTGCGTAGGCCGCCCCTGCCAGAGAGACCAGGAGAGGCATGAGGAAGATGTTTACGGCCTTGAGCCTGGCGCCCAGGCGTTCAATGTCTGCCCGGAGATTTTTTCGTACCTCCTTGAGTTCACGCCTGATGCGCCGCTTCTCCTCCCTGAACCGAGCAATCTCGGCCTCCTGCTCCGGACTGAGTAAGAGCCTCTGGGCCGCATCCTTTTCCTTTTCCAGTTCGCGGAGTTTACGATTGGTCTCCTCCACTTTCCGGACCAATTCCTTTTCCTTGGAAAGCCACTTCGCTCTGGCCTCCCGCTGCAGCGCCAGAACCGTGGTGAAGGGCCTGTCAAAGGTACCACGGGAACGCAGACCCACCAGGTGCTCTCCACCCGCCAGGATTTCACAGGCGTTGGCTACGAAGTTGAGGTTGTCGTTGAAGATCCGCCGTACATTGAAACCCAGGATGCGGCTCCGCTGGAGGAAAAAGCGGTCCGAAAGCAGGTCCGCATCACCCACCACGATGATCGTGGAAGGCCTTTTCGCCTCGGTCAAACGAACCGGTTTCCCGGTCTCCCGCTTTTTTGCGGGACCTTTGTCTTGCTTTTCCTCCGGCGGCCCCCCCGGGAACGCGGTCTTGAAACGACCATGGATTCTCACGGCAAGGTGGTAGCGGTCTCCGGCAGCCGGGAAATCCCGTCGGACGGCGTCCGCGCCCAGCGCGGCCTTGAACACGTCCAGCAGGGCGGCGTTTCGGCCCGTGGACACGAGAGGCTCGAACTGGTGGGGGCTGTCGGCCCGCTTCCGGATCGCCCCCGCCACGGGAAAAAGCATGCTTTCGAGCCGCGAGGTGATCACGTCCTCCCCGTTGAAGACCTTCCCGCGGGCCGAAATCCACATGGGATTGACCTCCACTTTTCCCCCGGAGCGAAGCCTGGTGGGCTGGTCCAAGTCCGCCACGGCCTTGCGCTCTTCCATGGAGATGCCCCAGGCGCGAAAGAGGCCGGGAAGGGATGAGGCCGGGGGACTCATGAAGGATCGGGAGCCGGGGTTGCGGTCAGAGAGGCAAAAGGGATCCACGAAGACTATGGCATTGCCGCCCCCGAGTACGAACTGGTCCACTGCGTAAAGGAGTTTCCGGGGCAGTTGCCGCGGGTGGATCACCATGAGCAGATCCACATCCTCATCGATACGTTCAGCGGTGACGGGAATCCGCCTGACCGTGTAGGTCTTCTTGAGCTCCGTCACGAAGGCCCACGGCTCCGAGGGGGCACGGCTTCTCCTCGGGTCAAAGGGCGCCGGTTCCCCGAACACCGGCAGGGTGCTGATCACCCCCAGCACTTTCCTGTTCGTGCTCTGAAGCTGCAGGATGATGCGTGTTATATCATATTCCAGGAGATTTTCACGGCCCGGATCCAAAAGGTCGTAGGGTTCTTCCCGATCCGCGGCCAGAAACACCAGTCCGCAATAAATCTTCTCGCCGCCCCCTGCGGGAACACCCCGGAGCCCATATCTCTGAGCCCATTCCTCCTCGTCCGAATCGGGCTTGGGATCATACATCCGCACAGTGACCTTTCCGCCCGAGACATGCTCGTACTCCGCCAGGAACTCCCTTACCCTCCTCGCGTAGAGCTTCATGTTGGAGGGTACGTTTCGGTTGCTCTTACTATAGAAGAACTTGATCGATACGGGTTCGACCAGGTCGTGGAGGATATTCTTCGTCCCTTCCGAAAGGGAATAGATCCGATCCTCGGTGGCGTCCCAACGGATGTTGGCATGGGAGAGGATCACATTCAGCAAAATGAGACCCACCAGCAGGGCCGCCACGCCCGTGGTGGAAACCAGCACCTTGCCGACATCGCGATTCATCGAGCGCGCCATCCCCAAGCCTCCTCACTCAGGACGTTCTGCGGTTTTGCAGGATCACGGCATTGGTAAACAGCATGAAAAAGATCACGGATACGAAATAAAACAGGTCCCGAACATCTACGACACCCCTCTGAAGAGATGCGAAATGGGGCATGAACCCGAATCCCGCCACCACGTCCACCAGCCAGATGGGGGCCCAGTCACTGAGGGCGTCGGTGACCGGCGGCCAACCCGCCAGCACCAGGAAAAGACAGATCATGACGGAGAGAATGAAGCTGATCACCTGGTTGCGGGTGAGCGATGAGGTCATGCTACCCACCCCCAGGTAGGCTCCGGCGAGGAGGAAACTTCCGAAATAGGCGCAGAACACGGCGCCCAGGTCGGGCTCTCCGAGGTAACAGACCGTGATCACCAGGGGAAAGGTGAGGACCAGTCCCAGCCCGATAAAGACCCACGCGGCCAGGAACTTGCCCATGATCACTTCCGTCAGGGTGATGGGCAGGGTCAGCACGAGTTCGATGGTGCCGGTGCGGCGTTCCTCGGCCCACAACCGCATGGCCACCGCGGGCACCAGGAAAAGAAAGATCCATGGATGCCATTCGAAAAAGGCGCGGAGATCCGCCTGACCCGTCTCGAAGAAGCGGCTCACCGAAAAAGTGAAAAACCCACAAAGAAGTAGAAAGATGACAATGAAAACATATGCAACGGGCGACTGGAAGTATCCGTCCAGTTCCCGTTTGATGATACTTGCGCTGTTTCTCAGGAAACGCTTCATGGGGTTTGTTCTCCGGAATCCCCCGTGGTGATGAGTCGAAAGACTTCATCCAGGCGCCCCTTTTCCACTTCCAGGGCTCGTAGAGGCAGGTTCAGATCCAGGACCCCTCTCACGATGGTCTCGGACAGCGTCGACCTATCGCCTTCGCCCGGGTAGAGGCGAAGGGTGGTCAGGCCTTCTACCTGCTCGATCAGCTTCACGGCTCCTACGCCCTCGACTCCCGCCAGGAGTCCCGTGAGGCGTTCACCGTCTCCGTCACTCACCCGAATCCGGACCGCCCCATGGATGGAGGAGTGCCGGCGAAGGGCCTCTGGTGTTTCATCCGCGACGATCCTCCCCCCGGAGATGATGATCACGCGCGTGCATACGGCGTCCACCTCTTCCAGGTTGTGGGTAGAAAGCAGAATGGTCTTTTCCCTGGCCATGTCCCGGATCATGTCCCGCATTTCGTGTTTCTGGTTCGGATCAAGCCCGTCGGTGGGCTCATCCATGATCAGGTAGGGGGGATCGTGAAGGATGCTCTGGGCAAAACAGACCCGCTGCTTGAATCCCTTGGAAAGGGTGCTGATACTCTGGTGACGCACCTCGGTCAGGAAACAGCGCTCCAGGGTCTCGCGGACCCTCTCCGATCGCCCCATACCTGAAAATCCCCGCACTTCCGCGATGAAATCCAGGAAACCCAGCACGGTCATGTCCGGATAGACCGGCGCGTTTTCGGGCAGGTAGCCGATCTTGGCCCTGGCGGCCAGTGAGTTTTCGCAGATGTCGTCGCCTCCGATCACCGCGGTACCCGAGGTCGGGGGAAGAAAGCCGGTGATCATGCGCATGGTAGTGGACTTGCCCGCCGCGTTGGGACCGAGGAAGCCCAGGACCTCACCCGGCGTCACATTGAAGGTGACCTCGTCCACCGCCACCTTCCGCCCAAACCGCTTGGTAAGCCGCCTGGCCTCGATCATGAGGTGCACCTCCCCTCTTGGACAGCGTCACAACCCCGGTATGCTAGTGACTTCACCTCTCGACGTCAAGAGGCTAGCAGCCCCGTTGCGGCCGGATCCGCCTCAGGGACGCGCGGCCGTTTCCCCGAAGCGGGGGAAACGGCCGCGAAGGTGGAAGTCGCCTTGCAGGGTTGGCGGCCCGCCGGGGCAGGGCGCACCGGCGCTACGTCCCGGATTCCAGCCTCTCCAGGCCGGCCCTCGCAAAATCGAGCCCCGGGTCCAGCTCCAGGGCCAGCCTGAAATACTGGATCGCTTTTGCCCCCTCTCCCATTTCCCGATAGTTGGAACCGATGTTTGCATAATCGATGGCCGAGGCCGGATCGATACGCAGGACCTTCCTGAAGCAGGCGATGGCCTCTTCGTGCTCCCCGAGCTTGAAGTGGCAGAATCCGGCCAGATTGTGTACGTCCGTGCGCTCCGGGTCCAGGGCTTCGGCCTTCTCCAGGGCTGAGAGGGCCTCACGGTACTGTTCCATTTCCTTGAGGCATTGCGCCTTGTAGGAGTAGATGGTGGGGACATCCTCGGGCTTGGGATCCATGCCCAGGGACTGCTCGAAGAAGCCGAGGGCCTCTTGCGGCCGGCCGAGGTTCATGTGGCAAAGACCCAGGAAGAACCGAACATAATACTTGCCGGGGAGGATCCGGTCCATGCGTTGCAATTCGCCGATGGCCCACAGCGGATCCTGTTTTTCGGCCATGAGGCGCGCGGTGAACATCCCCACGCTGGTCCCTGCCGCCCTCTCGCGGAAATGGGCGCCGGGTATGATGGTGTAAAAGGCGGGGATCCGCAGTTGGGAGTGTGTGACATCCACCACCAGGACCTCCATACCCGCCTTTGCGAGGGCCTCCAGGCAGCGAGTCACCTCCACCTTGAAGTTGTCGTCGGAGAGGTCGGGCAGGGCGCCGATCCCCACGATGCGCTCAGGGCGCATGAGAAACTCACCTTCGTCCAGGTCCTTGAGTTTGGGAAGGCCGCTGGCCACATAATTGGACCCAGTGTTGAAGTCGCCTGCCAACTGGGCGGTCTCCGTAAGGGCCCGGTTAAGGGACTTATGAGGGTCCGGGGTGGTGCCCGCGGTCCAGACGATCTCGCTCCTTTCCGGGAAGGTTTCAGGGTCGTAGGCCAACACCCCCACGGAGGGGATGCCCGTGTCCAGGGAAAAATCCGACAGGAAAACCCTGATGCCCGCCCGCTCGAATTTTCCCAGCAGTTCCTTTGTCACTGGATCTGAAACCGAGGCCGGGTCGATGCCCGGCACACGGAGCCTGTCGCGGCTCACGATGGAAGAGACATGCCGCTCCACCACCTCGCAGATGCCCTGGAGCAAGGCCTCTTCCACGCAGTTTCCGGCCGAAGGTCCGTTGAACTCGTTGATGGCGTAAAACCAGTCGAAGGGCACCCAGACTTCCTGCCCCGTCGTCAGATTGTAGGCCCGGGTCCACTGCATAGGTAGCCGACCGAAGACCTTCCGGGCCCGCTCCAGCTCCAGGGAGTCGTCGTGCACGGACCGGGCGATGGTATCAAAAGGCAGGGCGCGGCCCTCCAGATTGTCGAAAGTGTCCGTAATGAAGTTGGAAGGGTCTTTCTTGAAACTGAAAAAACTGAACCGCTCGGCAAGTTCCATCACGGCGCTTGCCTCGGCCTGCTCCGGGGTGCCCCCCTTTCCCATCTGCTTCCTGGTCCCGATGGTCTGCACGGCGTCCCTGCCGCACACGCTGAAATAGACGGGAATGTCGAGCCTGCCGTTGTCGATCCTCACCGTCTCCTCCAGGATGTCGAGGTCCAGGGCCTGGAGCTTTTCCCTGAAGCGCCTTACGGTTTCGGCCGGGGAAATGGCCTTGTCCAGGTCCCGGGTGTAAGTCTTGTACACATCCTGCAATTGCAATGGCCGTTTCATCTCTTTCACTCTCCTGAATCCGAGTCATTGGCCTCCCGCCCCTGTCGCTCCAGGGCACGGTTCATCTTGCCCGTTACATATCCTTCCAGATCCAATGCAACGTGTTCGTAGCCGATCATTCGGAACCTCCGGACGATCTCGGCCCTGAACGCCGGGTTCATGAAGGATTCCAGGCTCTCGGGGTCCGCCTCGATGCGGGCCACCGAGCCATGGTGGCGTACCCTGACACCCTGAAACCCTTTTTCCAGTAGAAAGGTCTCCGCCGCCTCGATCATCCGCAGACGCTCGCCGGTGATGGGAACGCCGTAGGGAATCCTGGTGGCCAGACAGGGCATGGCAGGGCTGGCCCAGGTGGGAAGCCCCGCCTCCCTCGAAAGGTATCGAATCTCCGCCTTTCCCAAGCCCGCATCTTGCAGGGGAGAAAGGACGCCGAGCTCCCGGGCCGCCTCCAGTCCGGGTCGAAAATCCCGGGCATCATCCGCGTTGGCGCCATGGGCAACGGACCCGATACCCCGATCACGGGCAATCTCCAGAAGCTGTTCCATGACGTGGCGCTTGCAATAATAACAGCGTCTGCGGTCGTTTGCCACGAATTCAGGCAATTCCATCTCCTGGGAGGACACCACCAGGTGCTCGATGCCCCGCTCCGCCGTGAAACGCTGGGCCCCTTCCAGCTCCCGTGTCGGGTGAATCACCGAATGGGCTGTAACGGCCAGCACGCCGTCCCCCAATTGCCGGTGGGCCAGATGGAGCAGGAGCGAGCTGTCCACGCCCCCCGAAAATGCCACCAGCAACCGGCCCAGGGGAGCGATGCCGCGAAGCAGGAACGCCTGTTTTTCGAGGGCCTTTTCCTTGTTGCACTCCATATATTAGCCTCTCCCCGTACTTCATCAATGAAGGAACCGCACCCTCTGGATTCACAGGGCAGGCCCGGAACGCCTTCGGCCTTCCGGGCCTGCCCTGTCATGGATGCGGTGTGTGCCGGTATTATTTCCGACTGTTACAGTAGTAAATCAGTTTTTGGCTGAAGTGTCAAGGTATGACCCGCTCGCAGCCGCTTCACACCAAGGCAAGCACCCCGCGGAGGGCTTCCACGAATTGCAGGAAAACCTCGGTGGGCCGCGCGGCCGAGGCCTGGCGGATCCCCTGAAACATGGCCTTTCTGAGTCCCGCGGACACCTCCAACTGAACTCCCATGCCTGTCGTTCCCCGGTTGCAGATGTTCCGCGCACTGCGGCCGGGCAGCCTCGGATCTTCCGTAACCTTGAAGCCCCGCTTCTCGAGGGCCTTGCGGACGCGGTCCTTGAGTCGTTCGTCCCTGCCCCCGAGTTGCACGAAGGGTTCGAAGCCCTTGCACCCGTGGACGGCCACCACCGTGCGGCACGCGCTCGCCGCCCGCATCGCCGTGGGCTCATCGAAACAGGTGCTGGTGATATGCAGTTCACCGTTTGAGCGGCGCCTGAGCCCCTCGAAACTGTAAAAGCCGTGGTTTCCACCGGCCACGGCTTCGGCGATCTCCGCCGTCCCGGGCTCAATGGCGCCCCCGTGGGGGGCCATTATCAGGACACCCGAGCGGCCGGGCCGGAATCGAATCACGAAATCCACTCCAGGCCTGCCGTGGCGGGTCAACTGACGGAAACTGCGGTACCTGCCCATGCCTGCGATCGTCTCATGCCCCCGCACCGACCCCCTCACCGAGAGGGGGATGCCGCGGGGCCTTTCATCCATCCGGCGACTGCTCAACGCGTTCCAGCGCCTGCCGCGCCAGGTCTCCCACGGTCCGCTCGCTCAGCACGCCATCCTCGAAGATCGCCACGGATCTCCGGTCCGAGCAAAGGGTACGAAGCCGTCCTTTAGCCGCCCCTTCGGCACCCACATGCCCGAGGGCCCACGCGGCCAGACCTCGAAGGTGCGGATCCGACGACTCCAGAAGGGTGGTAAGCGGGGCCTCCGCATCCCGGGCGAGGTCAGGGTGGCCCCGGGCCAGGCGTCCCACGCCCCAGACCGCCCCGCGCCTGAGAGGATCATATTCCAGAAAATTTCCATCCTCCCGGAGATAGGACAGCAGAATCGGGGCAAACTCCTCGGCCAGGGCCCTGTTACGGGCCAGGATCTCACCCATGGCTTCGGGACAACCCCATCCGATTCCTCCCGACTCGTCGTTCAATTGCCACAACAGCCGCCGCAGGATCACACGCGCCCCTTCGGGGTCGTTCGAGGCCATGTCGGCCGTGATCTCCCCCAGGGCCCTCACCGCAAACCACTTCACCCTCCCCTCGGTGCTCAGCAGGAGAGAAAACAGCGGGTTTACTGCCCGTCGTGGTGGAAACCCGCTCAAGGCGTCAAAGGCCCGGGCCTCATCGCCCCTGCGCAGGAGATCTTCGATCTTTCTTTTGATTTTTCGCAAGAATGACTCCCTCCCTCAGCCCGTATCCCGGCCCGGACGACCAACGACGCCTGTGCGATTTTCTCATATTCGGCGGCAAAAGGAAATGTTACCCTCTATCTTCCTCCGGGGAACCTAATGGATAGGCCCCTGAGTGGTCGGCGCAACGCTGAATCACCGAAAGCCACATGAGGCGCCCAGCCTCAAAACGCCCGCGAACTTCGGCAGATGGGGAACGTGTCGAAATTTTCGCAGCGCAGCCGGAAGGGATCCACGGAGGGATAGATGCCGGTGTATTCGTGTATCCGGCTGCCGAGTCGTCCCGGCTCAGGAGGACACGCCGCTTACCCTCACCTACCGGCCCAGGGGCACCGTCACGTGTCCTTCAGGCAGAGCCAAGGAAATGACGTTCCCGTGAAGCAAGCCCTTTCCCGGGGCCCCTCTCCTCGGGGCGGTGGAGGCCCCAAAAAATGATGTAGTACGAAGCACATCGTGTCGATAGGAAAAATGCCGAAGACAGAACTCCCAGCCCGGCACGGGCCTTGCGTTTTCTAGACAGATAAGCCTGTCTTTTCTAGTCGGAGGCTCCGGCTGTCGACCCCCTGTCCCGCGTCGGTAGCCCAACGGGGCGGCAACGGGCCCAGGAAAAAATCGATTGAAGAAAGGATGGCTCATGGACGTGCAACTGATCAATCCCTTTATCGACGCCACAGTACATGTGCTGAAAACTCTGGCCTCCACGGACGTCCAGGCGGGCAAGCCGTATCTCAAGAACGACCCGGTGGCCAAGGGAGATGTCTCCAGCATCATCGGTCTGACGGGTGAGGCCAGCGGCACGGTATCGGTCAGCTTCACTGAATCTTGTATCCTTTCCATCGTTCAGCAGATGTTCGGTGAAAAGGTGGAGGGGCTCAACGAGGATATCCAGGATGCCGTTGGCGAAATCGCCAACATGATCTCCGGCCACGCACGGCAGAAACTGGAGGCCATGGGCCGCTCGCTGAAGGCGGCGATTCCCACCGTCATAGTGGGCAAGAATCACTCCATATCGCACCGGACGCATCATCCGGTCATCGCCATCCCGTTCAAAACGGATGGAGGATCTTTTACCATCGAAGTCTGCTTTGAGAATTGAACAGGATGCATTAAGTTGGTATAAAGGCATCAGCAGGGGGAGCCTCATGAACGTGGACATCAAAGTATTAGTGGTGGACGATTTCGCCACCATGCGGCGCATCGTCAAGGGGGCGCTCAAGCAACTCGGGTTCAAGAACATAGCGGAAGCCGAGGACGGCGTCACCGCCCTGCAGGAGCTCAAGAGGGAAGCTTACGGTCTGGTCCTATCGGACTGGAACATGCCCAACATGACCGGTCTGGACTTGCTCAAGGCGGTCAGGAGCGAGGAGTCCCTCAAGCATCTGCCTTTCATCATGATCACCGCCGAGGGTCAGAAGGAAAGCGTACTTCAGGCGGTACAGGCGGGCGTGAGCAACTATATCGTAAAACCCTTCACACCCGAAACATTGAATGAAAAACTGAAGACCGTTCTCAAATAGGGCCCACGTCCGGGGGGATGCGGCAGGCCGCATCCCACGGCAGTGGTGGGCCGCGTGCAGAGGCGAAGGGAACCGGTAGTCTCCCAAGAGGCTCTCACCGCTCATGGACCTGATTTCCACACTGTCCAATATTCCCCTTTTCAAGGGCCTTTCCACCACCCTGCTTAGCGAACTTTCCTCGATCCTCGTGGCCCAGGTCTTGGCTAAAGGGCAGATCATCTTTTCCGAAGGGGACCCGGGCTCCGGGTTTTTCGTTGTGATCTCCGGCAGGGTGAAGGTCTACAAGCTTTCCCCGGGCGGCAAGGAGCAGATTCTCCACATCTTCGGCCCGGGTGAGCCTTTCGGCGAGGTGCCTGTCTTTGCAGGCCGAAAATTTCCGGCCACCGCCGAAACCATGGAAAAAAGCGGCATTTTTTACTTTCCTAGAAAAGATTTCGTGGCTTTGATCCGCAGGAACCCGGACCTCGCCCTGGGTATGCTGGGAGTCCTTTCCGAGCGGCTCCGCAGGTTTGCAGGACTCGTCGAAGACCTCTCCCTCAAGGAAGTCCCAGGCAGGCTGGCGGCACATCTTCTGTTTCTATGTGACCGCCAGGCGAACCCCGAACAGGTCCGTCTGGATGTATCCAAGGCCCAGTTGGCAAGCGTGTTGGGAACAATTCCTGAAACCCTCTCCAGAATCCTGGGCAGGATGAAGGGGGCGGGGCTTATCACGCTGGAAGGCCCCACGATCCATGTGCTGGACCGACAGGGTCTCGAGGACCTGGCCGAAGGGCAGGGGTCCCTCTAGCAGGCAGTTGAAAAGCTACTGCGCCTGTGAGGTCAAAATTCCACTAGAAATACCCGCTTACGATTGTAAGACCCTTGAGAGACGTCACTCTTGTCAAAGTGCAAGTCGAAAATCCGGGGCTTTGAGCCGGGGAAGGCGAAATTCTTGGCCCCATTCGCCCTACTTCGCCTGCGCTCCTTGGGTTTTCCAAGACCCTGCCGGCAGTTCAATTCTTTTTCATCAGGTGGGACACGGCCTTTTCCAGGCCGTCCAGACTCAATTCGAACATGGGAAAGATCTCCCGAATGGCACCGATCGTCCGGGTGTATTCCCATTCCACCTCCATCTTGGGATTCAGCCACACGGAATGGGGAAAGGCCTCTGCGATATCCCTCAGCCTTTCAAAGCTGGGCTTGGTGGTTCTTTCTTCAATGTGGATGGAACCGTCCGTGGCCATCAGTTCGTAAGGCGCCATGCTTGCATCCCCCACGATGATGAACCGTGTCTCGGGGTCGTGTCCAATCAAATCGTCCACCCGAAGCGGTTTCCTGAACCGGGCCGGATCCTCCCACACATAATCATAAATGGTGTTGTGGAAGAAAAAGGTCTTCAGGTCCTTGAACTGTGCCCTTGCGTAATTGAACAAGGTCTGCACGACCTCGATGTAGGGATCCATGGACCATCCGCCGTTGTCGATGGCCAGGTAGACCTTCAGCCGGTCCCTCAGGCTCCGATCGAAGACGATCTCGATCTCGCCCGCATTTTTCATGGTTTGGTAGATGGTCTTGTCGATGTTCACTTCATCCATGGGACCCACGGGCACCATGTTCCGGAGCCTTTTGAGGGCCTCGCCCATCTGGGCCTGGGTCAGGGGACCCATTTGGGAATAATCCCTGTACCTGCGATCCATGGCCACTTTCACGGCGGACTTGTTGCGGGAGACGCCGCCCACCCGCATCCCGCCGGGATGATATCCCGAATGTCCCACCGGGGATGTCCCTCCGGTGCCTATCCACTTGTTCCCGCCGTGATGCTCTTCCGTCTGCTCCTTGAGGCGCTCCAGAAAATACTCGATCAGTTGCTCGGGGGTCAGTTTCTTCAGGGACTCTTCGTCCACCCCCAGCAGTTCGGACATCTCCTTCGGGTTCTTGAGCCACTGCTCCAGCATGGCCTTTGCCACTTCAGTCAGCTCAAACGCCTCCGGATCCTTGAGTTCCGCCCCCTTGAAATGGTGGGCAAAAGCCTGATCATAGAGGTCGAAATACCTCTCGCTCTTGACAAGGATGGACCGGGCAGCGGTGTAAAAATCATCCAGGGACAAGATCAGGCCCATACTCAGGGCCCTCTGGAGCCTCAGGAATGAAGTGGGAGAGACGGGGATGCCCACGTCTTTCAGGAGATAGAAAAAATCGGTAAACATGGCTTACTCCGGACGTTCCTTTCGGCTTCCCGAAGGCGCCGACACGGCTCCTTCAGGGTTCTTCAGGCCCAAAAAGGCCCATCAGAGACGCATACGGCTCACCATGTTCCGGGCGATGGCGTAATCCGGGCTCTTCTTGAAAAGCACCCCGAGGTAGGGGATGTCGCCCTTGACCAAGTCCTTCACCTGGAAGTCGGGGTCCGCCTTCAATGCCCGGATCCAGTTGATCAATTCCCGCGTGGCGGGCTTCTTTTCCACGTTTCTGAAATCCCTCATGCGGTAGAAGGCCGTTATGGTGTGATCCAGGAGTTCCGCGCTGATCTCCGGGAAATGCACCTGCACGATCCTGCGCATCATCTCCGGTTCCGGGAAGGCTATGTGGTGGAAGTTGCACCTTCCCAGGAAGGGGTCGGAGAGGTCTTTCTTCGCGTTGGAAGTGATGATGATCACGGGCCGGTGCTTGGCCCTGATGGTCTTGTCGATCTCGATGATGTCAAATTCCATCTGATCCAGCACATCCAGCATGTCGTCCTGGAAATCGCTGTCCGCCTTGTCGATTTCGTCGATGAGCAGCACCACCCTTTCGTCCGAGACAAACGCCTGCCCGATCTTGCCCATGCGTATGTATTCCTCGATATTGCTCACATCGCGATTGGAATCGCCGAAGCGGCTGTCGTTGAGGCGCGTCAGAGTGTCGTACTGGTACAGGGCGTCCACCAGTTTCATGCTGGACTTCACGTTCAACACGATCAGGCGCATGTTGAGAGACTCGGCGATGGCGTGGGCCAGCATGGTCTTGCCGGTGCCGGGCTCCCCTTTCAAGAGGAGCGGCATTTCCAGTGCCATGGAAATGTTGACGATCTGCGCCAGTTCCTCGTCCAACACATATTTGGATGCCCCGGTAAATTGCTGTCTTGTCTGTTGCGTTTCGTGCATGCTTCTGCTCCTTGGCCGTAAAGGGATTCTCAGGATACTCCGCCGTGCCGTCAGAATCCGTTTTCCGAAATGTCGAGGGCCCACAAAAAATCCCGCCCTCCCCTAACCGCTCCTTCCCCTGAAAGGACGCCGGGGAGGTGCACAGGGAGAGCAGGCCTCAAAAATCATCATGAGGACCCGCAGTTTTTGATCTTAACTCTAAAAATTAACCATTTTTTCTTTTCAGTCAACCCGCACCATCCCGGCGGTGGCGGAGATTCTCGTCCCGGGGGACGTTGTCACCCTTCGTTGCGGTAGGTTTCCCGAAGCCCTTTCTTATAGATCTTCCCCGAACCGGTACGCGGGAGACGATCCAGGAACTCCACGCTCTTGGGGGCCTTGTAGCGGGCGAGGCGCTCCTTGCAGAAGGCGATCAGTGCCTCTTCAGTCAGCCGGCGGCCCTCCTTGACCACCACGCACGCCTTGACCGCCTCACCCCAGTGCGGGTCCGGGACCCCGATCACCGCAGCTTCCAGCACCTCCGGGTGTTCGTAGAGGACGTTTTCCACCTCCGTGGAGTAGACGTTCTCGCCGCCCGTGATGATCATATCCTTTTTTCGGTCCACGATAGTGACATACCGCTCCTCGTCCATCACGGCCAGATCCCCGGTGTAAAGCCAGCCCCCCCGGATGGCCTTTGCCGTCTCCTCGGGCAGGTTCCAATATCCCGGCGTGACGGTGTCTCCCCGCACGATGATCTCACCTACGTCACGGTTGTTTCGTGCCACCTCCCGGCCCTCCTCATCCACCACTTTGAGAGCCACATTGATGAACTCCCTGCCCGTGCTGGCCTTGAAGCCCAGGCGCTCTTCATCCGGTCGATCCTCCAGATGGGCCTTCAGAATGGACAGCGTAAGATATGGACTCGTCTCGGTCATGCCGTAGGTCTGGACATAGTCGCAGCCGAAAGTCTCGATTATTTTTCGGACCACCTCCGGCGCTATGGGCGCCCCCCCGCTCAGAAGGACTCTGAGGCTCGAGTAGTCGTGGCTGGACACCTCCGGGTGGTTCACCATCATATTTAACATGGTGGGGATTAGGTTGGTAAGCGTGATTGCTTCCCGTTCGATCCCTTCCAGGACCTGTCCCGCATCGAATACCGGCTGGATCACATGCTTTCCCCCGGCCCATGTGATCGCGAAGGTGGCCCAGGCATCGGCCAAGTGAAACAGGGGGGCCACGTGGTACCAGTGGTCCCGGTCCGAAAGCCTCAATTCAGCGATGGTCCCCAGGGCATGGGTCTTGACGTTCTTGTGGGTGAGCATCACACCCTTGGCTCTGCCCGTGGTCCCGCTCGTGTAGTAGAGCTGTGCCACATCCTCGTCACCCACCGGCGGATCCGGTGGCTCGCCGTCCACCTGTCGGGCCAGCAAGGCTTCGTAGGAATGCTCCGAGGCACCTTCGGGACGCACCTGCGCTCCGGTCCAGACCGTGTGTCGGATGCCTCTTGCGCCCCGCACCGCCTCACGCCCCTGGTCCTTGAAATCCCACTGGGCCAGAAGGATTACCGGTTCACAATCGGTCAGGATGGAGGCCAGCTCCCCTGCGGAAAGCCGCACATTCAAAGGGACCAGGACGGCTCCCAGGTGAGCCGCGGCGAAATAGGCCTCCAGGAAGCAGTGGCAGTTTTGATGAAGGATCGCGATTCGGTCCCCGGGTCCCGCCCCCAGGGCCGCAAAGGCCCGGCAGAGGCGAAACACCCGTCCCGCGAAGGTTCGGTAGGACATTCGGGTCTCACCGCAGACCACGGCCTCCTTTTCCGGATAGAGCCTTACGGCCTTGGGAAGTATTTCATAGAGCGGCATTCTCCTTCCTCTTCCCCCCGGAACCCGGCGGCCCCCGGCTTTCCGACCGCCCGGGACCCGGGGCGAAATTCGACAAGTTATCATTGTAGGAGGATGGCCGCCTGGGTTCAAGGGTTTTCGGAGAAGGCGCACCGTACAGTCTTTCCTCCCCCCCTTGATACGAGATCAGCGGATATCCGCCTCTCGTTCCCGCGTAAACAGGTAGAGAACCGAAACCCCGCCTAGAAACGCGGCACACGCGAAGAGGGAGGCCTGAAAGGCCTCGATCCCCCTGGAGGCCTCGGGGTGCAAGGCCTGCATGAAATAACCCCAACCCTGAAGGAAAACGGCCGGGCCCATCATGGTGAAAAAGTTTATTCCCGTCATGGCAGTCCCCGCCATTTCCAGGGGCACCAATTCCTTGATATGGGTGTACATGAGTCCTCCCGAGGCCCCCAGGAGTCCGAACCCGAGGAAGAGGGGACCCAAGGTCCACACCCCCGCCCCCTGCCGCAACAGGCCCATGACGAAGGTCAGGAGAGCGGCAAGGCCCAGGCACAGGATCACGATCCACTTTCTCGTCTTCAGGACCCGATCCGAAATGCACCCCCAGAGGGGTCCCCCCGTTATGAGGCCAAGATTCAACAAGAGAATCATGTTGCCCGCGGCCAACGGGCTGAGGCCCATGGTTTCCATCAAGTAGGGACCGGCCCAGAGTACCTGGAAGGCGGCCAGGATGCCGTAGCGCACGCAAGTCCCCACGGAGATGATCCAGTAGTCACGAGTCTTGAAGAGTACGCGGAGGGCCGCCAGGCCCTGAACCGTTCGGCCGTGGGACCCGCCCCCCCCTGCTCCCGCGCCCCCTTCGGGATGATCCGAGACAATGGCATAGAGGGCCAGCGCGATCACCAGATTGACCCCCGCAATGATGCAAAAGGTGATCCGCCACCCCAGGTTTTCCACCAGGAGGACCAGGGGCGTGGTGGCCGCCATGTTGCCCGCCGTCCCGATGGAAAACACGATGCCCGACAGGGTGGCGAAGCTCGCGGGACCGAACCAAACAGTGAGCAACTTGAATGTACCCATCAGGTTGCAGGACATGCCCACCCCCATCAGGACCCGGCCCGCGACCCCCACGGCGAGGTTATCGGCCCATGCGAAAATCACCGCTCCCAACACTCCCATCAGAGAGAGACCCGTCATGATCCGCCGGGCCCCCACCCGGTCCAGGAAGATGCTGAGAGGCACCTGGGTCAGGGCAAAGGCATAAAAAAAGGCCGCTGAAAGGGTCCCCAGGCCGCCCGTGTCCAGGGAGAGATCCCGGATCAGTTGAGGTGAGATGACTGCGTTCGAGGCCCGATAGAACTGGGACAGGAAAAACAGGGATGATGTGATCAGAAAAATGCGCCAACGCCGGGACATGCCGTTCTCCATGGGTAGCGATGATGGAGCACCCTTTCAGCCTCCCAGGCGCCGCCAGGTGTCTTCGGCCTCGCGTCTGGCCGAAGGAGTTTCCCGGAACGGGGAATCCGAAAAGGATCTTCCCATGAGCCTGGCGATCCGCGCCTCCAACGGAGGATGTGTGGAAAACAGGCTCATGATCCCGCCGCCTGACAGGGGATTCACTATGAACATATGCGCCGTTGCGGGCTCTGCCCTCATGGGCAGTCTGCCTGAAAGGAACCCCAGCCTTTCGAGAGCGCTTGCCAGACCCGAAGGACCGCCGGCAAGACGCGCCCCGGTCTCATCCGCCAGATACTCCCTGGACCGCGAGACGGCCATCTGAATCAACATGGCCGCCAGGGGGGCCAGGACGGACATGACGATCAGCCCGAGCACCCCGCCGAGCCCAGCCCCTTCCTCGTCGTCCGAAGATCCACCGCCCAAAAAGGCCGTCCACCGAGCCACCCCGGCGAGAATCATCACAGCGCCTGCCATGGTGGCGGCAATGGAACCCACCAGGATGTCGCGGTTGCGTATATGGGCCATTTCATGGGCCAGGACGCCCATCACCTGCTCCTTGTCCATGTTGCGGAGCAGACCTTCCGTGACCGCAATCACCGCGTGCTCGGGGTCCCTGCCCGTGGCAAAAGCATTGGGGGAGACCTCGGGGATCACAAAAAGGCGCGGCACCGGCAGACCCGCCCGCTCCGCGAGATGTCGAACCATCCCGTGGAGTTCCGGGTATTGTCCGGGGCCCGCTTCCCGGGCCCGGTACATGGAAAGAACGATCCTGTCGGAATACCAGTAGCTCACGAAATTCATGGCCATGGCGAGCACGAACGCAAAGATCATGCCTGCCGTTCCTCCCAGCAGATGACCGATCCAGACGAGCAACGCCGTCATGAGAGC
Source organism: Deltaproteobacteria bacterium (assembly GCA_019307945.1). Taxonomy (GTDB): domain Bacteria; phylum Desulfobacterota; class DSM-4660; order Desulfatiglandales; family Desulfatiglandaceae; genus B17-G16. The sequence goes on along the minus strand of JAFDIS010000054.1, from coordinate 34 downwards.
AAGCAGCATGGCTGTCTTGAATCCGTTTCCCATT
>JAFDIS010000152.1 GCA_019307945.1 Deltaproteobacteria bacterium | reverse complement strand
GACGGCATCGCCGTGTTGACCATGAACAATCCGCCGGTCAACCAATTGTCGGCCGATTTCACGATGGAGCTGGCCGATGCGATCCTGGGCGCCTTCGAGGACGACACGGTCAAGGCCGTCATCCTCACGGGAACCGGGAAGAATTTTATCGCGGGCGCGGACATCACACAGATTCAGCACATCAAAACGAAAGAGGAACTCAAACCCCACGCCATGGAAATGGTACGTTTCCTCGACAAAATCGAACTGGGGCCGAAACCGGTGATCGCCGCCATCAACGGGAATGCCCTGGGCGGTGGCCTGGAAATCGCCATGGCGTGCCACTATAGGATTGCTGTGGAGGGCGTGAGCCTGGGCCAGCCTGAAGTGCAGATCGGACTGATCCCCGGGGCCGGAGGGACCCAGAGGCTTCCGCGCCTCATCGGACTCCAGAACGCGTTCGAGATGATCACCACGGGAAAGCCCATCAAGGCCCAAAAGGCCTATTCCCGCGGGTTGGTGGACGAGACCGTAGGGGCGGAAAAACTCCTGGATGCCGCCAAAGAGGCGGCCAGGATGTTCATCTCCGGGTTGCGGAACTACAAGCTCCGCATAACGCGCAACCTGATCTACCGCCTGCCGAGCGCGGCCGAGAAGAAGGCCATGATAGGCGTGGCCAAGGCCATGGTAGGCATCCAGGCCAAGGGCTATATCGCTCCCTTCAAGGCCATCGAGGCCATGGAAAAGGGCCTGAGCTTTGACATCGAGGCGGACATTGAACGGGAAGGAACCTGATCGGCATTTTCCTCAACACGCGGGCCGCAGGCAGACTCCCGCGCATCGAGGGAATCAAGCCGGCCCCCGTCAAGAAGGTGGCCATGCTGGGCGGCGGCGTGATGGGTTCGAGCATCGTGAACCTCCTGCTCAAGGCCGGATGCGACACGGTGCTCTGGGACATCAACGACAAGGCCCTGGAAAAGGGTGTGGCCTCGGTGCGCAAGACCTTCGCCTACCCCATCAAGAAGAAGAAGATGAAACCCCAAGACCTGGACCCAGCTCACCACCACCACGTCCCTGGAAGACTGCAAGGACGTGGACCTCGTGATCGAGGCGGTTTTGGAAGATATGCAGGTCAAGCAGGACATCTGGAAAAAACTGGAAGGGATTTGCAGGCCGGACGTGATCTTCGCCACGAACACCTCGGCCCTTCCCATCACGGAGATGGCCTCCGTTCTCAAGGATCCGTCTCGAATGATCGGGCTTCATTTTTTCAACCCGGCAGAGCGCATGCAGCTCCTGGAAGTGATCTGCGCGGAGAAAACCTCGGACCAGACCCTGGCTACCTGTGTGGACTTCGCCCGCAAGATCAAGAAGATCCCCATCGTAGTGAACGACGGGCCCGGGTTCTACGTCTCGCGCCAGCTGGGAGGCCTTTTCGGAGCTGCCGTGTACCTGACCGCCGACGGCGTGGACGGCCAGGTCATAGAGGAGGCCATGATGGAGTTCGGTATGCCCATGGGGCCTGCGGCGCTGGCTGATCTGACGGGCATAGACATCGGTTATCACGTGGGCAAAACCTACGAGAAGCGCCTCGGCGAGCGCTACAAGATGCATCCCCTGACCGAACTCATCTATCAGACCGGCTGCTATGGAAGAAAGACCGGTTCGGGCTACATGGACTACAGCGGAGACAAGCCGGTGCCCAACCCCAAGGTCCAGGCGGTAATCAAGAAATATCTCGAGGAAAACGGTGTACAGCCCAGGGAGATGTCCAAACAGGAGATCATCGATGCCATGCTGGCCCTGGGAATCAACGAAGCGGCCCTCATGATCGAGGAAGGGATCTGCGACAGGCCCCAGGACATGGACCTGGCCATGATCTACGGCACCGGGTTTCCGCCTTATCGGGGCGGAATTCTGCGTTATGCCGACAAGTGGGGGCTCAAGAATGTCTACGAGAAGCTTGTAGAGCTGGAAAAACGATACGGCCTCCGTTTCAAACCGGCTGATCTCATCAAGGAGATGGCCGAGAACGGAAAGACGTTTTACAGGGAATAGCGCACCGCGGGGCCGCGGGCCCTGCGGGCGTGACCGAAACGGGATACCGAAAGGCCACCCGGGATCTTGTTCCGAAGGCATGCGGTATCCGGCACCTAATTCCAAGGAGGTTTGATAATGAAAGAAGTCGTAATCGCGGGTTATCTCAGGACGGCACAGTCCCGGTCCAGGCCCAATGACCCGGCCAGAGACTGGTTTTGCAAGATGAGAGGGGACGAACTCCTGGCCAAACTCCTTCCGGAACTCGTTCAACGTGTGGGGGTGGACGCCAAGGAGATCGATGATTTTCTCGTGGGATGCGCCACGGGCGTGGGTGAGCAATGGGGATACGGCGGCAGGCTCCCCATCTTTCTGGCCAACCTGCCCGAGACCATAGCCGCCAAGTTCGTGGATCAGCAGTGCGGCTCAGCCATGGCCGGCATCCACATCGGTTTCATGGAGATCGCCCAGGAGTTTGCCGACATCGTCCTGATCGGCGGGTACGAGCACATGACCCGGATTCCCATGGGAGGGTTCACCATCGACCGGGGCCTCCTGGCGCCCAACATGGCGCTGTTTACGGATCCCGCGTATTCTCACTGGGACATGATGACCACAATGAACATGGGACTCACGGCGGAAAAGCTCTTTGCTCAAAACGACTTCACCAGGGAGGACCTGGACAAGTGGGGTGCCAGATCCCATCAACTTGCCTCCAAGGCTCAGGAGGAGGGATTTTTCGACGGCGAAATCCTCCCCATAGAGGCGGAGCAGGCGGACGGCAGCGTGATGACGGTGGACAGGGACCAGGCCGTTCGTCATGACGCCACGGTCGAAGGCATGGCGGATCTCAAGCCCGCATTCAAGAAGGACGGCGTTATCACCCCCGGCAATTCTTCGCCCCTGAACGCTGCGGCCACTTCCATGATCCTCATGTCCAAGGAGACGGCCAAGAAGAAAGGGATCAAGCCCCTGGCCACCATCCGTTCCATCGGGTTTGCCGGTGTGGATCCCACCATCATGGGTGCGGGACCGGTCCCGGCAAGCCAAAAGGCCCTGGACAGGGCGGGCCTCAAGGTCTCGGACATCGACTACTGGGAAATCAACGAGGCCTTCTGCATCGTGGTGCTCAATTGCATCAAGAAGTTGGGCATCGATCCTGATCGGGTCAATGTGATGGGCGGAGGTACGGCCATCGGGCATCCCCTGGGCGCCACGGGGATCCGTTTGACCGGGACGCTGGCGCGGGTCCTGGAGGCCAAAGGCGGCCGTTACGGCCTGGCGAACGCCTGCGTGGGCGGCGGCCAGGGCGTGGCCACCATCATAGAACGGGAAAATTACGACTGGTAAGGAAGCCGGGCAGGCTCCGTGGGGTGAATTTTCCAACGCCCCCGAGCCCCCGGTGCCTGCGCCCCGTTTTTCGTCAGGGGCGCTCGGCCGATCATCGAGAGCGGTGGCCGGATGTTTCCCGTCCAGGGAAAGTCCGGCCTCATCATTTCATCCAAGGAGGCAGTGAGAAAAATGGGAATCAACTATTTCAATCGAGATGACAGGGACCTCAAGTTCGTCCTGTTCGAGCAGTTGGACCTGTCCAAGATACTTTCCTACGAGGCGTACCGGGATTTTTCCGAGGAAGACTTCGGGATGATCATCGACGAGGCCTTGAAGGTGTGCCGCGATGTACTGGGGCCGGCGAACCAGGACGGGGACCGGGAAGGGTGCCTGTACCAGGACGGCGACGTGAAAGTGCCCGCCTCCTTCCACGACTGCTGGCGGGTAATGGCGGAAAACGGGTGGATAGGTGCCTCGAGCAACCCCGAATTCGGCGGGCAGGGGCTCCCCTCAGTGGTGGGGGGCATTGTGGGTGAACTGTTCTCCGGCGCCAACATGGCCTTTGAGACCTACCCCGGCCTCGCAGTGGGCAACGGGAGGTTAATCGAGCACTTCGGAACCGAAGAAGACAAGGCGCTTTTCGTGGAAAAGATGTACACGGGCGTCTGGGGAGGTACCATGTGCCTCACGGAACCGGACGCGGGCTCCGATGTCGGCTGGCTGAGGACAAAGGCCACACCGGATCCTGACGCGGGAGACCCCCGTGTTTACAAGATCGAGGGGACCAAGCGCTTCATAACCTGCGGGGACCATGATTTGACGGAGAATATCATCCACCTGGTCCTGGCCCGCATCGAAGGCGCCCCTAGAGGTACCAAAGGGATCAGCCTTTTCATCGTGCCCAAGATCCGGGTGAACCCGGACGGAAGCCTGGGAGAGCCCAATGACGTCTTTTGCGGGAACATCGAGCACAAGATGGGAATCCACGGGTCTCCCACGTGTACGCTGAACTTCGGCGAGAACGGTAAATGCCGCGGGATCCTGCTCGGCGAACCCCAGTCCGGGATGGCCAAGATGTTCCAGATGATGAACGAGGCGCGCATGGGTTGCGGTGTGCAGGCTCTTGGAATCGCGGCCAGCGCCTATGACGCCGTCCGGCAGTACGCCAAAGAGCGTGTGCAGGGCCCTCCTTTCACCAACCGGGATTCGGATCGCGTGCCCATTATCCAGCATGAGGATGTTCGCCGCATGCTGATGAACCTCAAGGCCGGCACCGAGGCCATGCGCGCGGTCATAGGCAGACTGTTTTACCAGATCGACGTGGCCTTCAATGACCCTGACGAGGCGACCAGGGAAGCCGCGGGCCTGGAGGTGGAATTGCTGACCCCCATGGTCAAGGCCTATTTTTCAGACTTCGGGTACGAATTGGTCCGGGACGCAATCCAGGTCATGGGAGGCGTAGGATACTGCAGTGAGTTCCCGGTGGAGCAATATGCCAGGGACATCAAGATCGTTTCCATATGGGAAGGGACCAACTACATACAGGCCCTGGACCTGGTCGGGCGAAAGCTGGGAATGAAAGGCGGCTCCGTGTTCCAGAACTGGATTCAGGAGATAATGGCCTTCACGTCGGACCACAAGGAGGACCAGGATTACGCCCGTGACTTCAAGCTGCTCTACAAGGCGGCCCAGGCCACGGCCGATTTCGCTTTGCGTTTCATGACATACTTCAAGGAAGGAAAGGCTCGGCTCATTCCCCTGAGCGCCGTTCATTTCCTGAATTGTTTCGCGGAGACACTCATGGCCTACCAGATGCTCCGGCAGGGACTCATTGCTCGGGAGAAACTGGCGGGCGTGGCACCCGATTCTTCGGACGGCTTTTTTTACAGGGGCAAGATCGAAACGGTGAAGTTCTTTTGTCGAAATATCGTGCCGAACGTCTTTGGGAGGCACACCATCCTGGAGCAGGAGGATACCTCCGCAGTGGATATTCCGGAACAGGCCTTCTGATCTCAATGCACGGTGGGCAGGTCCCGCCCCCTGCTTCAGGGCGCGGGACCTGCCCCTCACCGCTTTCCTTTTTCCGGTGGTTCCCGCGGGGTGAACCGTTCGTCGGCGAACCCCCCCACCAGGACGCAGGTGATCCTTGCGGTGGCCACGGCCGTGCCTGTTTCGTCGGCGATATCGATGTCGGCAACGAGCAACTTGCCCCCGGACTTGGCAACGCTTCCCACGGCGGTCAGGGTTTGCCCCCGCGCTGCAGAGAGGTAATGAATATCCATCTGGACGGTCCTGGGACGCTGTCCCGGGGACATACGGGTTCCCAGGGCCACCGCCCCCGCCGTGTCGGCCAGGGAACTGAGCACCCCGCCGTGCACGATCCCTTGCGTGTTGATGTGATGGGGGGCCACGGGTAACTGCAGGGTAGCCGATCCCTCTCCCACCTCCAACAACTCCATGCCGAGAAAGTGGAAAAAGGGCGAACTCTCCACCACTTTCCGCATGGTTTCCGCATCGAACAGGTCTTTTACGCCCCTGGATGACTCAGGACGCATCCGCTTGGCTCCTTTCCCGATGTCAGGATTGCGCGCGCAGTATAAGAGCCGGGGGGCGGACCTGTCAACCGGGCCCAGGCCCGCCTCCTTCCCCGGACCCCGAACGGTGCTTGACAAGCACGCCAAGTCTCATTAACTTGCCAGGCAAGAAAAGCGGTTTTCCATTGACTGACACATCCTTTGCAAATCATCTCAACCCAGGGGCCGCCGCACAACGAAGCCCCGGAAAGGAAGCGGATAATGGATGCGAAAAAGATCATCATGGGGAAAAGGGTCCTGATCGTGGACGACGAGCCGGATGTGCTCGACATGCTGACCGAACTCCTGGACATGTGCAAGATCGACAGGGCGTCCTCTTTTGAGGAAGCCAAGGCCTTTCTGGAGGCCAATGATTACGATGTAGCCGTCCTTGATATCATGGGGGTCAAGGGTTTTGAGCTTCTGGAGATTGCGCGCAAACGGGATATTCCCGCCCTGATGCTCACGGCGCACGCCCTGAGCGAGGAAAATCTTAAGAAAAGCGCGGAAGAGGGGGCCTCCTACTATGCTCCCAAGGACGAGATGAACAAGATCGATCTTTTCGTGGCCGACGTGATCGAAGCTAAAGAAAAGAATAAAAATGTCTGGACACGCTGGTTTGAAAGACTCGGCGGATTCTACGACAAGCGTTTTACGGGCCCCAACTGGCGGGAAAAGGAAAAGGCGTCTGAGAGGGGCAAGCCCTTACCCCCAGATCCCGACCGCCCAATAAAGAAACATCCCCACAACCACGGTCCCTCCCAGGGAACGGGTCTTCAAAGCGAAAAGGAAGGTGGGGAGGGCCACCATCAGCTCCGGGCTCCAGAGCAGGAAAGTTCGGGGAGTTCCCTTGGTCACGAGGGAGGGGAAGATCAGGGCGCTCAAGATGGCTGCCGGGATGAAATCCAGCCAGGCCCGGAACCAGGGCGGCAACCTTTTGCCGCTCAAGAAAAGGATGGGAAACCACCGGGGCCCATAGGTAACGAC
>JAFDIS010000151.1 GCA_019307945.1 Deltaproteobacteria bacterium | reverse complement strand
TCCCGGGGTATCTTCCCGTACTCGGCCGCCGTGCGAAGCGCGGCCTTTACGTTTTCATCGGGCGTGCCATGGGTCAGTCCCACCGTGTCGATGGAGAAGTTGGACAGGGGTGCGCCACAGTCGATGAGACGCTTGACTTCCGCGGCGACCTCTTCCGGGGTGCCGTTTTTCATGAGCACGGGACTGATGCGCGCGTTGACGGCCACCTCGGGGCCAAAGGTATCACGGGTCTTCCTTACGTCGGAGCCGAACCCGATCTCGATGAAGCGAAGATGACGGACCTTGGCGTAGCCTGCCAGCACCTCGTCCACGGAGCCGCAATGATGAATCCCGATGGGCTTGCAGGTGTCCGCCACCTGGTTGTCATAGGGCAGGATGAACTCCTCATAGGTTTGGATCGAGATCTGCTCGGCCGTGCAGTTGGGAAGGATACACAGCTCGGGGTCAGCCATGGGTGTTACATCCATGGCTCCGGTGCCGGTGGTTCGTCGGTTGAAGTCGAACAGGCGGATCACACATTCGGCGCAGATGCGGAGCAGGTGGTGGCAGAGGTCCGGCTTTTCGAAGAAATCATAGTAGAGCTGGTCGCCCCGGATCTTGAGAGCCAGGTTCTGTACGCCCGTGGTGTTGATGTCGCCCACCACCCGGCCGTATTTCTCTTTCAGGTAATCAATCTGCCCGATCATCTCCTTCATGGGCGAAGTGTTGAAAATGTCCGGGACCTCCAGTTTCATGATTTCCTCGTCGGAGAGATTCAGCGGCATGGCCCATGGCAGGGCGCCGTCCTCAAAGACGATTTCACACCCGAAGATCGCGGGCAGCATCACCATCCCGAAAGTAATGAGCGGTTTGGGCTCAGGGTTCGGAGACCCGAGACCGAATTCTCCAAAGCGTTCGTGGAGACTGCGTTCGATCTCCATACGTGCCTCGACCCTGGTCTCCGGATCAAAATAGTATTTCCGGTCGAATGAAATACCGTAATTCTCGTTGAACCAGTCCGGGTAAAAACCCACGCCGAGAGGGATATGCGCTTTTTCCGCCATGTGTACTCTCCTGCCCGATGGGGCGCTTGGGGTGGTCCGCCGGCCGCCGGTTCCGGGTACGGATGACCCCGAAGCCTTCCGGCGCTTTGATCAGGGGGAGCAGAGTCCCAGCGAAGTCTTATAGCCCATTTTGTATTTCAGGTAAAGACGAGCTTTTCCGAATGCACCTCGATCTGTAGAGGGTTGGGGCCCGGCTGTTGAAACCCTTTTGAGAGGCCGCCGGAGGGCATAATCTGTTTGCCAATTCCCCATTGCGATGGTACAAAAAGACGTGCCCGGCTCAAGGGAAGGGCGGGAGGCGGGTTGCAATCACACATGGGAGAAGGAGATGGCGTATATGGCTTACAAGTACATCACCTACGAGGAGAGGGAACGGATCGGCATTCTCACCCTGAACCGGCCGGAAAAACGAAACGCATTGGGCAAGGCCGCGGAACTTGAGATGATGGACTGTTTCAGGAAGGCCTCCGAGAAAAGGAGCGTGCGGGTCATAATCATCCGCGGCAACGGCCCCGTATTCTGTTCCGGACATGATAAAGCGGAGATCCTGAATCGGCCCATCAATGATGTACGTGAGATGTTTCAGACCTGCGTGGACATGTACGCCCTGATGCACGACATCCCTCAGCCAATCATCGCCCAGGTTCACGGGATCGCCATGGCGGGGGGATGCCACCTGGTGGCGGGATGCGATCTGGCCGTGGCCGCGGAAAAAGGAGCCCTTTTTGCCATGACGGGCGTAAAGATCGGCTACAACTGTTCCACGCCGACGGTGGCCGTCAGCCGTGCCATCGGTCAGAAAAAAACCCTCGAGATGCTCTTCACGGGCAATTTCATAAGCGCACGTGAAGCCCTACAGTACGGCCTTGTAAACCGGGTGGTGCCGGACGAAAAACTGGAGGAAGAGACCTGGAATCTCGCCAAGGAGATCGCCCGGTACAGCCTGAAAGTACTGGGCATAGGCAAGCAGCATTTCTATCAGCAGATCGACATGCCTGAAAGGCAGGCCTACCATTACGCCAAGGAGCTCATGTCTTCACAGGCCCTGTGGCCGGACGCCGTTGAAGGCATGACCGCCATGAACGAAAAACGAGAGCCGATCTGGCCCGAGGAGTGAGAGCGAAAGAGCACTGAAAAACGCCCCGGTAGGTCTTTGTTGATTACCCGGGGCGTTTTGATTGAAGGCGGGGTCGGCCTTATTTCCCGGGTTCGGGGATGTCTTCGTCGATTTCCGCCAGGTTCTTGGCGTATCCCACATATTCTTCCAGCGGAGAGGTCCCGAAAACCACCATTCGGGCGCCGTCCGGCGAACCTCCCCCGTGCATGCAGCCCGGTACCCCTGCGCCCAGGGTGAGCCATTCGATGAGGCGTGCGAGCCTCGCCCTGGATTCGGCCGAACCGGCTCCCGCCTTGATGTATTTCTGGATAAGATGACCGTACCGCGGGTTCGTGAAGTCCTTGTATGAGGGTAAGCACCCGGTCTCTACGATACCTCCGCCGATTTCCTGGCAGAGTCTCTTGGTCTCATAAGGAAGCGTCGCCACATGGATCTTATTGGCGTGGGCCGTGCGGGTGTCGGCCAGCCATACACCGGAAGGATGCAGGTTTCCCAGGGCTATGGCCCCGATCCCCATGGTGAATGTGGTCTCGTTGTTGAGTTCCATGTTGGTGATCTTGTCACGGAAGACCTTGGCGCTAAGCCCATTGGCCCGGGCGATCATGGCCGCCGCCCCCACCATCACATCCCCCTGGCCCGCCACGCATGCCCCGATACACGCACGATAAGTGGCCGTGAACCGGCCGATGATGGCGCCTGTGAAGGCGTATTCACCGGCCATGAATACCCGTTCGTTGGGCACAAAGACGTCCTCGAACAGGAGATAGGCCTGGGTGATTCCCGTGACCGTGGGGATGTCGAAGCCTTCGTCCAGTTCCCGCGCGTCGCTGGGGCGCCTGGTCTCAACAATGGTGAGACCCTCGATATCTCGCGGGATCACGCAGGCCAGGGCAAAGTCCTTGTCGTCTTCCCTGTAAGCGCTTCCCGGGAGGATGAAGATTTCTTCGGACGCGGCGGTACCGCAAATCATCAGCTTGGCGCCCCGGATCACGATGCCGTCTTTTTTCTTCTCCACGATACGGAGGTTCGTGTCCAGTTCTTCCTGCTGGTGGGGTTTGAGCTTCCGGTTTCCCTTGGCGTCCGTAAGGGCGCCCGCCACGAGAAGGCCTTTCTCCTGCATCCGGAGACCCCATTCCTTGACGCGCGGGTGGTAGTCGGTCCCCAGTTTTTCGTCCATCTCATGGGTCACGGACCACATCACGTTGAGCCCGTTCCATCCCACGCAAAGGCCCCCCGTACAGCTCCCCGTGAGGTGATACATCTCCCGCTTGAACTTGGAGTTGTACATCATGTCCTCGGGGCTGCGCATTAGGGAGGTGTTGCGGTGAATAAGCTCCCCGGTGAGGCTCGAGGTGGTTGTGAAGATCTCCGAGAGATCGGGGTCATGTGCCGCGTCGATGCCCCGGGCGTGGCTTTCCACGACCCTTCGGGTCGCCGGATGTGTGGTGACGTCCTCGATCAGCTCACCGAATTTATAGACATTGGGTCGAAGACTCTTAAGACTGGATAGGTAATCCTCCCTGGTTCTGAGTGCCATTTTGTAATCCTCCTGAATGGGTGCGAAATGGATGGTTGAAGGAGGAAAAAAGCGTCCTGATGTAGTGAACGACGCATCCCTCCCCTATTTGCCCTGCCGTGCCTTTAACTCTGCGATAAGGGGCGGCAGGATCTTATTGAAATCTTCCACGATGATGGTATCCGATGTTTCGAAGATTTCCGCGTTGGGGTCCGAGTTGATACTTACGATGTGTCCGGACTGGTCCATACCTACCACATGATGCATCACACCGGAAATCCCTATGCCGATGTACAGAGATGGTCTCACCGTCTTGCCGCTCTGTCCTATCATGCGACCCTCCTCGGTCCAGCCTTCGTCCACGGGGGGCCTGGTGGCTCCCACGGCCCCGCCCAGGAGTCGCGCCAGTTCTTCGATAAGGCCCCATTTTTCCGGGCTCCCGATTCCCCATCCGCCCGCCACGATCACGTCCGCCTTTTCCAGAGGCAGCTCCGAGGGTGTTTCGGTTTTGATTTCCACCACCTGAGGCCCGGAATCTTCCATGGGCGGTGATACGTCGACCCGAATGATCTTCCCCTCCCTGTCGGGGAAGGTGCTTGCCTTCATGGCGCCCGGCATCACGGTGGCCATTTGGGGTCGATGGTTCGGGCAGGCGATGGTGGCGATCACGCCTCCCCCCCAGCCCGGTACGACCTGGAGCAGGTGACCCTCATCGTTCCACCGAAGGTCGATGCAGTGGGCGGAAAGGCCGGTGCCGAGCCTGGCGGCGAGCCGGGGTGCAAGCTCCACTCCCATAGCAGTTGCCCCCATGAGTAGGACCTCCGGCCGATGTTCAGACACCATGGCTTCCAGGACACTGGTGTAGGGCAAAAGGCGGTAGGGTTCGAGGCCCGGGTCTTCCGCCAGATAAACGGTGTCGGCCCCCCCTCCTGCGAGCCGATCCGTAAGCTCCGAAACATCGGAGCCCAGGAGCAGGGCCGAGACCGTTCCCCCCACCTCGTCGGCCAGGGCTCGGGCCTTGGACAGCAGCTCAAGGCCCACATCGTGGAGCGCGCCGCCCCGTTGTTCCGTGAATACCCAGATGTGCCGTTGGTTATCATTCATTGGCATGACTCCTCAAAGGACGCCTGGGCCCGAGCCATGGCCGCCACCCCTGTGCGGGGCAAAGGCCCTTGCCTCAGGACAGGACGCCCAGTTTGTAGAACCGTTCCACGAGGGCCTGGACGATCTCATCCACCGAACCTTCCAGACGCTCCCCCGCCCTTTGAAACTTCTTGAGCTCCAATCCCGCCATTTGTGTGGGCGAGCCATGAAGACCCACGAGTCCCTCATTGATCTTGAGGTCCGCGTTGGAAAGGAGGGCGATCTCCTTTGATTCGGCCGCCAGGATGCCGGTGAAGGGAATATAGCGCGGCTTGTTCAGTTCCTTGCGCACCGAAAGTACGGCCGGAAGTGGAACACGAAGGGTGCAAAGCCCGTTTTCGATTTTCTGGGTGGCGAGCAACTTCGATCCTCCTTCATCCGAGAGCTCAACCACATGCATGACACTGGGAAGATCCAGGAATTCGCCTAGCTGTGAGCAGACCTGAGCGGTGGAGCCGTCCACGGTGAGGTTGCCGCAAAGGACTAGGTCGAAGCTCCCGATCCAGCGGCAGCCGGCCGCCAGGATGCGGGCCGTTGCCAGGGTGTCGGATCCGGCGAAAACGCGATCCGACAGGAGAACGGCGCGATCCGCGCCCATGGCAAGGCCTTCCCTGAGCGTGGCATCTGCAAAGGGTGGTGCCATGGACAGCAGTATCACTTCACCTCCGTGGACCTCGCGGAGCGTCAAGGCCGCTTCCAGGGCATGCTTGTCCAGAGGATTGATAATGCTGGGTATGCCCTCGCGTTTCAGGGTTTGGGTTTCCGGATCCATGGACACCTTGTCCCAGTGCTTGGGGTCGGGAACCGGCTTAACACAGACGATGATTCTCTCCATGGTCTTTTTCTCCGGCGGGCAGGAAGTATGGTCTCCGGCAGGCCC
>JAFDIS010000053.1 GCA_019307945.1 Deltaproteobacteria bacterium | reverse complement strand
CTCCAAAACGCAGTTCAGATCGGGCCTTCAACATATGGCGATCTATCAGCCGGCGACCAAGATCGCGGACGAAAACCAGAAAAGGATAACGAGAGCTAAGTGGATACCCCCTTGGCAGGATTACCGCACGAGAAAGGACCGGTCTTTGAAAACGGTCAGTGACTTCGGGTATGACAAGTATCCGGCAAGCGGCAAATATACCGCCTGTGTCAAGGTGATCGATGTGTTCGGCTGCGACACCAGCATCACGGTGGAGGTCAAAATATGAGCACACCTATCATCAACCCAGCCGCCCTTGAGCCGTTATTTGCCCCTCATGAGGAACCGAACTTTCACCGGGTCAGGGCTGAAAAACAGGGCGAACCTGCGAAGGTGGAAAAGGGGAGAAGACCGTCCTCCATCACCATTGCGAATAACCTGCGTTCTTTTGTAAAGAATTGGCGGGAGGCCGATTACACGGGGGCTTCCGACACAACCCGCGAGCTTCTATTCCACTGGTTTGAGCAGGACCATATGGTTGAGATGGCTGATGGGGACCGCATTCCCTTTCGGTACTATTTCTGCCAGAGGGAGGCCATTGAATCGCTGATATATCTGTGGGAGGTGAGGGGCATCAGGAGCCTGTCTAATATCATCTCGGAGTTCGGGGGAGATGATCGAGAAACAGCCGCCCTTGGCGTCCATCCGGAGGAAGATCGCTGGGCTCGGTACGCGTTTAAATTAGCCACGGGCACGGGGAAAACAAAGGTGATGAGCCTTGCCATTGTGTGGAGCTATTTTCATTCCCTCCGTGAAAGCGATTCTCCCCTGGCCCGGCACTTCGTGGTCATAGCACCCAACTTGACGGTTTTTGAAAGGCTGAAAGAGGACTTCGGGAACGGTGCTATCTTTGACAAAGACCCCCTGATCCCCATGGCGTGGCGTGGGGACTGGAATCTTTCCGTGGTATTGCAGGGCGAGGCGGCGGGCACGGCCACAGGCGGTACCCTGTATCTCACCAATATCCACCGCCTTTATGACACCAGCAAGAGAAGGAAAAAGAAAGAGGCCGAGACATACGAGTGGATGGGGCCTCCGGTGTCAAAGGCAACCGCTCTGGATACGGGAAAGGAATTACGGAAACGTATTACGGCCAATGACCGGCTCATGGTGATCAATGATGAGGCCCATCACCTGTGGGATCCCGGTTCCGCCTGGAATGAGGCGATCAGTTTTATCCACGAAGAAATTTCCAACAGGACCGACGGTGGGCTCTGCGCCCAACTGGATTTCACCGCCACCCCAAAGGACAATCTCGGGAATATCTTTCAGCACGTCATATGTGATTCGCCGCTGGGAGAGGCGGTCGATGGTGGGATCGTTAAGATTCCTATTATGGGCCGAGGGGAGGGATTGAGTTCAAGACCCAGCAAAGATGCATCAGAGCGATTTGAACAACACCTGATGATGGGCTACCAGAGATGGTTGAAATCAAAGGAAGAATGGGAAAAGAGCGACAAAAAGCCCCTGCTTTTCGTCATGACGGAGGATACGGAGGCCGCCGACCAGATCACAAGGCGACTGAATAAGGATTCTATTTTTGCAGAGTTAAACGGTAAGACCATCAATCTTCACACGAACCTGAAGGGCAAGATCAAATGGATAGGGGGGAGAAAAAGGGGTTATCCTGTCTTCGTGGAAAGTGAGAGAGAAATCAGCGAAGACGACCTCTCCGTGCTGCGGAATCTATCCCGGGATCTCGATTCCGGCAGAAGCCCTTATCAGTGTATTGTGTCGGTCCTGATGCTCCGGGAGGGATGGGATGTGCGTAACGTAACTACCATTGTTCCCCTTCGTCCTTACACATCAAAAGCCAACATCCTCCCGGAACAAACCCTTGGCCGAGGCCTGCGGCGCATGACCCCGACCGGAGGGGCTGTAGAGCTTGTGACGGTAGTGGAGCACAACGCCTTTGTAAACCTCTACCAACAGGAACTCAGTCAAGAAGGTCTTCCCATTGAGGTCGTGGATGTTGACAAGGTGCCCAAAAGCACGGTCACCATCTTTCCGGACAAAGAGAACAAAGACATAAAAAGGCTTGATATCCGCCTCCCTGCAGTCTCTCCGGGCTTCACCCGCACACCGGAACTGGACAATTTGACCATAGAAGATATCCGCAAGGAATTTTCGAAATATGCTCCCCTGCCCCTTGGCAGCATGCGGTCGGAGGAGATCCGGTATGAGGGGCGACACCTCTTCACCAATGAGATTGTAGAGAAAATGGATATCCGGTTACCGCTCCTGGAAAGCGGAATCGGTGCGGTTTCCTATTACCGGGAAGAACTCGAACACATCACAGGGCTGCGCGGCACCCACCAAATCCTCGCACCTCTTCTTGAGACATTCATAACAGAGATACTCTTTGAGAAAAAGGTCACCCTTTTCGATTCACGCCTTTTGGGCCGTCTTTCGGATGGAGATGTGAGAGAACATATCCGGGCTACTTTTGTGCCTCTGATTCTTGCCCGGACGACAATAAAGGAGGAACGTAAACCACGGGAGCAAAGTACTTTCGTATCCACATGGAAGCCCTATCAAGTGAGTCATTCGGAGAACCATCCAGCCATTCCTGCAAAACACACTCTCTTCAACCTGGTACCCTGCAATCGGGAGTTTGAGGTGGCCATGGGGCAGTTCCTGGACCGTGCCCCGGATGTCAAGGCATTTTGTAAGAATGCTGGTCCGCAGGCCCTTCGCATTGATTATCTTTCCCAAAAGGGAAGGCTGGCCCTGTATACACCGGACTTTATAGTCCGTATGAAACAGAAGGAATATGTCTTGATCGAGACAAAGGGCCGGGAAGACCGTGATGTTCCACTCAAAGCACGAGCTGCGACAGCGTGGTGTGAAGCAGCATCCCAGGATGGGGAAAAATGGTCCTATCTTTATGTCCCCCAGGCCGTGTTTGAAGACATCAGTGACAATAAGTTAGAAACTCTTTTGCGGATGTGCAGCCCTTCCTTGAAACAATTATTGAATGAAACAATAAGCCCGCAGTTGAGCTTGCCTTTTGGGGAACCGGAGCCGGAAGGGGCTACCCAGATTTCGATATTCCTTTCCATGGATACTCTTATGAAGCTCCCTCCCCGTTATCAAAAAGCCATGGAACAGGCGGTGGCTTTGTATCATTTTTTGAAAAATAAGCAGTGCGTTTCCTTCGCCCCTGTTTTTACATCGCTTCTGGGGCCGATGGATGAGGCGGCCAGGGCTATGATTTTGCGGGAACTAAAAGATAATGTCCCTTCGGGCCGTTCGGAACAGTATGCCTTTTTCCATCCCGATCTGAGCAAGTTGCCCACGGGCGAGGCAAATTTCCATAAACGACAGGCAGCAAATTTGGAAAGGACATTAGTCGGCCAGAACGGACTGATGCCCATTGGCCTTCTGCGCTGGTGTTTGGACTATGCACATAGCACAAGGCGAAGAATCGGAGGAGTCTTCGAAGTGGTGCGCACCCGGTTCACTGATTTATCCAACACCGATCTGCTCCCCTTGATAGATGCCATCTACAGGTTCAGGAATGAATATGTAGCCCATCAGGATCGGGAACTCAGTGATGCTGAATTTGCCAAACAGTCACTCATCCAATGGGCAAAAGGCCTTTATCAGATATGGAGTTATCGTTCGTAATCGCGCATATGGGGAAAGTATCAGGAAATTGATGAAAAGAGGGCTATTCCTTCCAGACAGTAGGGTGGGATGTACAATCCTCAAAAAATCGAAATCAGGGAAAATTTATGTTTCCGGGCCTAATCCTGGCGAACTCCTCCGTTAGCTCCTCTGGCAGGTCTTAGGGAAATCATGATGAGGCACATATCTCAATTGGATGCCCAGCCTCGTCTTCCCTTCACTAGTCCCATCTCGGCCACGGAATTGTTGATCACCAAGTCACGTGCCGTTTTCATTCGCACCAGGTAGCCCTGCTCCGTCTTCCAGCAGTTCGTGGTGAGTTCGTATCCCGACTAGAGCACGTCGACAAACCGTGTCTTGAAAGTACCGATTCGGGCAAAGTGGTAGTTCTTCAAGGGTCTCGGTACAGGGATCCTCCGCACTTCACATCGGATTATTAACCATCATCTTCCCATGGCGGGAACCGCATGCGCCTTCTTATCCCCACCGGCCTGGAATGGGGGTGCCGCAGTAAACGCAGCGGCCTTCCCGGATGTGAATCTCGGGGATGCGGTAGCCCATGCGCTTGACCAGAAGCTTCCCGCAGTGGTGGCAGTATGTATGGCATGCCGGGTTTCCCGGGACGTTTCCTACGTACACGTAACGGATGCCTTGAGCCATGGCCGTTTCCCGCAAATCCTCCAGGGTCTCGACCGGCGTAGGAGGGAGTCGCGTCAGTTTGTACCGCGGGAAAAACCTGAGAAGATGCAGCGGGTAATCGGGCCCCAGTTCGGCCAGGATCCACCCGCACATGCGTTTCATCATCTCCCGGTCGTCCACGTAGGTGGGAACCACCAGAGTGGTCATCTCGAACCAGACCCCCTCCCTGTGGAGCGTCTTGAACGTGTTGAGGACGGGTTCCAGCGTGCCCCCGTTGAGACATCGATAGATGCGGTCGTCGTAGGACTTGAGGTTAATGTTGGCGGCGTCAAGGTACCGGCACAATTCCACCAGGGGCTCCTCGTTGATATATCCGTTGCTCACAAGGACGTTTCGTATCCCCGCCTTACGGGCGCGCTTGGCCGTATCCAGCATGTATTCGTAGTAGGTAATCGCCTCCGAGTAGGTATATGCAATGGAAGGGCAATTTCGATTTCGCGCCTCGCGCACCACATCGTCTGGAAAAAGCTCATAATGGCGAACTTCTTCGGGTTTTCTCTGGGAGATCTCCCAGTTCTGACAATTGAGGCAACGAAAATTACACCCCGTGGTAGCAATGGAAAAGACCGGTGTTCGGGGGTGAAAATGCATAAGCGGCTTTTTCTCGATCGGGTCCACGTGAACTGAACAGGGGTTACCATAAGTCAATGAATAGAGTTTGCCCCCGATGTTCACCTTGGAACGGCAGACGCTGCGGTCCCCCGGTTCCAGATAACACCGGTTGGGGCAGATCCCGCACTGGACGTCCTTTCCGTTGGTGGTGTAACGAAAACCCTCGATGGACCACTTCCAGGGCCGGGCCGGGGCATCACCCTTGAACACATGCCCCCGAATATCCCTTTGCCTTCGCCCGCCGCCCCCGAAAAAGCCGTACCCGGATGCGGCGCCCAGCAGGGCCGTGCAACCCACCCCCAGTGTCTGCAGGAATTCCTTTCTGGTCATCATGCCTGCCATGCCTTCAACCCCTTTGCCGCTTTATTGTCAACATAAGCACTGCGCTCGATATTTTCACGCCCCCCAGGAAAATCACCGCCCAGTGGATTCCCATCAGTGGAATGATAAGGGTCCCCGTGGCCAGGGTGCCCACTGCGGCACCGGTCAGATCGGCCGCCAGGCAACCTGCCGCAGGGCTCTGCTTTTCGCCCACCAGGCGCGCGGCTACGGGAAACTGAAACCCGCAGAGCGTGGAAAAGACGAAAGCATACCCCAAGAAAAGGGTATCCGGGAGCGCCGCGCGGGACCACAAGGCCCAGGTGCCGAAAAGGCCCAGCAGGAAGAGGAGGCCCGTTTCGGATGCCAGCAGTTTACCGCGTTCACCGCCTCTGAAGCGATTTCCAAGGTAAGCTCCGGGCAACAGCCCAAGCAGAAACACCGTGACCACGGCCCCTATCTTCAGGTAGATGTATCCATAGAGCACCTGGAAGGCGAAGACGATGAGCATTTCAACGCCCATGGCCGCAAACCCCGTGGAGAAAAGCACATACTCTTCCCGTTTCATGAAGGCCAAGTAAACCATGGTAAACAGGCCCAGGGCCCCGATAAAGTAGGCGGGTGAACTCCCGTGCCGTGCGAACCATTCCCTGAGTGAGAGGTGCATGAGCCTGGGTTCGAAATCCGTGTTCAGGTCTTCGGCCCCACGCAGGGCCGCGGCCAGTTGCTCCACCCGTTCCGAGGTGACGTTGCCCCGGTAAAACCCCGCGATGTAGGCGGTCCGGATCCCCTTGCGCTCCAAGAGTGCGGGGATGTCCAGATCAATGGGTCCGTCCCGGCAGATGAAATAGGCCTCCTGGCCGGGGATGACCCTAACGTTTCCAAAATGGGCCCGAGCCGTGTGGTAGAGGCTTGAGAGTTTCTTCCGCCGCACCTCGCTGATGTAATTCTGGGAGTAGGAAACACCGAATGAGAGTACGCCGCCCGGATTCAGGATTTTCTTGCAGAGACCGAAGAATTGGACCGTGAAAAAGCGGTTTACCTGGAAGGTGTCCGGCTCGGGCAGGTCCATGATGATCGCGTCGTACCGCCGCTTGGTGGTCTTTATGTAATAGCGGCCGTCCGTGTTCATGACCTCGAGGCCGGGCCTCGGCATCAGGAATCCCAGCTTTCGGGCCTCCCGGGTCACGTGTGGGTCCAGCTCCACGTAATCCACCCTCCTGACACCGTGCTTGAACACCTCCTCCAGTGTCTCCCCAATGCCCCCTGATACCAGGAGCACACCGCGAGGGGCCCTGATCTGGGCCAGGGGATAGTGGACCTTTTCTTCGCTGTTCACCACGTTCTCGTTCGAATAAAGGGGAACTCCCGTCTCCCAGACCGTGTTTTGGGGACCCTCCCGGGTAATTACGATCCTGCCGAAGGGGGATTCCACGTATCGCGTGATCTCCCCGTACTGCCCTGCCAAGGTCCTGGTTTCGAAACGGGAATCAGCGGCATACGAATAAAACAGCACCGCAAGGGCGCACCCCGCGCCAAGTAGCACATACCGGCGCAGGGACAGGAGCATGGCCAGGGCCACCAGGAAAAGAAGGGCTGAAGTCACGGCCAGTATGCCGAAAGGCTTGAGCCTGTAGACCAGGACGAAGCTGAAAAGGGCTCCGCCCAGGATATCGCCTGCGTTATCCGTGAGGTAGAGTTGCCCGCTGGTGAAGGACTGACCTGCCTGGTGCATGACACTGAGGGAATAGGGGAGGATGAAGCCGATCAGGAGGCAATAAGGGGCCGTCGAGGTCACGATATAGCCCAACACGGCATAGAAACCGGGGGAGGCGCCGTGAATGAAAACGTACTCTCGAAGGCCGCGTATTACCATGAGCTGCGCCAGGGGAGCCGCTGCAATGAGCAGGAGGAGCAACGAGTAAGCGGTGGCCCTCCCCCGGCTGAAGGCCTTGGCCAGGAGGCTTCCCAGGCCCGATAGAAGAAGCCAAGTCGACAGGCACAGGGAAATGGTGATCTCGTTTCCGTGAAACTGAGTGAGGAACTCGCGGATGGTGATCAACTGGGTCGTGACGGAGGAGATTCCCGTCCCGATGATGGACCATATGACCAGGCGACGGAAGTTCACGGGCTCCGGGCGCCTCCTTCCGCTGAGGTCTTCGTGCGGCCTTCCCTGCTATTCCTCGAAGGCCTGGACCTGATATGTGTGGACCTCCAAATCCCCCCGCTTCCACGCATCCCCGTCCAGACCGGCCTTGTAACAGAGATGTGTCAGGAAGTCCTCCTTGCGCGGCAGTTGTTCCCAGACCTGTGGCAGAAATGTGGCCTGATGGCGCCCCTTGCGAATAATGAGCCCATCGACTCCCGGCCTGAGTTTGTCCAAGAGATCCCGGGCGTCGTTGTACTCGAGGGGCTTGGGGTCCGTGAGGATGCTCACCTCGATGTGGATCCGGTCCCACTCCTCGGGAGAAAGGGGCGGAAACCTGGGATCCCGAAAGGCGGCGTTTATGGCGTTGACCCGCACGCCCTCCAACAAGGACTCCTGGGGGATGATGTGCCCGATACATCCCCGAAGCGCTCCGTCCTTGGTCAGTGTGACGAAGGTGCCGCGCCGTTCCTCAAAGACCTCCGGCAGATTCTTTTCGCGGGAATCGTGGGCCTTGTCGTGAAAGAGCCGCTCCCGGATGGTCTTTCTTGCCACGGACAGTAAGATCCTGCCCTGCTCCTCGGTGAGCCGGTCCTCGTTGCTCATGCCGCCCTCCTTCTGTTCCACCGCAAGGTGGGATGGGCCTTCAACCCTGGCCTCGGGCGCGGCGAAAAGCAGAAAGGAGAAGGCCGTCAAGACTGAAAAAATCCTCGCGCCAGCCTTTCGCCCCTTTGCCATCGTCCTCCGGGCCTCCTCGTCCCTGGAGCCCTGGGTCCGCCGAAACGTCCGCTGTCCGTTCGGCACGTCCGACGGGCTCCAGGCCTCATGGGTTGTATGATAGCCCAACAGGACCGGGTGTCAACACGAAAGGAGCGGGGGGTACGCATTGACACCGCCCATGCCCACTCCTATACTCGATCCCTGCGCGGTCGCGGCCCGCCACGTCAAATTTCATGCAAGGTCCGGGAGGTTAACGCCTGGTGGAAAGTCTGAAAAAGAAGAAGGCACGGGCACGAAAAATTCTTGAAATCCTAGATCCCCTTTACACAAAAGAAAAAACGGCCCTTCAGTATCGAACGCCGTTCCAGCTCCTGATCGCCACCATCCTCTCGGCACAGTGCACGGACAAGCAGGTCAATCGAGTAACCCCCGTGCTTTTTGAAAAATACCGTGGCCCCGAGGATTACCTCAAGGTGCCGACCGCCCGGTTGGAAGAGGACATCCGTCCCACGGGATTTTATAAGAACAAGGCGCGCTCCATCCGCAGGTGCAGTCAGGCTCTCCTGGAGCTCTACGATGGCCGGGTACCCGGCACCATGGAAGAACTGCTCAAACTCCCCGGCGTGGGACGGAAAACGGCCAACTGCGTGCTGGGCGCGGCGTTCGGGGTGCCGGGTGTGGTGGTGGACACCCACGTCAAACGGCTGGCCCTGAGGCTCGGTCTCACCCAGAAAAAAGATCCCGACAAGATCGAAATGGATCTTCAGGCGCTCTTGCCGGAGGAGAATTGGCGGCGGTTCTCCGATGTCCTGATCTACCACGGCAGGGCCGTGTGCAAGGCCAGAAAGCCCGAACACGACCGCTGCGCAGTGATGGAGCTATGCCCGTCCAGTGCGTTGTAAGATCGGCACCGGCGGACCCCGGCGCGCTCATGCCTACTCTGCCTTCTCGTCCTCGGAGACCAGGCAAGAAATCATGAGATCCACCATGTCCTGAATCTCTTTGAGCCGATCGAAACGACTCTCGTCCTCTGAGAAAACCCATCGCAGGACGAGATGACTGAAAGACCCGAGGATGAGGTTCCTGACGAGCCTGGGCTCCACCCCCGGCCGGATGGAACCTTCCGCCGCGCCCTGTTCAAGCATGGGCCCCAGGGCCCCCATGTAATCCATGAGGACCGAATATGCGCCGGAATGGTAAAAGGCACGGTTGTAGATGCCGTGCAGGACCAACACCCTGGCGAACCAGGGCTGATTGAGGTAGATCGAAAAGAAGTTTCGCATGAACCTCCGGAGCCGCCCAAGGCCCGACCGCGGCTTTTCGACCCCCATCTGATCCTCCAGGTGTGGTTGAAAGCCCTCCTTGGCCGCCGAGGGCCCGAATCCGGCCGCGATGGTCCTGTACAGGAGATCATCTTTGTTCCTGAAATACTGGTATACGGTCCCGTCCGCCACACCGGCCCGCGACGCGATATCCCGGATGGTTGCATGTTCGTAACCTTTCTCGGCGAAAATCCGTTCTGCGGCCTGCAGTAGTCTTGCGGACTTGTCCGGAACCCGGACCTTGCGGCCGCCTCCGGGGGAAAGGGCGTGAAGCAAGAGGTCCATGACCGGTTCCAGATCCTGGCGCGCGGTGTCCGTCTCTCGGGCTGCAAGACTCATAATGCACTCGAGATCCATCAGCCCGAAGCCCATGTCCCGAAAGGCCTGGATTTTCACATCCCTCCTGAAGACGCCCTGGGCCACCCCTTCTTGCACGATCTCCACCAGGATCCGCCTGACCTCCTGGATCCGGCCGAACGCGGAATGAAGATAAAAAGCGGGACGCGACCGGCATTGGAACAGAACGATGTCCGAGAAACGGCGGTTCGTGTCGTGTCGGTGCAGTTGCCACCAGACGAATTTACCCAGCTTGCTGACCGGCTCACGGATCCCCTGGAGTTGTTGCCCAAGATCCTGGATCGCTTCCCTTATGCGTTCCTCTGCAAGAGAAAAAAGGAGGTCTTCCTTGCTCCTGAAATACTGATAGATTTCCGAGTCAAAGACACCAGCGGTGGAGGATATTTCGGAAATCGTGGCGTCTCCTCCCCTCTCGGACAGGATCTCTTCGGCCGCCATGAGGATGCGCGCTCTCTTGGTCATGGGCTCAGCAATCATGAGACTCCCTCTCAAATCGCATTTTGAATGGAATTCATCACGGCCGAGACCCCTAATCCGGTCCTCCGGTATGGTCAATGCGGCCCCCGACTCCACGGCCCGCCCCCGGGGCATCCGGAGGAGATAGGCCGGGAGATGTGTTTATGCATTGGAAAAGCATTTTCTTTCTTAAATTTTAGTTAGTTATATCTGGTCCGCTTCCCTTCGGACATGCGAAGTAAATGGCCCATCGCCCAAGGGCCGGGGAAGGGCCTCGGTTCCCCCATGCCGGCCCTGCGGGCTCCTCGGCCCCGTTTCACCTTGCGAGTAGGCCTGAAGGAAAAGATCTTCATTTTACCTTGATAAGCAAGTAAATTGAATCATATTAATTTCTATACGTCAAGCCCATGAGGATAATGAAAAATTTTTAGTGAACCATAATAGATTCATTTTACAGTTATTTTTATGGTGTTCATAAATTTCTGTTGACATTTGTCGCTGCGATGATGAATGATAATGCCGTTCACCTAAATTGTTCATGAAGATCTTTTCGGTTCTCATCCACCCGTTCCCGGCCACCCGGCGAGATAGGTGTCAAACCGCCCCAACCGGAGGGAAGGACCATGAACGTCGTCGTCATCGTGGCGGACACCTCTGAAGGGAACGAACTTTACGACCGAAAAAAGGATCCCTATCAACTTCGAAATCTTCTTGCAGAAAGGCCGAACGAGGGAATGGAACTCCACAGGCTCCTCCTGGAATACATGTTGAGGCTCCACACGTCTCAGGATTCATGAGAAGACCTGAGAGGAAGGGTTCTCACGGGAGACATGCCCTCACGGGCCCGGAAAGATGCTGTGCCCCGGGAAGGGCCCCCGGCGCTCGTAAGATCCGTGAAGGAAAGCAAGCAATGCCCGAAAGGAGAAATCGGCATGGAAGACATCCTCGCGCTGGCTGAGGCCATCTGGAAAGGTGAAACCGATACATTTCAATATCATCCCCTGGGCAGGCCCCGGGGCATGGTAAGACTCGCCGAAGGGACTTGGTTTTACAGGGGGTTTGCCAACACCATCATTCGAGAAACCGGAGAAGGTCTCTTCATCATTGACCCTTCCGCCGGATGGGACGCCGGGAAGAAATACGAGGCGGTTCGCACCGTCACGGCCAAGGCCCTGCACACGGCCGTTTTCACCCATGGCCATGTGGACCACGTCTTCGGTGTATCCCGGTATCGGGAGGAGGCGAAGGCCCGCGGATGGGCGCTGCCCCGGATAATCGCCCACGAAGCGCTGCCCGAAAGATTCAAGCGCTACAAAGCAACGGAGGCGTGGAACGGCCATATCAATTTGCGTCAGTTTCGAGGGGGCGCGGGGGAACCGATGTTTCCGGTGAACTTTGACTTTCCCGACATCACCTACCGCGATCAGTTGGACGTCCGCCTGGGAGACATCTGCGCCCAGCTCCGACATGCCAGGGGTGAAACGGATGATCACACCTGGGTCTTTTTTCCCGACAACGGCCTGCTCTGCACCGGGGATCTCTTCATATACGGCGTCCCCAACGCGGGAAATCCCCAGAAGGTCCAGCGCTATGCCGGAGACTGGGCCGCTGCGCTGCGCCGAATGGCGGCCCTGGAGCCCCGAATCCTCGCGCCCGGTCATGGATTTCCGATCCTGGGGACGGAGCGCGTGGTTCAGGCATTGATGGACACGGCCGATCTCCTGGAGCACCTCCATGATCAGACCCTTGAACTGATGAACCGTGGGGCCTCACTCGACCAGGTGATTCACGCCGTCAAGGCCCCGGACCATCTCCTCCGAAAACCTTATCTGAAGCCGGTATACGACGAGCCGGAATTCATAGTTCGGAATATTTGGCGTTTCTACGGGGGGTGGTACGACGGCACCCCCTCACACCTGAAGCCCGCCCCGGAAACGGCTCAGGCCGAAGAAATCGCACGGCTGGCGGGAGGTGCGCATCGCCTGGCGGAAAGGGCCATGGAAGTGGCGGAGGAAGGTGATCTTCGCCTTGCCTGCCATCTGGCCGAGTGGGCCTTCCTCGCCGCTCCGCACGACCCTGAAACGCGAAAGGCCGCCTCAGAAGTCTTTTCCCGAAGGGCCGAGGCCGAGCCCTCCACCATGGCCATGGGAATCTACCTGTCCGCGGCGAGGCATATGGGAGGCGTGACAGGGCCGGAAGCCCGGAGTAGGACAGTCATGGATGCGCAGCAGGAGCGGGGCCGGCATGCGGAGGGCTCATGAGCCCTCCCTTCGGCCGGGGCTACCTCAGGGATCCCTCTTGACGTAGTCCGCCGCAACCGGGGTCAGGCCTCGCTTCAGACAAGAAAGACCTAGGGGAAATACCCTATGACATCCGAAACAGCCGAAGCCGCAGGCATACTGGAGCGGGCGCTGTCACCCCTGGTCAGGGGGATCGCCCTCCTCATGGTGGCCTTTCATGTATGGGTAGTGGTGGATCCGGTTTTCGGGGAATTGATCAACCAAAACACCCACCTGGGTTTCTGCCTCGTACTGGTATCCCTGACCTGGGCCCGGAACGCCGGGAGGTTAGGGTGGAGGCTGTTCAATATTTTTCTTGCCCTCCTCAGCCTGGCACTCGTTGCCTTCATGGCTCTCAACTACGAGCGCCTGGACATGAACGCGGGTTGGCCGGAACCCCTCGATGTCGTGGTGGGAGTCTGCCTCATGACGGTGGTGATCAGCGCCACCTGGCGGAGTTTCGGAGCCATCTTTCCGGTCCTGGTGTTGATAGCTATCGCCTATGCCCTCTGGGGCCATCTCATCCCGGGCGTGCTCAGCCATCCCCCCTTCGACTTCGGTTACATAGTGTCCAATCTCAGCGTGGGATTCAGGGGCATGTACGGGATGCTCTTGAACGTATCGGTGAACATGCTCTTCCTCCTCATCGTGTACGGGGCCATCTTTGATGCAACGGGCGTCACGAAATTCTTCATGGAATTCGGCAAACTCATCAGCCGGCGGATGCTAGGGGGCGCAGGTCACACGGCCACATTTTCCAGTTCTTTCGTGGGCATGGTCAACGGTGTGGCGGCCGCCAACGTGGCCATAACGGGAGCCTACACCATTCCAATGATGAAAAAATCAGGCTTCTCAGGACCCGTATCAGCCGCCATAGAAGCCATGGCTTCCACAGGGGGACAGCTCACGCCCCCCATAATGGGCATTGCCGTCTTCATCATGGCGAGTTTCCTGGGATTGAGTTACGGCGACTTGATGTTCAAGGCGCTGCTGCCCGCCTTTCTCTATTACGGCATCGCAGTGCTGGGCGTCGTCCTGATCGCCCTGCGGGAAAAGATTCCCAGGGGCAAGGAGAAACCGGACAAGAAAATCCTGGCCGTCGGCGCACCGGTGTTCATTGTCCCCATGGGCGTACTGACCGTCTTCATGGTCCTGAGATACTCGCCCGGGTACGCGGCCTTCTGGGGGATCCTGAGCCTGCTCATTGTCTCCTATCTGCACCCCAAAACGCGTCCGAGGCTGAAACGCCTCCTGGATTGTTTCATCGCGGGGGCGGTAATGGCGGCCACCTTCGGAATTGCATGCGCCTGCATCGGAATCCTCGTGAAAAGCATGACCTTTACGGGCGCCGCCACAAAGTTGAGCCTGCTCATCACCACCATAAGCGGAGGCCATCTGATACCCACCCTGCTCATGACCATGGTCCTTTCCATTATCCTGGCCTCTTCTCTGCCTACGGTCATTGCCTATATCCTGGTCGCCTTCGTGGCCGCCCCGATCCTCATCGACCTAGGAATTCCTCCGGTCGTATCCCACTTTTTCGTGTTCTATTACGCTATCCTGGCATCGGTGACGCCCCCCATCGCCGGCGGCGCCATCGTGGGGAGCCAAATTGCAGGATGCGGTTACGCGGCCGCCTCCTTTGAAAGCTTCAAGCTGGCGGCTCCCTTTTTTCTCTTGCCCTACTTCATGATCCAAAACCCGGTACTTATACTGGAAAGCCAACCCTTCATCCCAGCCGTGGCGGCCGTCGGGGCCCTCGTCGTGGCTCTCGGCGCCGTGACATGTCTCTGCCAGGGCTACTTCCTGGTACCAATGAAACGTGGCGAACGCGTGCTTTTTTCGGGTGCGGCCTTCTGTTGTGTCTGGTACGGGCTCAAGGCAAACCCCGTCGCCCTGGGAACGGCCCTGCTCGCCGCAGCTGCCGGGTGCTATTCCCAGTGGAGACGGCGGCGGTCTTCGGCGACAGAAGGGGGCATCGGACCGGGGCCATGAAGAGCGAAAAAAACGGATCCATTGCCGGCCCATGCCCTGAATGGCCCGGCTTCGTGGTTTCTACCCCTTTTTAACACAAGGAAGGAGGAATTGGTGATGAGACGATTTTCAGCCCTTTGCATTGTAACCCTGGCCGTGATCATCTGGCTCTTGCCCGCAGGTGCGGCCGCCGCCCAATCCCATAAGCCCGTGGACGTTGTGCTCATGACAACACCTTTCGGGACCAACATGTACAACGTGGGAGCCGCCTTCGAACAGGTGTTCAAAAAGGCGGGATCCTGGGTCCACATAAAACACCAGGAAACCCCCGGGGCCATGTACATGTTCAAATTCATGGTCATTAACCGCAAGAAGATGATCCAGGGCCAAATTCCCCAAACGATCATCGCCAGCGGCGCCGGGAGCCTCGACTATCTGGCACAGGGGAGGCGACCTTTTGACAGGATTCCCTGGCCCACCACCCGGACGCTCGTCTCCAACCAGGCGCTCACCGGCTTCTACGCCGTATCGGACCCCGCCATCCGGAGTTTAAGGGACCTTGCGGGGAAACGTGTGGGTACCGCCGAAAGATCAAGACCGTTTCTGGGTGTCCTCCTCGACAGGCCCCTTTTTGCCAATGTCCTGGGCATCTTCAAGAAGGTCAAGTGGGCGCCTCTGGGCTCAGTGGGATGCAAGGATGCCTTCCTGAACGGAAAGATCGATGCGGTGCGCCTCGGTTTCGGGGGCAAGATCCAGATCGCCCCGGACGGGACCTATTTTTTTGACCGGGTGGCCCCTTCACCGCCCACCATGGAGATTCTCAATTCCGGCAAGAAGCTATATTTCCTTCCCATTGAAAAGGAATGGACCCTCAAGGGTTATGATTTTTCGAGGGACGTCATCGTACACCCCGCGCTCATCAAGAAGGGTGCCTTCAAAGGTCTGAACCGGGACCTCTGGGCCAGGGCAGGCTTCATGCTCTTGCAGTGCGACAGCTCCCTGCCCGACGACATAGTGGAGGAAATCGTCAGGGTCCGCCACGAGTACAAGCGCGCCTTTGCCAAGTATCATGCAGCTCTAGCTTTTTTCCCGGACACACCTTACCCCCTGGGAAGCCCTGCAAAGTATGTCCATCCGGGTGTAATCAAGGCGATGAAAAAGCTGGGGTATCCGATCCCGAAACAAAACGATTGATGGGAAGGGTGTAAATATGCACGCGCCGGATCGCCCCCCGGGGGAGGGAGGACGATCCGGTCCCTGCCGGCAACGCACTTCACGAACCGTGGAAAGGAGAACCATTCTCATGGGGTCAAACCGTGCCTATGATCTTTCAGCCGACACGATCCATCCCGACCTGACCGAACACTCCAAAAAGATGGAACAGAAGATCTACCGGGTCACGGATGATTATTATCTCGCCGTGGGGTACGGCATCGCAAACACGCACATGATCGTGGGAGATGACGGGATCATCCTGATCGACCCGATCGAAGACGTGAAAAAATGTCGCCGTATCGAGAAGGATTTTCGGAAAATCACCGACAAGCCGGTCAGGGCGGTCCTCTATACCCACAGCCATGCGGATCACTTCTGGGGCGTGGCGGGGTTTGTGTCTGAAGAAGACGTCCGGTCCGGCCTATGCGAGATCATCGCCCACGAAACCATGCTCCAAAACTTCCTTATCCAGGCCACGGGCGGCATTGGAAACATCCTGGGCGTTCGGAGCACCTATTCTTTCGGAAACTACCTCGAGCTGGGCCCCGGGGGCCGCGTCAACAACGGTATCGGCCCGGACATCCTCGTGGAGGAAACCTCTTTCATCGCACCCACGAAGCTGGTGCAGGACACCCTGGACGTGGAGATCGCCGGGGTCAAGATGCATATCTTCTGGGTTCCCAGCGAGTGTGACGATGAAATTGCGGTATGGTTCGAGGACCAGGGGGTGCTGTGCACCGCGGAGGTCATCCAGGGCGAGACCTTCCCCAACCTTCACACCATCCGCGGGACCCGCTACCGGGATCCCAGGCAGTGGTACAAGAGTATCGACCTGCTCCGGGCCTACCCCGCCCGCTTCATGGCCCCTTCCCACGGCCGTCCCGTATCCGGAGAGGAGCAAGTGCAGGACGTGCTCACGGCCTACCGGGACGCCATCCAGTTCGTGCACAACCAGACCATCCGATTCATGAACGAGGGGCACACCCCCGACGAACTGGTCCACCTGGTCAAACTGCCCGAACACCTGGCCCGCCATCCCTGGTTGGGAGAGTTTTACGGAACCGTCAAACATGCGGTGCGGGAGATATACCAGGGCGAAATCGGTTGGTTCGACGGCGATCCCACGACCCTGGATCCCGTGCCCCCTGTCGAGTCGGCCGCCCGCCATGTTAGAATGATGGGAGGCCGCGATCGAATCGTCGAGGAGGCTCGAACGGCCCTGGAGAAAGGCGACGAGCAGTGGGCGGCAGAGCTCGTCACCTATGTGATACGGACGGACAAGGATGACATGGAAGCGCGGAGGATCAAAGCGGAGGCATTGCGTCGCCTGGGTTTCAAGACCTGTAACTCGAACTGGCGCTGCTGGTATCTCACCTCGGCACGGGAACTGGAGGGAGCGGGTCTGGATTACAGCGGCAGGATTACGGCGGTGGGAGTGGCACGTGCCCTTCCCGCCGCCGTCAAAGTCGAGGCCATGGGCCTCAGGCTTGCCGCGGAAAGAGCACTCGATCTTCATATGATCATGGGCTTTCGCTTTCCTGACGTAAACGGGGCCTATGCCCTGGAAATTCGGCGAGGAGTTGCGGAGTTTCACGCCCGAATGCCCGAGAAAGTGGATGTGGCCGTGGTGTTGGATGACGCCTACCTGGGCGACATCCTCCTGGGTCTTTCCACCTTTCAGGAAGGTATCGAAACCGGGAAGATCCGTGTGGAAGGCCGACTGGAAGACCTGATCACCTTCTTGGGGTGCTTTGAAAAACCGAAAAAACAAGAAGAGATTCTCCTTACGCTCCGATGAGCCGGCCGCTCGCCCCTTTCTTTTCCTCTTGTATTGGCCGTCGATTCGTCTTGCCCCTGCGGCTTCGGATCCCTTATGCTTGGGATAAACCTCGATCGCCGTAAGGAGGAGCGGACATGGAGCTTGACGTTTTATTCATCTTCGGTCTGTTTTGCCTGGGACTTTCCCTGGTGACCATGGCAGATCCCGTCTCCGCCTCAGGTAAAACGGGCGTAATCGTCGTCGACCTTCAAGGTGACTTCACTACCTGGAAGAAGGGATCCCTTGCCGTGGACGGGACGGACCGGGCCTTCGTGGAAAAGGTCCAGGAGGCCACCATGACCTTGAGCCGGAAGGGCTGTCTGGTCTTCGGTACCCAGGACTGGCATCCAGCCCGGCACGTGTCCTTTTTTTCCAATCACCCAGGCAAAGAACCCTTCGAGACCGTCGAAATCCAAGGGAGGACCCAGGTCCTCTGGCCGCCCCACTGTGTGCAGGGCACCGAAAACGCGCGCGTGCTTGTGGACAACAATCTCTTTCTGGCCATCGTGAAAAAGGGACAGGACCCTCGCTACGACAGCTATTCAGGGTTCAGGGACGACGGGGGCACCAAGACCGAAATGGACGAAATCCTGAAGCGCAACGGCGTCACCGAACTCATCGTCTACGGGATCGCCACGGACTATTGCGTAAAGGCCACGGCAGTTGACGCGGCGCGTGCCGGATACCGGGTCACAGTAGTGGAAGACCTATGCAGGGGAGTGGCGCCCGAGAGCACGACCGAGGCCGTGGAGGAAATGAAGAAAAGCGGGATCAGCGTGGTAAAAAAACTTCCGCTGTAGTGGAATTGGGGCACCTGCCTATGCTCCGGACGTTTTTCGGCTCAGAAGCCGTTTGATCTCATCTATCCGGTCCCCGCATGCCTCTTCGCCCGCGCGCATCAGGGCACGGCCCCTGTGGAAATCGTCCCATGCGAACCGGGACACCTGAGGATAAAGGATCAGATCGGCCTTCTGAGCATAGTCGGCCGCCGCACGGGCGTGCATTATGTTGATGGTCCGCGAGAGTACCCCCAGCAGACGCGGAGCGCCATGGCGCTTGCGGGTTCTCCGGCCCTTTTCATGTTCGATGCAGACGGCCAGTATGAAATCGGCTCCTTTCTGGACCAGCACGTCCACAGGAACTGGGTTGAGGAGACCGCCGTCCACGAGCCAGCGACCGTCCAGCCTTGCCGGGTTGAAAATCCCGGGAATGGAAATGCTGGCCCTGACCGCCTCGCTGACGTTTCCCCGTTCCAGGAGAACTTCTTCTCCGGTGTCGATGTCCACGGCCACCACGAACGTGGGAATGAGCAGGTCTAGAAAATCCGCGTTTCCCAGCGCCTCCCGCATGAGCCTCTGGAGCCTTCCGCCTCGGATGATTCCGTGCACGGGGAGGGTATAATCGAAGATCTTTCGCCTGGCCTGAAGCCGGGTGGGCATCTGGTCCACCGTGAGGGAGACCGTCCGACTCACGGATCCGGTTCGTGCGTAAAAGGCCCCCACGAGGGCGCCCATACTGGCCCCGGCGATCATATCCACGTGAACGCCCTCCTCCTCGAGGATCTTGAGCACCCCGAGGTGCGCCCAGCCCCTGGCCCCGCCGGCACCCAGGGCCAGGCCCACCCGAACCCCTCCCAGTTCCCTGGCAAGGGCCCGGGGACCCCGCACCGGGAAAGACTTCTCCGTGTCCAACCTGGAGGCAAGAGCCGCCGGGGTTCGGTCCACCCACACCGCAGGTGTCTCCGGGACCCCCAGTTCTTTCTTCAGCAGGACCCGGGGCAGGCCCCGCTCCCCGGCGAGATGACTAACCCCCACCTTTATATGATCAAGCCTGCCGTGCGAGAGGTCCTTGAGATATGCAAGGCGTGCCCTTACCCGCCCAAGTTCCTGCCGGGTATTGTTGATCAGGAGCAGGATCCGATCCGAGAGCCTCAGGATCTCCTCTCCCAGGAAGCCCCCGTCGGATCCCACATTGAAAAACACCATTTGAAAATGCTTACGCAACGCGTCCATGAACAAGGAGACATGTTCCTCCAGGGCGCGAAGCGTGTCGTCCGATCCATGGGAGGCAAAAACTCGCAGGACCTCGAACCCGCTTGGGTGGTGGCACCAACAGTCCTCGAGAAAGACCAAGGATCCCTCCGCGAGAACCTGCAAAAGGTCCTGCGAAGGGCACGCGGCGGGCCGAATTCCAAAGCCCTCCAGCCTCCCCGGCGGGCCAGGGTTCAAGTCCACCACAAGCACGTCTTTCCCGGCCTCGGCCACAAGGTGGTGGCATAGACTGTAGAGCAGATGGGATCGCCCCAGCCCCTCGTGGGTGGAAGTCACGGCAAAGAGGCCGGGCAAGGGTTCCTTGAGCACCTGATGGGTGCTCTGGGCGAACCGATAGGCGTAATGACGGCTCAGGTACAGGGCCACGGCAGGGTTTTCCTCCATGAGCCGCATGAAGGCATCACGGTCCAGTTCGTACAGTTCGGCGTCCAAGAGGACCCGCACCGTCGCCATCCTTCGGGTCCCGCTTAGCAGGGCCAGTTCCCCGAAAAAATCACCCCGGTGAAGATAGGTCACGAAGGCCTCAGCCCCGCCCCTTTCCACGAAGACCCCCACGGAACCGGTCTTGATCACGTACATGGCGTCCCCTGCATCGCCTTCGCGGCATAAGACACGCCCTTTCCTGGCGAAGCGAGGCTTGAAAAAACGGCTGATCCGCTCGAGTTGATCCCGGGGAACGGCTGAAAAAAGGGGGATTTTTTCAAGAAAAGAACAGAGTTCCTGATGAGATTTTTTTTCTGCTGCAATCACGGCCAACCAGGATAGAAACACCTTTCAGGTCGTTTACGGGACACGGGGCGAAAAGACAGTCATAATCTCTTGACAACATGATGGATTTGTAAATAATTGATTTTATTATAAGCTGTAAGGAGAAGCCGCGTCAACCTCCTTTTGTCTCGAATCGGGGGCGGTCCCGCGGACAGACCCTCCAACGCCCCACTGCCCGGATGTGAGCGCTGCCACATGAAAAAAAACGAACTTTCCAAGACCATCAGAGAGTTTCGAGACCGCTATTTCAGATTCTTTCCACGCAAGGCCACCTTCCTGGGTAACCATGATTATGACGATATGCTGGGCAAGTGGAACCGGGAAGGCGTCAGGGAAAAGATCACCTTCCTGGAACACTACCGGGACCTGGTCAAGGATTACCTTGAAATCGACGCGCTGGTGGTACGCAACATAATCGACAGCCACCTTTTTCACCTCAAATCCATCAGGCCCTATCTGCGTCCCGACTTTTTCGTGGAAGAGGCCCTGGATTCCATTGACACAATGATTCACCTGCTCGAGAAGACACAGGACCGGGAGACCATGGCCCGTCTCGTAAACGCCCTGGTCTCCAGGGTCAACGGTTTTCCTCTCCTTTTCGAGCAGGCGCGGGATTGGCTCACGTACAACACTCCCACGAGCCGTAATCATGCACTTCGCATGGTGGCATTTTTCAAGGAATTTCTTGAGAACCATTACCGACCGTACGTCCACAGCCTGAATCTCGAAAACGATTTCCGGGAAAAACTGATCGGCGTGATTCCCTTCACCATGGAAAGCCTTTCCCGATTCGCCCATTTCGTACGCACGCTGGAGGTAATCCCCCACCATCACCCGCGGCTCAAGAGACCGAGGAATTTTTACAGGGATCTTTTCGGGAAAAAGTACATGCTGGATTACACCCCTGACGGACTCCTGGAGGTGGCATCCCGGCGGGCCGCCGAACTTGTTGCGGACATGAAGGAGATCAGCGGGAACGATCCGGAGGGATATTATGAGAGTCTTGTGAAGCGAAACAGCCTCCCTTACTCCGAAAACGGCCTCAACGACCGGATCATGCGATACTTCAAGAAAACCGCGAAAAAGTACCTGGAATTCTGCCGGTCCTCCAGGCTGGTGCCGGCCGGTGAGGAGCCTCTCATAGAATGGACGCCCCTTTACAAGAGGGCATCTTCGCCCCTGGCCGCTTACATCGCCCGCGGCCCTTACGAAACGCTCAAGAACCGGGGCCTTTTCTGGATCTGCCCTGCCCGGGAACCCCTTACCCGAAAAGAGTTTGAAGAGCAGCGTGCCATTTACAACCGCCAGATGATGAACAGCATGATCATTCACGAATTGGTGGGGCATCACCTGCAACTAGACCGGGTGCCGCGACTCCGGAGAGAGGCCTTCAAGTTCTCGGGAAATCTCTCCTTTGACGAGGGGTTCGCCCTGTATATGGAGGAGGTCTTCGCCCAGGAATATGCCGGAGAGCTGAAGGACGAACAGGAGGCCTCCGACATGCTGTTCTTTCAGAAGAAGGCGGAGCTCATGCGGGTTCACCGTGTATACGTGGACATCAACCTGGGCACCGGACGCTTGTCCCTTGACGAGGCCGTGCGCTACTTCGCGGAGAGAAACGCACTGCCTCCCGACACGGCACGCATTGAGTGTGAAAAGTATTATCTCAACCCGGGCGTGGCGTCATCCTATTTCGTGGGCAAGTTGGAGATTATGAAACTGCGAGACGAGCTGGAACGGAAATTCAAGGACCGATTCTCTCTGTCCCTCTTTCACAGGGGGCTCATCAATTATGGATCCATACCTATCCCCCTGATCAAGCGAGCAATGGTGGAAAAACTGTTCAAGGCCGAAAACGTGATCATATGAGGCACGAAACGCCCCAGCCGCAAGGGGCGAAAGAATTCTCATGGGCCTTGAGGAAGAATATCATCCTCCCTTCCCGGAAGCTTGAGCCATGGAAACGCGGAAGGGCCTGGAGGCGGGGTCACTAGCGCCTGAAAAGGAAGAGAATCCGTTTCTTGAGCATCCCGCGGTAACGCCCGGGAGGACCGAGGCAGTCGCACTGGGCCATGAGGGAGAATTTCATGGAATCGAGAAGGGAGCATATCTCTTCCGGCCGATAGAGGCGGAAGCGAAAGAGCATCTCCATCCGGCGCATCCGGCCGTCAGGAGCGTTGTGTTCCACGACCTCCCGGGATACCAGGACGCGGGTGCCTTCCTCAAGATCCCTCTGCCACGTGAAGCTCACCTGCCCCAGGGACGTACTTGTCAATCGCCCGGTTTCCCGGTCCCTCCGCCGTATAAGGTCCGTCATGTGTTGGTGACACGGGATATCCAGCGCGAAGATTCCTCCGGGCCGTAGGACGCGCCGGGCCTCCTTTAAGAGACAATGAGCCTCCCGGTCGGAGAAAAATACAAAACTGTTGCCCAGCAAGGTCAGACAATCTATACAACCAGCGGATGCCGGGATCGCGAGGGCATCGGCCCGAAGCACGGCGGAGTGCGTTTCCAATCCTTCGGTCCTGATCTCTTCCAGGCCCCTTCCCAAGAGGTAGGGACTGATGTCCAGGCCGAGAGAAAGGATGCCCTTTCTGGCGAATGCCCTCACATGTCTCCCAGCCCCGCAGCAAAGATGAAACGCATTTCGAACGCCGTCCAGCCAGGGGGCCAGGATAGCCATTTCGGCGGCGGTGAGTTCTCCGTCCGTGTGCTCGGAGTCCAGTTCGAAGGAGAGGTGCCCGCCTCTGATATAATACTCCCTGATTCCGGCCATGGCCTTTCAGGAATCGCGCGTTGGGTTTTGGGGCCGCGGCCCCCCGGCGGCAGGCGGGGAGATTTCGGTCTTTTCCCCTCGCCTCAACGCGAAGCGCAGATGCCCAGGATGCCGCCCTGAGGGTTTCGGGCGAGTATACCACAACAAAACACGCTACGGTGAATCTTTCTCTAAGGCAGATCGAAAAGATCAACCAGAAAGCCGGAGAGTTCGTGGAAACCAGCGCTCGAAAAACCAAAATCATCTTCACCGCCCTCAAAGGCGATCAGGTCTTTGATCGGGCACCCAGACTGAAACCCACTCCATATCAAGTTCGGGCGGCCCAAGAGGCCGTAAGCCGGGTCCGGGGCCGTTTGCCCTCCTCTCTGGAAAGGAGGCTGAAGGAGCGTTTCAGCCAGGAGGGTCATTTCATAAACATGGCGGCGTATTTCCCTTTTCCGGTCCTGATCTCGGACAAAGATCATGTGGAGAAGTGCCGTCTATGGGGGCGGACCTACGCCGGAATCCTCTCCAAAATCGCCCGGCGTTACAGCAGCCCGGAGGGATGGTCCCTACGAAGGTACCTCCAAGCGGCCCTTGTCAGGCACCTCCCTTCGCACCTCACTGATCTCCTTGAGCTTTACCGGACCACCGACCACCTGGCCGGGGCCCACCTGGGCGACGACAGCCTGGACGGCCGTAGTATCGAGTGGAACCTGGGGGCGGTAGGTGGTCTGGACGAAGGATTTCAGGCCTCATTGGAGGTGCGGAGGTTTCTCCCGAAAGAGAAGACCGCCTTGAGGCCGGTGGAGATCTCGCCCTACGAGACGATCAGGGACGCGCTTCATCACGCATACGCATGCCATTGCGGAGCCAATGGGAGGAAGGCCCGCCCCAGGCCTCTTATTGCCGTGGTGGAACACGACGACATATACGGGTCCACAGTCAGCATCGCGGAACAACTCTCCCTCCTGGGCGAGAAGATCCACTTCTGCTTTGACCGGGAATTGACCTTTCAGGACGGGCGCCTGCGTACGGCCGGGGGCCTGGTGGTGGACATCCTTTCCCTGGACTGCCATCTTGAGGAACTGGAGCCGGATCAT
>JAFDIS010000150.1 GCA_019307945.1 Deltaproteobacteria bacterium | reverse complement strand
CGCTCGGATCTTACGAGGCCCTGGCCCTCGGGCCCCTATTTCACCTTCGTCAACCGGGCCTTGGAGCCCCTGGGGGAATGCAAGTCCGACCTGGAGATCTGCGGTCTCCTGGCGGAACGGTTGGGGATCGAGGACTTCAACCCCTTCGTGGAGGATGAAATCCTCAAGGTCTTCGTGGAAAAGACCCCGGACATGGCCTCCCGGATCAAGGACTTTGAGCAGTTCCGCAAGGAAGGCATCCACAGGGTGCGGCTGGAAAGGCCCTACGTGGCCTTCCGGGATCAGATCGAGGACCCCGAAAACCACCCCTTTGACACCCCCTCGGGGAAGATCGAGATCTACTCCCAGCGGGTGGCGGACCTCCAAAACCCCCTCTGCCCGCCCATCCCCAAGTACCTGCCCACGCCGGAGGATCGGAACGATCCCCTCTTGGAAAAATACCCGCTTCAACTCATCACCCCCCACCCGCGAAATCGGGTCCACTCGGAGCTCTACAAGGTGGAATGGCTGCGCGAAACGGAGCCTCACCGCATGTGGATCAACCCAAAAGACGCAGCCCCGCGCGGGATCTCGGACGGGGACCCGGTCTACGTGTTCAACGATCGGGGCAAGGTGGCCATCGAGGCCTGGGTCACCCAGAGGATCATCCCAGGGGTGGTGTGCATCTTCGAAGGGGCGTGGTACGACCCGGACGAAAACGGGATCGACCGAGGGGGGTGCGCCAACACCCTGACCAATGACGCGTATTCCGGCGGCGGCGCGTGTGTCCTCAATACGTCGTTGGTGCAAGTGGAAAAAGCCTGAAGGAGGACGTTTCATGCAGATCGGTTTTTACTTCGACCAGACCCGGTGCACGGGGTGCAATGCCTGCCGCGTGGCATGCAAGGACTGGCACGACATTCCGGCGGGCCCGGAGAACTGGATGCGCGTGCACTACACGGAAAAAGGGGAATTCCCCCATGTGTTCGTGAGTTACATGATCGCCCCATGCTGGCACTGCGAGGATCCCCTTTGCGTTCCCGCCTGCCCCGTGGACGCCATATCAAAGAGGACAGAAGACGGCATCGTGCTGGTGGACTCCGATGCCTGCCTTGGCAACGAGCAGTGCGATGAAAAGTGCCTCAAGGCCTGCCCATATGACGCCCCCCAGTTCGGGCCGGAAAAGGGCGCAAAGATGCGCAAGTGCAACTACTGCCTGGACCGGGTCCGGGAGGGCAAGGTGCCCAATTGCGTGGAGGCCTGTCCGGTCCGCGCCTTGGACGCAGGGCCCCTTTCAGAGCTTGAAGAGAAGTACGGAACCGGCAGAGAGGCGGAGGGATTTCGCTTTTCTGAAAGGACGCGCCCTGCGGTGGTCATAAGGCCCAAGTCGCCGGCCTAGCCTTCAGCCCCGGCTATCCGGAGAAGCGGTTTTTCGAATCGCGGGCGGCAAATGCACAACCTCCGCCCGCGCTCTTTGAACTTACATTCAAGGTACAGAAAGGACAAAAAGAGATGAAAGTAGAAGACATCAAGAACATCGCGGTGATCGGCGCGGGAAACATGGGACACCAGATCTCCCTGTTGTGTGCTATTCATGGGTACAAGACGGTTTGCACGGACATCAACGAGGAGATTCTGAAAAAGGCCGAGGCCTTTGCGGACAAGTATCTTCCCGGCCGCGTGGAAAAGGGAAAACTCACGGAGGAGCAGGCCAGGGCCGCCAGGGCCAACATCACCTTTACATCCAGCCTGGAAGAGGCGGTGAAAGACGCCGACTATGTCATCGAGGCGGTCCTGGAGGTCCTGGACCTCAAGAGAAAGATATTCAAGGATCTGGACAAACTGACACCACCTCACGCGATCCTGGCCACCAACAGCTCGGCCATCGTGAGTTCCAGGATCGCCGATGTGACAAGCCGGCCGGAAAAGGTGCTGAACCTCCATTTCTTCAATCCCGCCCTGGTCATGAAGCTCGTGGAAGTGGTCCAGGGACCCCACGTATCCGACGAGACCGCCCTGGTTTCTTTCGCCCTTTGCGAGAAGCTGGACAAGGTGCCCGTACACCTCAAGAAGGAGGTGGAGGGTTTTCTCCTGAACCGTATCTTCGCCGCCATCACCCGCGAGGCCCTATGGCTCCTGGAAATGGGCGTGGCTTCCTTCGAGGACATCGACAAGGCACAGGTGTTTGGGGCGGGCCATCCCATGGGGACCTTCCGGCTCATGGACCTGACGGGTATCGATCTGACCTATATCATGGGCATGGAGGCCTTCCGGGCCACCGGGGACCGCAGTCTCCTGCCCAGCCCCAGCGTGGTGGAAAAGTATGTAAAGGGTGAATACGGCCAGAAGACGGGCAAGGGGTGGTACGACTACACGCAGGAGTAGTTCCTTTCCTCCCGGGGTGGGCCCTCTGCCCGCCCCGCCTTCCGGCAAGCCTGAAACCTTCGCAACGGGGGTGCAAATAAGATGGCCGAATCCTCGCAACCACAGCAAGACCTCATCACCCTTGGGGCGTACCTCAAGGGCTGGTTGTCTTTATCCTGGCGTCTCCCTTCCATCTTCAAGAACATCTGGCACATCAACCACATCGGGAAGGAGAACCGGGAATCCTGGGGGCTTCTTCTGGAATCCTGCGCAGCCCGTTTCCCGGAAAACGCGGCGGTCAAGTCCGACGAGGGCACCCTGACCTACGGCGAGTACAACGCGCGGGTCAACCGCGTGGCCCACTACTTCCTCTCCCAGGGGATCGGCAAAGGGGACACCGTGGCCGTGTTCATGGAAAACCGCCAGGACCTCCTGGTGGTCTACAGCGCCCTTGCCAAGATCGGCGCCGTCAACGCCATGATCAACACGAACCTGCGCCGCGACTCCCTGGTGCACTGTCTCACACTCAACCCCGCCAAAGCGTTCGTGGTGGGCGAGGAGACGACCCCAGCCTTCGAGGAAGTCCGGGGGGCGCTGGGCCTCACGGAAGACCAGGGGCTCTACTCCGTACCCGACAGGGGAACGGAAGCTCCCCCACCGGGGTTTACGGTGTTGACGGACGCGGTGCAAGGGTTCGATTCGCAAAACCCCTCCATCACCCCCGAGGTCAAGCCGGACGACGTCCTCGCCTATGTCTTTACCTCCGGCACCACCGGCGGCATGCCAAAGGCGGCGGTGGTCACCCACGGCCGGGTGGTGAGCAGTTGCTATTACAACGGCCGCGTGGTCCTCAACATGAAACCCTCGGACACCATCTACGTCCCCCTGCCCTTCTTTCACACGAACGCCCTGGCCCTGAGCTGGCCCGGGGTCTTTTCCAGGGGGTCTGCCATCGCCATCCGCCGCAAGTTCAGCGTTTCCCGGTTCTGGGACGATGTCAGAAAGTACCATGCCACCATGTTCTGCTACGTGGGGGAACTCTGCCGGTACCTCATGAACCGGCCCCCTACCGCGGAGGACCGAAACCACCCCCTGCGCACGATCATCGGAAACGGCCTGCGGCCGGACACCTGGAGGACCTTCAAGGAACGCTTCGGCATCGAAAAGGTCTACGAGATCTACGGGGCTGCGGAGTCCAACATCTACTTCGTCAACCTGCTGAACCTGGACTGCACCGTGGGCACAAGCCGCATGCCCTACGCCATCGTGCGTTACGACATCGACGAGGACCGGCCCGTTCGGGGAAAAGACGGCTTCCTGCAGAAGGTGGGTCGCGGGGAGGTGGGCCTGATCCTGGGCCAGATCACGAACCTGACCCCCTTCCGGGGCTACACGAGCCGGGAGGCCACGGAGAGCAAGATCCTGCGGGACGTGTTCGAAAAAGGGGATGCCTGGTTCAACACCGGGGACCTGGTGCGCGACCTGGGTTTCCGCCACATCCAGTTCGTGGACCGCCTGGGCGACACCTTTCGGTGGAAAGGGGAAAACGTCTCCACCACCGAGGTGGAAAAGGTGGCCAACGCCTTTTCCCAGGTGGCCCTTTCGGCCTGTTACGGGGTCTTGATGCCCGGCGGGGACGGCCGGGCGGGCATGGTAGCCGTCATCCCGGAACAGGGTGAAGGGGAATTGGATTTTGAGGGCATCGCCGCCTATTTTCAGCGCGAATTGCCCTCCTACGCGGTCCCCAAATTCATCCGAATACGAAAGGATTTCGATTACACGCCCACGCACAAGATCAAAAAACTGGCCTTGAAAAAGGAGGGATTCGACCCGGGAGTGGTGCCGGATCCCCTTTATGTCCTCCTTCCGGGGGAGGATGCCTACCGGCCCCTGACGCCGGAAATCCACAGGGAAATCATGGAAGGCAAGTACAGATTTTGAAACTTGGAAGGACGACCCTGTAGTCGCCCTCCTCGGGGGTCTTTGAGCCTGCGCCAAGGCCTCTGCCGGGGAGGGACCGAGAGACGCAATGTCCAACGCGCTGCAAAGGCCCCGGACCGGGACCGGGGGCTCTCGGTCTTGCCACCGCGCCCCGGGGAGGCGGCGGGTTCGTGTTCGTCGGCCGTCCCGGCGCCCGCCAACAGGGTCTTGAAAAACGTTGAGAGCGCAGGCGCGGACGGAGGGATTTACAAAACGCGCAAACTGTTCTATGAGAACGGGAAAATTCCAAAGAAATCCTGAAAGGAGAATACATCAATGCAGGAAGAGTTCATCATACGCAATGTGGAGGACGTGGCGGAGATCGAAAAAGTACCTCTGGAGGAACGTCTCGGTCCCCTGAATACCTTTGACCTGATAGCCCGGGGCGCTGAGATCGATCCTGAGGCCGTGGCCATCACTTTTCTAAAGGACGGAGACTCCTACAAGGAGCCCCAGCAGATCACCTACGCCGAATTCATGGGCAAGATCCGCCAGACCGCCAACATGCTGGCGGACCTGGGGGTGGGCCCGAAGGACGTGGTCACGTACCTTTTGCCCAACCTCCCACAGACCCACTACGTGCTGTGGGGTGGAGAGACGGCTGGCATCGCCAATCCCATCAATCCGATGCTGGAGGCGGAGACCATTCGTGAGATCTGTGAAGCGGCGGGCACCAAGGTGCTGGTGGCCCTGGGGGACCTGCCCGGGACCGATATCTGGCCTAAGGTGGAGGCGATCCGAAAGCGGATCCCGACGCTCAAGAGCGTGATTCGCGTCATGGGCCCCTCGGACGAAGCGGAAGGGATTTACGGGTTCGAGGAAACCCTGCAAAAATATCCGTCAGACCGGCTCTCTTTCGACCGG
This sequence comes from Deltaproteobacteria bacterium, assembly GCA_019307945.1. Taxonomy (GTDB): domain Bacteria; phylum Desulfobacterota; class DSM-4660; order Desulfatiglandales; family Desulfatiglandaceae; genus B17-G16. Next base: position 564 of record JAFDIS010000150.1, on the reverse strand, counting down.
GTCATCGACCCCGACGATATCGCCTCCCTTTACCACACGGGCGGAACCACCGGACGACCAAAGCTGGCCCAGCGTACCCATTTCAACGAAGTGGTGCTCACCTGGGACCTCATGGCGGCCACGGGCCTCCAGGCGGGCGAAGCCGTCATGGTGGGCCTTCCCCTGTTTCATTGCAATGGAACCTGCATCACTGGTCTCTTGCCCTTTTCCCTGGGGGGACACGTTATCATCCTTTCGGCCGCCGGGTACCGTGACGCTTCCATCATGAAGAATTTTTACAAGATCGTGGAGCATTTCAGGCCGGTCTTTTTCTCCTGCGTGCCCACGGTGCTCTCCGTGCTCCTGGATCTTCCCGTGGGTGATGCGGACATCTCCTCCCTCCGCTATCTCGTGTGCGGGGCAGCCCCGCTGAGCGTGGAGCTGTTCCAGCGGTTCGAGGAGCACTCCGGCATGAAGATCCTTGAGGGGTACGGCCTCACCGAATCCACCTGTGCCTCGGCCGTGAACCCCAAGGACGGCGAGAGAAAGGTGGGAAGCGTAGGAATCAGGCTCCCTTACCAGCAG
>JAFDIS010000052.1 GCA_019307945.1 Deltaproteobacteria bacterium | reverse complement strand
TTGACGAGGTGGCGATACTCACCGTGGATCGGAATGAAGAACCGTGGCCTGACGAGGCTCAAGAGCAGTTTCAGTTCTTCCTGCTTGGCGTGGCCCGATGTATGAATGTCGCTTACCTTTTCATAGATCACGTCCGCTCCCATTCGGTAGAGCCGGTTGATGATACCGGTGATGGCCCGCTCGTTTCCGGGTATGAAGCGGGAGGAGAGTATGATCGTATCGCCTGAACGGATCCTGACATTCTTGTGCTTGCCCTGGGCCATTCGGGCCAGGGCGGACATGGGCTCGCCCTGGCTGCCCGTGGTGATGATGGCTACGCCGTGGTCCGGGAACTGTTCCACCGCACGCTCGCGGATTTCCAGCCCGTCGGGGATTTGCAGGTATCCTTCCCTCTGGGCGATTCCAACGTTGGTGATCATGCTCTTGCCGCTGAAGAGCACCTTCCGGTTGAAGCGGGCGGCCAGGTTGATCATCTGTTGAATCCGTGTGATGTTGGACGCGAAGGCCGCCAGGATGATGCGCCCCCGGCACTCCTGGAAGAGTTCCTCAAGGGTCCTGGTGACGAGCCTCTCGCTGAGAGTGAACCCCTCCTTTTCGGCGTTGGTGGAATCGGACAGGAAGGCAAGCACGCCCTGCTCTCCGTAATGGGCGAACCGGTTGAGATCCGTGGGTTGCCCGTCCACGGGGGTGGGGTCGATCCTGAAATCGCCCGAATGGACTATTATTCCCTCGGGCGTATCGATGGCCAGGCCTACTCCGTCCACCGTGCTGTGGTTGACGCGGATGAACTCCACTTCGAAAGGGCCGAACCGCTCTCGGTCCCCGGCCTGCACCTTCCTGAGACGGGCGCTCTGCAGGAGTCCGTGCTCCTTCAGTTTTTCCCTGAGCAGTTCCAGGGTGAAGCCCGTTCCCGTCACGGGCAGGTCGAATTCCCTGAGGAAGAAAGGGATGGCGCCGATGTGATCCTCGTGACCATGGGTGAGCACCAGCCATCGCACATGGTCTTTCCGTTCCCGGAGATACCCGAAATCGGGGATCACCAGGTCCACGCCCGGCATGAAGTCGTCCGGGAACATGAGACCGGCGTCGATGACCAGGATGTCTTCGCCGTATTCCAGGGCCATCATGTTGAGCCCGATCTCACCCAGTCCACCAAGTGGTATGATTTTCAGCATGTTCTACGTTACGTCGGGGAATTGGCGTGTGAAAAAAGCCGCCCTCCGCACTGGACCATGGAATTCATGATCCCCGGTTTTTCTGAATTAACGGGAGCTTAACCCCTAAATCGTCCGCCGTCAACACGCAAATGGGAACGGGACCCAGGTTCGGGGCCGCAGCCCCTGAATTGTCCTTGATCCTTCAGGAGTTCCCATGATACATTTCAACACCCGGCCGACACCCCCGCATGGCGGGGTCGGCGGGAATCCAGGATAAGGGGAGGCATCGGGCTCATGGCAGGCGTGAACAAGGTCATCCTCATCGGCAACCTGGGCGCGGACCCTGAGTTGCGGTACACGGCCGGAGGAACGGCCGTGGCCAACTTTCGGATCGCCACCACGGAACAGTGGACCAACCGCGACGGTGAAAAGAACGAGCGTACCGAATGGCACCGTATCGTGGCCTGGGGGCGTCTCGGCGAGATTTGCGGGGAATATCTCCACAAAGGGAGACAGGTCTACGTGGAGGGCAAACTCCAGACGCGGGGCTGGGAAGACCGCGACGGGAACAAGCGATACACCACGGAGATCGTGGCCCAGACCATGCAGATGCTGGGACCCGTGGAGAAGGAAAGCCGGAAGGATTCCTTTGGCGGGGGGGCGCCCGTAGAGGAACCGCCTGCGATTCCGGACGACGATATCCCCTTTTGAGTCGTTGATCGGCTCCGTGGGTGGGGAAGAGAGGGAAAAAGGAGCTGAAAAGGCTGCAGGGGGGCAGGGTTACGCGCTTTTTTCTTCGGTGGGCTCGCTTTTTTCCTCGGGGGGGGCGATTTCCTCAGGCGGCTCCGAGGTCGCTTTCTTGAAATTCTTGATGCCCTTACCGATCCCGCTCCCGATTTCGGGCAATTTCCCCGCCCCGAATATGATGAGTATGATGATCAGTATGATGATCAGCTCAGGCATGCCGATACCGAACATATGTCTTCCTCCCCCGGGGCGGTTCTAACAGTCGCACCCGTCCCTTATGGTCTCCAACTCCTTTGAGTTTCTGAACGCCTTGAGGGCCCGCTGGAATTCCATCCACGCGGCCCAGAGGTCCTTCCACTCACGGTTGTGCCAGAAAAGACGTCCGGGCGGCTCGCCTCCGTCCTCCTGGGCCAGGTAATCCTCGAATTCGGCACTGCAACCCTCGCAAAGGGAAAACTCCGTCCAGTAGAGTTCTTCCTCCTCTTCTTCTTCGTCGGGCGGCTCGAGGTGGAGCCCGCACATGGCGCATTTCATGTGACACGAAGAGCAGCGGACGATCCGCTGGAGCGCCTCCATCTTGTCCCGGTGGAAGTCCAGCTCTTCCTGGCGCTTCTTGCCCTCCAGGCGCTCTGTTATGTCGTAGATCTTGCTCATGGCGGAAGAACCACGTATCGCTCTCTATCTCTTGGTAAAATTTTTCGCCCCGGCGTTCTACCCGTCCCACCACCCGGCGAACTGGGTGAACTCTCGGGGAAATTGCTTTTGTGCTTTTGTAATCCGGAGATCATTCTAGCAGGTAAAGACCCGCCCGTCAATCCGCACGGAGCGCCCTGCGGGGGAAGGCCGCTTTACCGCCCGAAAACCTCCAGCGCCGTCTGTCCCAGATCGGGCAGGTCACCCACGACCGTGATCCCCGCAGCGCGCAGGGCGGCGATCTTGTCCTCCGCCTTGCCCTGTCCCCCTGAAATGATGGCCCCCGCGTGCCCCATGCGCCTCCCCGGAGGTGCGGTCTGGCCGGCGATGAAAGAGACCACGGGCTTGGGGAAGGCTTCCCGGATGTATTGTGCGGCTTCTTCTTCCGCACTGCCGCCTATCTCTCCGATCATTACCACCCCCCGGGTGCCCTCGTCTTCCTTGAACCGTTTCAGGAGGTCAATGAAACTGCTGCCGATGATGGGATCCCCGCCGATGCCGATACAGGTGGACTGGCCGAGGCCCGCGCCGGTTAGCTGGTCCACCACTTCGTAGGTGAGCGTGCCGCTACGGGAGATCACGGCGATGTCCCCTTCTTTGTGGATGGGGCCGGGCATTATGCCCACCTTGGCCTTGCCGGGAGAAATGATCCCGGGGCAGTTCGGCCCTATGAGGACCGAGGATTTTCCCTTCAGGAAGTCGGCCGCCTTTACCATGTCCAGGACCGGGATGCCTTCGGTGATGCAAACGATCACCTCAACGCCGGCCGCGGCCGCCTCCATCACGGCGTCGGCGGCGAAAGGGGGCGGGACGAAGATGCAGGAGACGTTGACCCCTTCCCGGCGCACGGCCTCCTCCACCGTGTCGTACACCGGCACGCCCTCCACTTTCTGTCCGCCCTTGCCCGGCGTGACGCCCGCGGCCACCACCGTGCCGTAGGCAAGCATCTGTTTCGTGTGAAAGGTCCCCTCTTTACCTGTGATCCCCTGGACCACCACTCTGCTGTTCTGATCGACTAGTATGCTCATGATATTGTGCTTCCCGTATGGCTCATCAAGTCACACCTGCCCGGCGACCAACCTCGCCGCATCGGCGAGATTTTCGGCCACCAGGAATTTCAGTTCGGATTCCTTGAGGATCTTTCTGCCTTCCTCGACGTTCGTCCCTTCAAGGCGTACGATGAGCGGCACCTCGACCCGGGTCTTTCGGGCCGCCGCCGCAACCCCGCGCGCGAGCACGTCACAGCGCAGAATTCCGCCGAAGATGTTGATGAGGATCGCCTTGACTCTGCTGTCCTTGAGAATGATCTCAAAACCCTTGGCGATCATTTCCTCGTCAGCTCCGCCTCCCACATCAAGGAAGTTGGCGGGCTCGGCGCCTGCGTGCTTGATGACGTCCATGGTGGCCATGGCAAGACCGGCACCGTTGACCATGGCACCCACGTTGCCGTCCAGCCGGATGTAGTTGAGATGGTATTCTTCAGCTTCCCGTTCCAGCGGATCCTTCTCTCTCGGGTCGTCCAGTTCCACGAGATCCCGGTGACGAAACAGGGCGCTGTCGTCCACATTGATCTTGGCGTCAAGGGCGACGACTTTCCCATCTTTCGTGGCCACCAGTGGATTGATTTCCACCAGAGAGCAGTCCAGGCGTGTAAAGACCTCATAGACCCGGCCCATGACCGCCATGATGCCCTTGATGACCCCAGGGCCCGGGATCGGGTCCAGTTTGTAGACCAGGTTCCGCCCCTGGAAGGGCATCCAGCCCGTGGCGGGGCCCACACTTTCCTTCAAGATCAATTCCGGCGTCTTGGCTGCCACTTCTTCGATGTCCATGCCCCCGGCCTGACTGAAAATCATGGTGGGCACCGCCGCCGATCGCTCGATCACCATACCCAGATAGTATTCACGGTCGATGTCCAGGCCTTCCTCCACGAGTACCTGGTGGACCCGGACCCCGGCCGGTCCGGTCTGGGGGGTCACCAAGGGATTGCCCAGCAGGCTTTCCGAAATGGAAACCACTTCAGATGGATTTCCGGCAATTTTCACGCCACCGCCTTTTCCGCGTCCCCCTGCGTGAACCTGGGCCTTGACGGCCCAGGGCGGTCCCTTGACGGCTCGGGCGGCCTTTTCCGCTTCCTCCGGTGTGACGGCCAGTAGGCCGTGAGGCACCGGGATTCCCTCTTTCCTGAAGATCTCCTTGGCCTGATATTCATGTAGTTTCATGATATTTCGTTCTCCGATCGCCTTGACTGAAAGATCTCTTGCGGTTTGCCGGGGCAATGTCCCCCGCCCGCCGCGAAGCTCCTGAAGGTACAGATCTTTAGTACCCCTTTGCTCGATTGTCAAGTTAAAGATACGACATGACCCACGCGTTTTATATGCTACGTTCTACGAGGCCGGTTAGGCGGAGGAGGTTGATTTCAATCTTGGATTCTCATAGAATCCCGGAGCAAGGGAATCTTTTGCATGGAGATCATTCAAGCCCCACCCCCGGAGGAACGGCTCGGCCCGGATGACCGGTTCAATTTCGCATGTAATCGGTCCCTGGCCTGTTTCAACAGCTGTTGCCGCGGCAAACGCCTGCCCCTGACACCCTACGACGTCCTGCGTCTCAAACAGGGGCTGGGGCTCCACTCGGACGAATTCCTGGCCCGCTATGCCCTTTATGTCCGGGACCCGGCCACCGGGTTCCCTCACATTGTCTTGAAGATGGGGGAGGATGAACAAAGGCGTTGTCCCTTTGTGGGGCGGGAAGGTTGTACGGTCTACGAGGATCGTCCCACCGCATGCAGACTCTACCCCCTGGGTAGAGCTTCGACCAGGGCCAGGGGCGGGGGCGCCGTCGATGCGTTGTTCTTTCTGCCGGATACACCCCGGTGCCTGGGAAGGGAACGGCGGGAGTCATGGACAGTTCGCGAATGGTGCGGGAACCAGGGGCTTTCACCTTATTTTGAAATGAACGACCGGATGCTGGACCTGGTCTTTCACCCGGCCGGGGAGGGGGCACCACCGCTGGGGCCGGGGCAGCTCCAAAAAGTCATGGTGGCGCTCTATAACGTGGATGTGTTCAGGGAATTCGTCCGGACCCCGGCGTTTCAAGACAGATTCGGCGCGGAGATGCAGGGCACGGCGCGCGCAATCCGGCAGGACGAGGCTTTGCTCGATTTGGGGTTTGAGTTCTTGAATCGCACGCTGTTCGAGGGTGAAGGATCAAGATGATTCGGGCGGCCGTCTTATCCTTATGGGGTGTGAATTGTTCTCGGTTTTTTCATGCAGGGATGCCTTGAGTTTCCTGCGGATGAGAAGGTATGCGACCGTAACACAGAGGAGGCCTCCAAGGAAGGGGGGATGGCTCTCCGCCCACATGCCCCAGGCCGCGCCGCTCAGGCCTGCCGCGGCGAGCCCTGCGATGAGACAGCGCTCTTTTACGGATGTCACGGTGATTCTCTTCCGCCCCCGCCTGTGCGGGAGTCCGTTGGAGTCCGGCCGCGGGCAAGGCTTTGTCTGAAAGCGTCCATACCGGCATCATAAGCGGCGGCGCCTGTGGGCGCAAGGAGTCTTTTCAAACGGGGGGAGCGCGGTGGTGGGGATTGATATGGTGTTTCACCTGAGCGGTCTGATTCCGCAAGTGTGCTGATACACCAAAATCTTCGCAGGGCACCAAGACGGGATGGATTGGCGGATGAATGCAGGCGTATTTGTGAATTGGGCCAAGCAGCTTTGATGTGGCCGGGGGGGTTGGGACGATGATCTGGAAACGAAGAAGGGTGGGGCTGGCCCTTGGGGGAGGCGGCGCTAGGGGCTTGGCCCATATCGGTGTCCTTAGGGTCTTCGAGGAGGAGAGCCTCCCAATCGATCTCATCGCAGGAACGAGTATCGGGGCGCTGGTGGGCGCCGCCTTTGCAAGCGGGCTCGGCTCAGTGGAGATGGAGGAGAGGACTTTGGCCTTCCTGGAGAGCCCGGCGTTTCAGGACTCGGCCCTCAAGACCATCAAGGAGGCCGAGGCGGGAGAACGTATGACGCTCACCCAGAAAATCCAGGCCTTTTTCAAGAACCAGTTTTACCTGGCCAAGGCCCTTTTCCGACCCGGCATGCTTCAGTCCGAAGAGTTTCATCCCATGATCGATTATTTTCTCCCGGACATCCGGATCGAGGAAATGGATATACCCTTTTATGCGGTGACCGTGGATCTGTTGAGCGGGATGCCGGTGGTCTTGTCCAGCGGGCCTTTACGAGAGGCGGTCATGGCGAGCTGTGCTGTCCCCGGCGCGGTGGCCCCCGTGGAAAAGGACGGCATGCTTCTGTCCGACGGCGGGATCACTCATCTCGTACCTACCTCCGTGGCACGGGGGGCGGGAGCCGAGGTGGTGGTGTCCGTGAATGTGGGAAGCACGCTGGAAGCCCGCGATGCCATAAGAACCGCCATCGACGTATATGTGCGCGCTTCGAACATCATGGGGCATCACCTGGCGGAGGAGTCTCTGCGGGATTCGGACGTGGTGATACGTCCCGACGTGGGGCATCTTCACTGGACGGATTTTCCTCTGGCCACGGACCTTATCGCGGAAGGCGAAAGGGCGGCCCGTGAAAAGGTGGGTGAAGTCAGAAGGCAGAGCGCCTTCTATCGTCGATTCTTGAGGCCTCGCGGGGCAAGGCGACAGGCGGGAATCCACAGACCCTCGTCCGTGGAAAACGGATCATCCTAACTTCCGGAAGGTTTTACGAAGACCTCATGGCGGTAATACCGCAATTCTTCGATGGATTCGCGGATATCGCTCAGGGCGAGGTGGGCCTTCTTCTTCGGGTAGTCCGGAAGGGCCGGGTACCACCTCCGGACAAGCTCCTTAATGGTACTGACGTCAATAATACGGTAGTGGAAAAACCGCTCCAGCCGCGGCATCCATCTGACGAGGAACCGGCGGTCCTGCCAGATCGAATTGCCGCACAAGGGCGCCTCATTTTCGCTGCACCAGCGGGAGACGAATCGCAGGGTTTCCTCTTCGGCATCGGAGCAGTCGACGGTGCTCGACCGCACGCGCTCGAGGAGGCCTGATGCCTCGTGATGGGCGCTGCTCCATGGTTCCATCTCCGAGAGGATATCCTCGTCGTGGTGTATGAAGATGTCGGGCCCTTCGGCCAGGATCCGCAACTGCCCGTCCGTCACGATGCTCCCGATCTCCAGGATTACGTGCCTTTCAGGGTCCAGTCCGGTCATCTCCAGGTCGATCCACACCAGCCGATCTTTCATAATTCCTCTTTCAACGGTTCGGCCTTACTTGCCCCGGATCCCATCCAGCCGGTCCAGGACGCCTTCGGCCTGCTCCATGATTTCGTGGATCAATTCCGCACAGGTCGGTACGTCACGGATGAGGCCCGCGCCCTGGCCCACGGTAATGGCGTTTTCCTGAATCTCCCCGTGGAGAAAGGCCCGCACGGTGCGGTTGCTCTCCGTGTTAGGGTCCACCTCGCCGGGTACACTTCGAAAATCCTCGTAGGAAAGCGTTCCCCCCTTTTGGGCCATGGCATTCAGGATGTAGTCATTGATCAGGATTCTCACCGACCCCCGCCTTTCTTCAACGAATCCCCTGTCGCCCGCACCGGGGGGCTTCAGGCCCGCGGGGCTACCGTGACGTACGGCCATGGTGCTCGTGTCCTGGGCCTGGAGAATCGCCTGCTTGACATTCTCATGGGCGGGACACTCCTTTGTGGCGATGAACCGGGTCCCCATGTAGACCCCGTCGGCACCCAGGGCAAGGGCCCCCACGACTCCACGGGCGTCCACCACTCCACCCCCGGCAGCCAGTGGAATACGGATCGCCTCTGCGGCTTGGGGGACCAGGCAGAAGGTGGTCATCTGGTCGAAACCGCTGTGGCCTCCCCCTTCCGTTCCGGAGACCACCACGGCATCCACGCCTGTCTCTTGGGCCTTCCTTGCATGTCGGACGTTGGAGCAGACATGGACGACGCGCATCCCAGCCTCCTTGAGCCTCCTGGTGTAGACTGCGGGACTTCCCTGGGAGACGATGGCCACGGGAATTTTCTCCTCAATTCCCACCTGCACACACCGGTCGCTGAAATCCCGGTCCCAACCGGGTACACCCACGACGAAATTGACCGCAAAGGGCCTGTTCGTCATGGCCCTGCATTCTCTGATCTGGCTGCGCAATCGCTCACCCGTCTCCTCCACATCCGTGGTAACGGTGCGCATACCCGCATTGGGGCCGATGGTTCCCAGACCGCCGGCATTGGACACGGCGGCGGCGAGAGAGGCATCCGTGATCCAGGCCATGGGTGCGAGGATGATGGGATGCTCTATTTCCAGTATTTCCGTCAATCTCGTCTTCATAAAAGGCCTCCCGGTATAAAAGCTTTACTTGCGGTCTCTCAGGCGGGTTTGATTCCCGTAATCCGGGTCAGGGAACCGGGTATGAACTCGTTGACCGTTATGTCCACGAAGCCCGCCTTTTCCAGGTAGGATCGTACTTCGCTTTCCGAGTGGGCACGGCCGAGGCTGCCGAAAAGGGCCTCGTGAATCCCCCAGAGGGCGGGGCCCAGGGTACCGTCCTTTTCATCGGAGATGGTTTCACCCACCACGTGATATTCCCCTCCAGGTTCAAGGGCCTCGAACCCCTTTCTCAATACCTGCCCGAGAGTCTCCTCGTTGTACTGGGGCAGATTGCTGGCCTGAATAATGACATCCGCACCTTCAGGAAAAGGATCCCTGGTGAAGTCGCCGGCAAGGGTCGAGATCTGTTCCTGGAGACCCCACTGGGCCACGAATTTACGGGTCATGCGGGTGACCGGCTCGAAATCCATGACAATGGCCCGCAGGTGAGGGTAGCGCTGAAGGGCGGCGATGCAGTAAGCGCCCGAACCCCCGCCCAGGTCCAGGATACATTTGCGGCGGGTTAGATCCACGTTCTTGGCGAAAAGAAATCCCGCCCCCAGACCTACGCTGTAGGTGGCCTCGTGATATTCCCGGGCCATGTCTTCGGTGAGTTCCTCATAAAGGCCAAGGACCTTGGGCGGTTCTTCGGTCGTCAGGAAATCCTTGAGATCCTTCCAGTGCTCGAAGTCGTGGGCGCTGAACACCAGCCAAGGGCCTACGTAGGAGGGTTTGCCGCGCACGAGGAATCGCTCTACGTCAGGCGCGTTTCGGTACCGGACTCCCACCTTTTCCAGGAGCCCTATGGCGGCGCATGCCACCACAAGCCTTTCCGCGTTGAGCTCCGTGATTCCAAGTGCGGAAGCGACTTCTCCAAACGTGCCCGCTCCCTCGGAGATCTTGGTGAAGAGGTCCAGTTCGATGGCGGCCTTGAGGGTGGCCGACTGCTTGTGTCCGTAGCTTATGTTCTGAAGTCGTACAGTGGTCACCCTGGATTTTTCTTCGTTCATCGCACGTCCCCTTTCGGTGAGTGGACCCCGGGGAGGCTCCATATCTCAGCCCCCCCGGGTGATGTCCTCACGTCTTCGGTTTCCATTCCTGCGGCTCGGTCCCCTCCTCCTCGAGCATGTCCTGAAGATCCTTCATATAGGAGGCAAAGTCGAAAGGCCCCTTCCACTGGTAGGGCAGGTCCAGGATTTCCCCTGGAGTGGTAGCGGTTTCCAGGACTCTCAAGGTGTCGCGAAGGATCTGTTTCTGAAACTCGGCATCTCCCGGGGTTCCGCACTGGCGGCCCAGGGGAAAGTCCAAGAAAACGCTGCGCGGAGGTTTGAGGCGGACCATCATATCCCTGCATGAGCCCAGATACACCGTGGGGATCCCAGATTCCTCGATCTTGCGAGCGATCAGTCCGACCGACTGATGGTCCAGGGGTCAGGCGGGTACCAGTAGGACGGCGTCGGCCTCCTGGGCATTGAGACGTTCCACCATTTGGGGAACGGTCTCCTCCTGGAGGGCCGTTCTGCGGTAAAGCCTTCCCATACCCAGCGTCAGGGCTATGGGCGCGAGTCCCCCGATCACCCCTTCCTCGGCCAGTTCCCTCAGGCGGTCGACGGGAAAGACGCAATTGATATCCTTGAGTGCATCGCGATGGTCGAAATAGTTGTGATGGAGCCTGAGCCTTTCTCGGGGCGTATCCACGGGAATCTCCCGGAAGCTCAGGTCGTTGACGGCCCAGGGGTCGAAGGCGTCTTGGTCATCCCTGGAAATTCCCGCAGAGCTGACGAGGGCCAGGCGGACCTCGTTCAACGCTTTGCCCAGAGGAGTCCAGGGGCTCGAGTCGAACCGGGACCACTTGTAAGGTGGAAACCCCTGGCTTTGGTACATGTTGTCGAGATTTTCAACATAGTCGATACGCGGCATGCCTTTCCTCCTGAGATAGGGTGAAACGTTTTCCGCCTAAGGTGCCTTTGGGAGCGACACGGGACGGGGAGTGACGGGTTCACGGGGTCTCGATCCGTTCCTGGTCCTAGCCCTTTCCATACCTGGGTGCACGCTGTTCCAGGAAGGCCCTGATCCTCTCCTCGGTTTCTCCCGTATACACGACGCCCTGCATGAGTTCGGGCTCTACGGCTAACATGTTCCCGAAGCCTTCCATGGAGGCTCCCAAAGCGATTTTCTTGGTGAGCCTTATGCAGGTGGGGCTCCGGGCGGCGATTTTTTCCACAAACTCGCGCGTGGCTTCCTCCAGGGCGTCATCTGGTACCACTCGGTTGGCCAGGTTGAGCCTGAAGGCGTCTTCGGCTGGAACGGGGTCGCAGGTCATGACGATTTCCATGGCCCTGGACGCCCCCACCATTCGCACCAACCTCGGAGTGCACCCCCAGGTGTAGTAGGTGCCTATTTGGGTCTCGGGGACCAGGTAGTAGCTGTTTTCCGTCATAATGCGAAAGTCACAGGCCTGTGCAACGGCCATGCCCGCTCCCACCACGGCTCCGCGGAGTGCGGCCACTGTGACCTGCTCCACGCTCTCAAGACTTCTCATCAACTCATGACCGGCCAACTGCTGTCTTCTCGCGCTTTCAGGAGTGAATCTTCTCTCAAAGACCTCCTTGAGGTCCACGCCCCCGCTGAAATGTTCCCCGACCGCTGTCAGGACGACGAAACGGGCGGTTTCATTGCGCCTGAGGCCATGCCAGACCTGTATCAATTCTTCCATCATGCGGTCGTTGAACAGGTTGAGTTTAGGCCGGTTCAAGGAGACGGTCAACACCTCGCCCACCTGCTCCACGCGAATGGTTTCGAAATTGTCCATGGTTTGTCTCCGGTATCTTGGGTTTTGTTTTTCTTGATCGGCCCGATCCTGCTCAGCCCTTTCCCGGGGTTCCAAAGACCGCCGAGGGGGTGTCCGGGTGACAAACCGAACCCTCCGCCCCGGTCCGTTCGTTGAAAAAATGGTGTGATTGCCGTGGCCCGCTTTTGATGGGCAGGCATTGTATCCAAGAGCCCGGGACCTGTCAATGCGGCCCCCGAAGGGCCCGGGCGTCTTCCCGGGCACAATGCTACCGGTGGATTGGCGGGAGCAAGGCGCTTCAAATCCCCATTGCGTCATGATACCCTGCAAGAGGGCATGGCGGGCCCTGGCTGTAAACCTGATAAGGACAAGAAATCATGGGCCGATGCGCGGCACGGCATCTGGGGATGGAGAATTCATGGGTCGATTTGCGTTGAGATTCGCGCTGCCGATCGGGATGATCCTGGGGCTGCCCCTGCTCGGGGTGTGGGCGGCGGGTCTTCCGGTAGGACGGTACCTAGCCTTTCCGCCCAAAGAGCGGTATGTGGCCCATGCCCCGTTCTCTTGGCCGGCATTCCTGTTTTTCGGGATCATCATCGTGGCGGCGATTTTACCTTTCGTGGTCCGGGGAATCAGGGCCAGGGCGATGAGCCCGGAAGAGGCGAGGCCGGAACGGCCGTTCCCATGGTGGGGGTGGCTTGGCGTCTTGTCGGGAATTTGCACCTGGGTCTTGGCCTGGAGCAGGGTCTCCTGGGCCTCGGCGTTTCAGAATCACACCTTCACGCCCCTGTGGCTCTCCTTCATCCTGGTGGTGAACGGGTTGACCCATCGAAAGCGGGGATGGTGTCCCATGCTGAGGAGACCCTGGTTTTTCCTTATGCTCTTCCCGGCAAGCGCCCTCTTCTGGTGGTTTTTCGAGTATCTAAACAGGTTTGTCCAGAACTGGGAGTACATGCAGGTGCCGGCAGACCCCTGGAGTTACATCCTCCGGGCCACCCCCCCTTTCTCGACCGTCCTGCCCGCGGTCTACAGTGTAGCCCTGGCCCTGGAAGAGACCGGGTGGTTGAAAAGGGCATTCAGTGGTTGGGTGGCATTCAACCCGCGCCATCCCCGCATCATGGCCTCGCTGGTCCTGTTGGCGGCGGCGGCAGGACTCTGGGCCGTAGGCGTTTTTCCCAACATCCTATTCCCATTGTTGTGGGTGAGTCCCCTCTTGATCCTCACCGCTTCCCAGGCCCTTTCAGGCGCCCCACAGCCGTTTTCAGGCATCGGCCGGGGGGACTGGACAGTGCCCGTATCCTGGTCCCTGGCTGCGCTGGTGTGCGGGTGGTTCTGGGAGATGTGGAACTTCTGGAGCGTTGCCAAGTGGACCTATCACATACCCTTGGTGGAGAAATTTCATGTCTTTGAAATGCCGCTCCCCGGGTATGCAGGGTACCTTCCTTTCGGCCTGGAGTGTGCCGCGGTGGTGATGTTGCTGGAAGCCTTGACTTCGAGGCCAAAACTCAAAAGGAGGTCATGATGAAAGAATTCGTATTGAGGGAAGACCGGGAAGCGATCGCCGTTCTGACTCTAAACCGACCCGAGGTCCTCAACGCTCTGAGCCCCGCGCTTTTCGTTGAACTGCGCACGCACGTGGACGACATTGCGGAATCGGCAGACGCCGTGGGCTGCGTTATTCTACGGGGGGCGGGCCGCTCCTTTTGCGCCGGTAACGATATCAAGGCACTCCTGCGGGGTGAGAAGCCTCCGGGGGCTCATTTCCAGGCGGAGACCATCGACCGGATCGAGGCCCTTCCTCAGCCCGTAATCTGCGCTGTGCACGGCCACTGCTACACCGGGGGACTCGAACTCGCCCTGGGATGCGATTTGCTGATCGCAGCCGAATCGGCGCGGTTCGGGGATACCCACGCCAAATGGGGCCTTACGCCAACATGGGGGATGAGCCAGCGGCTCCCGCGCCGCATCGGGTATCTGCGGGCCGGGGAACTCATGTTCACATCCAGGACCGTGACAGGAGAAGAAGCGGCGCGTATTGGGTTGGCCAATCGATGCGTGCCGGACGAGGATTTCGAGGAGACCGTCATGGACCTGGCGCGCTCAATCACCAGCAATTCATGGTATTCCGTTCGCACCATGAAACAATTGGTGCGGGGAGGCGAAGGCCTGAGGCTCAATGAGGGCCTCCAATATGAGCGGGAGACGAGCCCGGGCGAAGGGCCCGACGCCCGGGCTCGGCTTTCGAGTTTCGGGAAGCGATGAGGGCATGCCCGGGCCTCGCCTGCCGCACTTGACACTCCCCGGGACCTCTTCCTATACTCGTCGCTGGATATATCCGCGGAGACGTCCCTTGCGAAAAGACCACCGACCATACATCATCCGCAAAATCCAGATCAAGTTCCAGGACTTCTACGTGGAGCATTTCCTGAGGCCTCAGTTCGAATTCCTCGGCCGTGGGCATCAGTTTGTCCGGCCTTGGTTTGTGGAGGTCTTCGGCTCCCGAGTGTCTCTGGGGGATTTTGCCAACGTCATTGCATCCATCGATGCCAAGGTCCGTCTGGCCGTGTGGGCCGAAAAGCCGGATCTGGGGAGCATCAGCATCGGTCGTTACTGCTTGATCTGCCCGGGGGTGCGCGTGGGATCCGCCGCGCAAGTGACCATCGGCGACAGTTGCATGCTGGCCAACGGCGTCTATGTCACGGATTCGGACTGGCATGACAAGTACAACCGCATAACCATAGGGGAGCGGGCCCCTGTGCGCATCGGAAACAACGTCTGGCTGGGGGACCGCGCCACGGTCTGCAAGGGTGTTACCATCGGTGAGAACAGTATCATCGGAGCGGGGTCCGTGGTCACGGCTTCCATTCCCCCCAACTGCGTTGCAGCGGGAAATCCGGCCCGTGTGATCCAGGAGTTGGACCCGGAAAGGGAATTCAAGACCCGGGGACAGTGGTATGAGGACCCCGACCGACTCTTCCAGGCCATCGACCTGGGCGCCAGAAACGCCCTCGGCGGAAACAGCCTGTTTCATTGGCTCAGGTCCATCCTCTTCCCCAGGAGAAGGGACTGAGAAAAACCAGGAGGGAGGGGGGTGGGCATAGGTGAAAGGGACGACCCCCTCCGGGTGAAAAGAAAATCGGGCTGGCTGTGTAATTTTTTGCCAACAAGTGGAACAAAAATACACGCTTTTCGGGCCTTTAGGAATTCCTTTCGGATTTTCGGTGTGCTGATTTGCCCTTCAATATATTGAAATCATGGAATTAATTCTTTTTCAAATCGTTCTGGAATTTTTTGCATGAAATTTGCAGTAAATTTTTGGCATTCAGGAACGGGTTTGCCTGGTTTCCACACGGCAGGGGTAAGAATCCCACGTGCGTTGACCAGGGGCGGATGGGCAATGGATTTTCACGAATCGGGGGTGCAAGCTGGAAAAGGCGCATGGCGGCGCTCCTCTAGGGAAGGAGGAAATGGGTGATGAAGAAAATCACGATGATCTTAGTTTGTTTGCTGGCGGCGCTGGTCATGGCCGCTCCCGGGTATGCTGGTACGTGCGCTGCGGACTTGACGGGCGACGGGAACGTGGACGGCGCGGACTTGGCCCTTCTGGCCTCCGAGTTCGGTACGGCGGACTGCACCACCACCCTGACCGTGGATTGTGACAGCGGTGATACCATCGCGGACGCCCTGGCCGTGGCGGACCCCGGGGACACGATCCTTGTCACGGGGACCTGCGAGGAGGCGATGTTGCTCATTTCCCCGGACCACGATCGGGTGGTGCTGGACGGGCAGGGGAGTGCGGTCATCAGCAGCGGGGGCCAGAACGGAATCACCGTGGACGGGACCCGTGGCGTTGTGATTCGGGGGTTCACGGTCCAAAACGGCCAGGAAGGGGTACTGGTGACCCGGGGCGCTTCGGCGCTTTTGGACGGCCTCACGGTGAAGGATTGTGCAGATGACGGCATCCAGGTGGATGAAAACGCCAATGCACTCATCAAGGACTGCACGGTGGGAAGCAAGGTAGAGGGGGAAAAGATCCAGGGGGACGGAATCCTGGTCGTCCGGGGATCCAATGCCACCGTGACGGGAACCTTCACCAGCGTGGGCAACGGCGGCATGGGCATTAGCGTGACCAACTCCTCGAGCCTTTTCGCTTTCAACTCCAGTGTTACCCTTCAGAACAACGGGTGGCATGGCTGCGGGGTGTCCAACGGCTCGGCCCTGCGGATTTACGGCACGGCAGACTGGGCCGTTGCTTCGAACAGCGACAGTGGGGTCAGTGTGTCCGGAGCGTCCCAGTTGGAAACTTATAACAGCAGCGGCACGATCCTGGTCACAGACAATGGAACCTATGGCCTGCGCGTCACCAAGACCTCCAACGCGGGGCTGGAAGGTGCGACCCTTGAGGTCAGGTCGAACGGGTTTTTGGGCCTCTTGGTGGAGAATTCATCCAGCCTGTATATGGGAAACACTACCACGGTCACCGGAAACCCGGGTTACGGTGTGTGTGTGGTCAGGGCTTCCGTCTTCAGGGTAGGAGGAACCGGCGTGCTAACGGCGAAGGAGACCAGCCGCATCAACGATTATCATCCCGGCGCGGGCATAGGGGTCTTCGATGCATCCTCTTTTTCCGCGTGGGGAAAGGTAACCCTCCAGGACAATGAGAGCGACGGCCTCATGGCCTACCGTGGCGCCATCGTGAAGTTTTACAACGCCACGGTTACCAGCATCACCAACAACGGTCGTAACGGCATCGGTCTTTACCGGAATTCCACCTGTGATATGGACGGGGGGGTGACCATTTCTTCGAACGTCAAGGGTGTTGTGGCGGATGACAGCACGCTCAGCATGTCCCAATGCTCGGTGACGGACAACCCCTCAGGCGCAAATCCCACGCACGATGTCGGGCTCTATTTCGGTGCCCGGGGGACCTTCTCGGGAAACAGCATCGGCAATCTCGAATGCGACGGGACCGCCCTGAGTCGGGGGGATCGAACCTGCCCCTAACCATCAGCGGCAGATGAGTTCCGGGATTTTTCCTGCACCTGCGCTTTGGGCTTGATCCTGGAGGTTCCTGCGGGATAGGATGGCATGGTTAAATCTCAGCCTACCGGGAGGCGGGCGTTCCGCCCCCGGGGGGCCTGATCCATCAGGAAAATTCCCAGCACTTTCTTAATCCGAAAGGAGTCCTCCATGCCCAAGGCGATCCTGAATATCTCGTTGCCCTCAGACATGCAGATCGGCCCGGGGTGCTTCAAGCGCCTGGGTCGTAAGACCAAGGACCACGGCATGAAACATCCGCTCCTGGTCTGCGATCAGACCATGGTGCGCCTGGGTCTTGCCCAACAGGCCAGGGACAACCTGGAGGGGGCGGGAGTCCAGTGCACGGTTTTTGACGGGTGCCCGGAAAATCCCAGGGACGAGACCGTCGCCGCCGCCACGTCCCTTTACGAAGAGAAAGGCTGCGACGGCCTGGTGGCCCTGGGCGGGGGCAGCGTGATCGATTCGGCCAAGGCGGTGCGCGTGGTGGGAGCCCAGGGTGGGGCGGCCGTCGACTACGACGTCAAGCAGGGCGGAATCAAGAAGATCGGCCGGGAGCTTCCACCCATGATCGCAGTGCCCACCACTTCGGGGACGGGCAGTGAGGCCACTCTGGCCTCGGTGATCATCGACACGGCCAGGCAGGTGAAGTTTACCATTTTCAGCCCCTATCTCATGCCGTCGGGATCCCTGCTGGACCCGGAGTTGACCGTTTCCATGCCGCCGGGCGTTACTGCGGCCACGGGCTTTGACGCCCTGATCCACGCCCTGGAGGCTTACACCAGCAACATGGCGCCCAACCCGGTGGCGGACGGCCTGTGCCGGACGAACTTCGAGCTGGTGGGCAAGAGCTTCCTTCGGGCGGTGAAGGACGGCGAGGACCTGGAGGCCCGCACGGACATGGCGGTGGCATCCATGCTGGGTGGCGTGGTCCTCACCATGAAGGGCCTGGGTGCAGTCCACGCCCTGTCCCATCAACTCTCAAGCTTCCATGGAATCCCCCACGGCACGGCCAACGCCCTGATGCTCCCCCATGTGATGCGTTTCAACGCCCCGGAGGCTGGAGAGCGTTACCGTGAGGCCCTGGGGTTCATGGGCCTGGCGGCCACCTCGGCCGAGGATGCCGCGGACAGGATGGCTGAACTCGTGGCCGAATCGGGGCTTCCCACGCGCCTTCAGGACCTGGGGGTGAAGGAAGACGACCTGGAACGGTTGGCGGAGGAGGCCCTGGCCGACATCTCTCTTCCCGTGAACCCGGTCCCATGCACCCGGGAAGACCTTATCGCCCTTTACCGAAAGGCCCTTTGAAGACGTTTTTTTAGGGAATCTACTTCCCGCGGAAGAGGGGGGACCTGCGTTCCTTGCGGGCCGTGACCCCCTCCATGAAATCGGCCGTTGCAACGGCAAGGTTGAGGGCCTCGTTTTCTTCGTCAAGGGCCCGTGTGACGGCCTCCACCAGGGGCCGGTGCATGGCCCTCTTGGTCCATCGCACGGCTAGTTCTGCGCCCCCCGGCGCGATGAGCCTCAGTGCTTGCTCCCGTGCAAAGGGGAGAAGTTCGCCGTGGGGAAGCACGCGATTTACCAGCCCCATCTCGTAGAGTTTTTCCGCAGGGATCTCCTCGCCGAAAAAGCAGATCTCCTTGGCCCGCTGAAATCCGATGATGCGGGGCAAGAGATAGCTTGATGCCAGTTCCGGGATGATCCCCAGGGTAGCTCGAGATCTGTTGGATATGTTGGGGCCCACGGCGGATCGAGTGGGCGGTGTGCGGCAGCAAGGTGGCGCCTGCAGGGTGAAAATTTTCAAGGGATTGTGAGTTGCGGACGAGGCTCGGCCCGGCCGTTCAGGGCGGAAAGTCTCCATGATCTCTCATGAGCTCTTCCAGGCGCCTGACGGCGTCCTGCGTCCCTTCGGGCGGCGTGGGTTGGGTGGGGGGAAACAGGCCTGTCTTGAACAGGACCTGCCGGATTGCGGAGACGGGCAGAGCACGGCACAGGACCGCCAGGTCATGGAGGTATCGACCCGTCTCCCAGAGTTGGGAGAGGTGGTCGGGGTAGATCTTGCGCTCCCCGTTCAGGTGGAGGGAAGAGGCGGTGATTTTCTGCCAGGGACCGGGCGCGAGGTTGGCCCCCAGGGAGACCACCCCGGACCGGCTGGGATGGTCCAGAAAGCGGGCCTCGTCCCCGTCGTAAAGCCTGAAACGGGTCCCGGCACGCACCGCTCTCAAGTAGTGCCTGGACCTTTCCGGCGTACCCTCGTAGATCATCCCCGCGATAAATTCCAGTCCGCACAAGTCCTTCAATATTTCCGTCCGGATATTTTTTCTTTTCAGGGGCCGACCAAGGGTCGAGACCCGCACGGGGTCATTGTGGAGGATAAAAGGGTGTCCGGTTATTCGGGCAAGCTCCCTGAAATGCGCTTCCAGACCCCGGTTGCTATGGTAGTAGAGAGGGGTGTCCACCCAGAAAAGGGAAAGAGCGGGGAAGCTTTTTCTTTCCACGGTCTCTGAGAGAAGAGTCAGGGTGTGGCGGGTCTCTGAAACGGAAGACCCCGTAATCCATACGAACAGGGGCAGCTCAGCGCACGTCATGCTCAGCGTCTCTTCCAGGAGCATGCGCCTCTGATCCTCATTTAGCTTAGCTCCCTCCCCACCCCGAGGCCCTGCCAGAAGCAGGCCCTGGGCGTGGGGGGAGACACGCGCCAGGAGCATTTCCAGGCCCTTCGCGTCGATGGTCAGGTCATCGCGTAGCGGGGTCACCAGATCCACTATTAGACCCCGCGGTGCCTCTCTTGGTGCCATTGAGGCGGAACTCCTCTCTGCCCAAAAGATCGTGCAGGTGCACAACGCCCTTGAGCCTGCCTCGCCGATCCACGATGGCCAGGTGGGTTATGCCGTTGAATTCCATGACGGCCAGGGCCTCGGCCGCCGATTCTTCTTCGTCGATGGTCTTGGGTGACGGTGACATGAGTTCGGAAACCACCATGGCGTGGACGTCCTTTTTCTGCAAGAGTGCCCTGCGCAGATCACCGTCCGTGATGATTCCCCTCAGGCGTCTCTCATCGTCCACAACCAGCGTGGCCCCGATCCTCTTGCGGTCGATCTCCTCAACGGCCGCGGCCCCGTCCGCTCCCAGCCTGACCACGGGCACGTGTTCATCGGTGAGCATGACTTCCCGGACCTTGACCGAGAGGCGTTCGCCAAGACTCCCGCCGGGGTGGAATTTCCTGAAATCCTTTCGGTCGAATCTCCGTCGATTGATCAACACTACGGCCAGGGCGTCCCCCATGGCCAGGGCCGCCGTGGTGCTCGCGGTGGGAGCAAGGCCCAGGGGACAGGCCTCCCGTTCCACCCCCACGTCGATGACGATGTCGCTTGCAGCGGCCATGGGAGAATCAGGACACCCGGTAAAAGAGATGATCTTGGCTCCCATGTCTCGGACGAGGGGCAGGATGGTGTTGATTTCGTGGGTCTGGCCGCTGTTGGAGATGGCAAGTATCACGTCCTCCGGCCTCACCATCCCAAGGTCGCCGTGGATCGCCTCACCCGGATGCATGAAGACCGAAGGCGTCCCCGTGCTGTTGAGGGTGGCGGATATCTTTCGGCCGATGAGCCCTGATTTGCCCATGCCGGTGAGGATGACCCGCCCGGTGGCCTCCAGGATGGTCTCAACCGCAAGCTCGAATTCGGGCCCCAGGCGGTCCACGAGGTGCAGGATGCTCTCGGCCTCGATCTTCAATACTTCCCTGGCTTCGTCGATGATCATTTGAATAACCGGCCCCCCTCGAGGCTCTTTGTCAACCCCTTGGCCTTCCGGCTCCGGTGGGATTCGGGACATATTCTTAGCACGTACGGCCCAGGTTCTCAAG
The DNA here is from genome assembly GCA_019307945.1 of Deltaproteobacteria bacterium. Taxonomy (GTDB): domain Bacteria; phylum Desulfobacterota; class DSM-4660; order Desulfatiglandales; family Desulfatiglandaceae; genus B17-G16. Next base: position 4,014 of record JAFDIS010000052.1, on the reverse strand, counting down.
CCGCATGACCGTGGACCCTCCCGCCCCAAGACTCAGTGCGATTTGGGCTGCGGGCATGGGAAGCCCGTGGTCCCCAATTGCCTGGACTTTTGGGTATCATTCCACTATAAGGACCCGGAAGGAGTCCTGAAGAAGTCTCCCCGTAGGCCCGGGGCGCGCCTGCCGAGCAGGCCGTGCGCCGTTTCCGGGCCGCGGTGACGGGGGGATCTCTGAGGGTATGTACCTCGGCCCAGGGTGCTCCGCCAGGAGCTTAATAGGGAACCCTGTTGAAATCAGGGACGGGCCCGCCGCTGTGACTCCGCTCCTTTTCCGTGCAAGGTGAAGGGGAACCCCTGCGGCCTAGTGTGCCACTGTTTCGGAGAAAACCGGAATGGGAAGGCCGCCGACAGGGGCGGAGAAGTCAGAAGACCTGCCCGGGCCGAAGGCGCTGCTCCCGCGGCAAGGGGCAAGCCATTGATCTTGCGGGTAAAAATGGGATATCCCCGGATCGGCGCTACCGGTCCGGGTTTTTTTTGGTGTCATGAAGAAAAGAACGTGCATCATTTTGTTGCAGGCAGTGCTGCTCATGGCCTGGTACGGGGGGCCATGCGCGGCCGCAATGTACCATGACGCCCTGGGCCGCCCCGTGAAGATCCAGGGGCGACCCAAACGGATCGTTTCCCTGGCGCCGAGCCTCACGGAAATCCTGTTTTTCATCGGGGTTGGCTCCCGTGTGGTGGGAGTGACGCGCTACAGCACCTATCCCCCGGAGGCCCGGTCCCTGCCCAGGGTGGGCAGTTACGTGAACCTGAACGTGGAACGCATCATCAGTCTCGCCCCGGACCTGGTTATCGGGACAAAGGACGGCAACGAACCGGGAGCGGTGAGACTACTGGAGCAGGCGGGTCTTGCGGTATACATCGTGAATCCGCGTACGGTGATGGAGACCGCAGAGACCATTGAGCGGATAGGCGAGATATGCGGCGTGGGGGCCCGGGGCAGGGAACTCGGGAGAAAGCTTAGGGGTCGGGTGACCCGTATTGTGAGAAAGACGGCGTCACTTCCCAGGCCCCTGGTGTTCGTACAGATCAATATCAAGCCCATCATGACGGTGAATGAAACCACCTTCCACCACGACGTGATTCGGTTGGCGGGGGGAAGGAACCTCGCGGCGGGACTACCCGTCACCTACCCCCGCATGGGTGTCGAGGCGGTCATCCAGAGAAAACCGGACGTCATCATCATCTCTTCCATGGACACGAGAGGCGCCTACGAGAGGGCGAGGCGGGAATGGCTGCAATGGACCCAGATCCCTGCGGCGAGGGAAGGGAGGGTATACCTGGTGAATTCGGACTTGATCGATCGACCGTCTCCCAGGATCGTTCAGGGACTTGAGACCGTAGCGCGTATCCTTCACCCGGAAATCGATTGGGGATCGTAACATGAAACCCGGTTCAGGCCACCTGCCCTGCAAGGCGCCTCTGAGCGCTTCCCGCGTTGCCCTCGTCTCGGCGGGCCTGATCCTCATTCTCTTTGTCACGATCCTTTTTTCCCTTTGGATGGGGACTGCGGATGTCAGCATGGGGCAGCTCCTGAATCTTTTCTCAGGCGGCATGGAGGCCGGGGACACGACCCGGCTCATTGTGCTCAAGATCCGCCTGCCGCGCGTCCTGCTGGCGGGCCTGGCAGGTTTCTGCCTTGCCTTGGGGGGGGTCGTGTTCCAGGCCATCCTGGGCAATCCGCTTGCCGACCCCTTCATCCTGGGGGTCTCCAGCGGATCCGCATTGGGGGCCGTGGCCGGAATCATGCTGGGCCTGGGATTCACGGTGGGCGTTCCGCTGGCCTCTTTCGGAGGAGCCCTCTTGAGCATCGCCCTGCTCATGGCGGTGGGGACCCGGGCCATGGGTATGGAGTCCTCCACGATCCTGCTCACCGGTGTCATCATCAACGCGTTTTTCAGCGCGGTGATAATGTTTTTCATTGCAACGGCCGCCGACGACCGCCTCCACACCATGCTCTTTTGGCTTTACGGCGACCTTTCCCAGAGTCGCATGTCCCAGTCTTTCATCGTGGCCCCCGCGGCCCTGGCGGCTTTCGGGATACTTTACGGGTACGCGGGGCACCTCAATCTGGTCACGGCGGGAGAGGATGCGGCGTTGCAACTGGGCGTGGACACGCAAAGGTTGAAGCTGGTCTGTCTCGTGCTGGTCTCCCTGATTATCGGGGTGGTGGTGAGTTTCTCCGGGATCATCGGATTCGTGGGGCTCATGGTGCCGCACCTTTGCAGGATGGCCTTCGGCTCCGACCACCGGATGCTCATGCCGGTGTCCGCCCTGAGCGGGGCGATATTCCTGATCCTGGCCGACACCCTGTCCAGGACGATCATTTCTCCCAGTGAACTGCCCGTGGGCGTGATCACGGCATTTCTGGGTGCGCCTTTTTTCATCTACCTGCTGAGGAAGCGAGGGAGCCGGTGGAACGGGTCTTGAAATTGGAAGGCGTGGGTTTTCGCTATGATCGGCTCTGGGCGCTTCGCGGAGTCGATCTGGAAGTGTGCCCCGGGGAACTCGTGGGAATCCTAGGGCCCAACGGATCCGGGAAAAGTACGCTCCTGAAAGTGGCCGATGGTATTTGTATACCCCAGAAAGGCAAGGTGCTGCTGGGGGGGCGCCCCTTGTCGGGGCGAGGGCGCAGGGATGTGGCGCGACAGGTGGCCATGGTGGCACAGGAAAACCATTTTCGTTTTTCCTTTTCCGTGATGGAGGTGGTCCTGATGGGGCGGTTCGCTCACCTGGGTCGATTTCACTTTGAGCGCCCCGGCGACGTCCGGGTGGCATGGGAGGCCCTGGAGGCGACCCGCAGCTCGGAGTTGGCTTCCCGATCTATTCATGAACTTTCGGGCGGGGAGAAACAACGGGTGCTCATAGCCCGGGCACTGGCCCAGGAACCCCGGGTCGTATTGCTGGACGAGCCCACCTCGTTTCTGGATCTTCGCTTCAAAAAAGAGATCTTCGAACTTGTTTCTTCTCTTGCCCGGCACAAGGCCTTGGGCGTGGTGGTGGTCTCACACGACATCGACCTTTCGGCCAACTACTGCGACAGGATTCTTCTGCTGCGCGAGGGGCGGGTATTTGCCGAGGGACCCCCGGCGGATGTGATCACCCCCGGAAACGTGGAGGCTGTCTATGAGTGTCCCGTGGTGGTTGACAGCAATCCCGCCACGGGGGCCCCCAGGGTGAGCGTCCTCTGAGGCCGCCCCGTCAGGCGGCCGTCTCTCCCAGAACGGTGCGGATCTTGCGGGCCAGTTCCTCCACCGCAAACGGTTTCAGGAGTAGTCCTTTGATTCCCAGTTGCTCGTGGCTTTTTCCGGCGATTTTTTCATTGTATCCCGTACACAGGAGTACGGGAACCGTGGGACGAATCCGACGGATTTCCCGAATGAGATCCTCGCCTGTGAATCCCGGCATGGTCATGTCCGTGATGATCAGGTCGAAGTCGTCCGCATGTCTCTCGAAGGTCTTGAGGGCGCTGCGGGGGTCTGTTTCGGATACCACCTTGTAACCCAGCCGTTCCAGCATTTCACTCACCTCGGTGATGATGCCGGGCTCGTCGTCCACCAGGAGGACACATGCGTTTGCTGCGGCCCCGGCAGGAGACCCTTGCCCGGCCTCTTCTTCGACTCTTGCGTAGGCAGGAATCAGAACCTGGAAAAGACACCCCCCTTCGGCCCGGTTTCTCACTTCGATGGCGCCCCCGTGGCCTTTGACGATGCCCCGTGCTATGGAGAGCCCCATTCCGCTGGCTTCCCCTTTCGGTTTGGTGGTGAAATAAGGATCAAAGGCTCGTTCCAGTACGTCATCGGCCATGCCGGGGCCCGGGGGGATAAAGACGGGATAAAGGGACGTACTTCACATTTCCATATTTTTTGCAAAGTCTACTTTTCCATGATAGAAGTCTTTCATGCCGAGACAAGCAAGACTCGATGCCCCAGGAGCGCTGCACCATGTGATTGGGCGGGGAAACGAAAGACGAAGA
>JAFDIS010000051.1 GCA_019307945.1 Deltaproteobacteria bacterium | reverse complement strand
TGTTATTTCACTTCCTTGTAGATTCTTTATAACAAAAGGTAGGAGGATTTGTCCACCTTAAAATGCGCTTTTTTTGTCAAAAAATCAGACCCTTACACCTTCGTGGATGGACACAAGCTAATACGTCAAGTTCAACATCCCAACCACCTTTTGCCCTCTTTCGAGTTCGGGTATTTGATCGGACAAAATATCCACGAAATTCATACCACTCCGCAACTAATGATTCCAAAAAATTCATTTCTCATTTCCTCGCACAACGGTTGAATTGAAGGGTTGGGCGCGCTTTTTAAGGTGGACCCAAATGTCAAGACCATTTTTGGGGTCCACACTCAGAAAGCCACATTCTCTATAGCTTCCTCGCGGGCTGACGCTGCCGCTCGCCCTTAATAAAAACACTCCTCCCATCCCACCTTGCACCGCCTCACATCAAAAAAAGATATTTTCCTCTATAAGACCCCCGTCCGCACTGCGGGCTTGTTCAACTACAGGATAAGATCGTGGCTCGCTTCGCTCTCACAATCTATCCTTATTCGTTATGCCAATTTATCTTTTAAAACCTTAAGTAGTTGATGTAGAGCTTCCAAATATTTTTCCAGTAGTTTTTTCCAAGATGCACTAAAATCAGCAATTGGATATTCAATTTCTAAGTATTTATGAGCTTCCAGAACTCCTTTTGCTCTATCTCCGTGAACAGGGTATCCTTGGCGAAGTTTATTGATATTACGAAGAATATTTACAAACTCTTTACTTTGTAAGCCAATCTTATCAAGATAGGACTCAAGTAATTGGATGGACTTCACTTGTGTATCTTCTATTTTAGTTAATTGACGAAGACATTGAACGTTCATTTGCGTTGCAGCATTAGCTAAAGCGCACAATCTGTATGAAAATTCTTCCTTAGTTTGAACGTCGCGAAAAAATTGGAGAAGATCTCGTTCTTCGACAAGGACAATAAGTTTACCTTTATTTATTAGGTTAAAAATTGCATTTATATTATCCCTGGCATCAATAATCGACGAAGCCAGTGCCAAAACAGACGAATCCTCCATAAATTTTTTTTCGGCAGTTTCTACTGACACAATCGCATCCATTGGGTTCTCAATTCTATCTGGATCGAATGGGCAAGGTAGTTCAACATTTCTTGTATGGAGGTCAATCTCCTCAAATTCTCTGAGAGTTCCCTCACGTATTTTTTCTACCACATGCCTTTTGGCATATTCGTACATAACACGAAGCCTTTGATCATCGTTGAGATCCCAACATGCGGCAAGGGAGCCTGTAACAACAACAGAAATTTGGTGATCAGTACTTTTTCTCTCTTCTTCTGGACTTCCTATCAACTCTGTGTCGATAAGTCGAAAGGGAAATATCAGCTCAATAGCATCCCTTCCCGGCACTATGCCGCTATCAGGAGTCTTAAAATAAAGAGTTTTATTCATAGAATTCCCTTAGTTGAAGATGATAATTTTTGTGCCTAATGACCGGGCTAACCGGCCACAAAAGCGCGTAGCGTCTTGAGTGGTCCGTGTTGAGCTCGTGGTTAGGCCATAGCCCAGCTACTCTTGGGGCATATTGGGGTTGTGCTTTCTGTAGATGCGCTCAAAATCACCGGACTCCACAGCTGCAGACACAGGAGCCATAAGCTCCTGAAATTCTTGAGAAAATCTGGTAAACCTTTGGATTATATCTGGCCTTTCTTTATACACAATAAATAAAGCTAAAGCTCGAATGTTCTGTGGATAAGGCAGGCAGGCGAACTGCATAGTCTCAGTGAATGCCGTAATCTGCATAGCCTCACTATGGACATCTCTGCCGTGGGCTGCCTGGCGCGTGAGCCAGACCTGTGCGAGCAAGACATGTGGATCAGAGTCGGGGTATAGCTGCCTTGCTTTTTCATAAGAATCCTCTTGCATTCGTATTATCTCTTCCCCCATAGCTTCCGCGTTGGTAAGCGATTTAAAGAAACGCCGCAGTCCCATCGTATCATCTCCTCTCTCATCGGTGCCCAACGCCGGTTATGGCTTTATGGGCCTGATTCTTCCTTTTGCATTTCATCTCTATAGGCGTAATACGCGGTAGCGATACAAATCGGGGCCGTGAGAGTTTGCATGATGACGTCATACACCGAAAAGCGCCCAGAGCTCCAGACAAGAAATATGACCGTGAGTGAAGCAGCAATAAACGCGACGATTAAAGCTGAGAAACCAAAAAACACGAAGTTCTTATTGTATGTTTTGAATAGCCTATCCGCGACCACCATGGCGGCATATGAACCCGCGGCCGGAGACGCTAACTCCCTAAATATAGTCTCTAGCCAATTGTTCTCCGTGCTACGCGTCCAGTTGAGAAGATAGAGAAGTGCGTTGGCGAGGAAAAGAACAATAGCGAACGCGACACATCCCGTCAGCAAGGCTCCAATGGATTTCAGGATGTAACCTCTTCCTTGTGTTTCTTCCATGATCTCTTCCCGCGAGTGGGCTGGAAAATCCCTATTTGTTGGCCTAATGGCCGAGTTGACCGACACCTCCTAACGAGCCGGGTGAGGAGCTCGCCCACGGATACGGAGTTCATCCCCGGATGCGTGGGCGTGTCTGTCTCCAATCGGATGGATGGGCCGCGCTTCGCCGCATACCTCAGCTCCTCACCCGGCCCGATGGGTGCGACGCGAAGCGCCGGACCCATCGGTGTCACTCAGCTGCCGGCGCAGCCGGTCAGCTCCAGCGCTGTGTTAGACGGATTCTACAACTGCTTCTTCAGCCGCTTAAACGCTGACTGCAGGAATTCCGGCATAGTGTACGTGCTTTCGAACGCCTGAACGGCATTCACGTAGGCAGCGAGCTTGTCGTCGTCGACTTCTTTTCCGTTCTCCATTATCCAGGCAATGTTGTGAAGCGCCTCTGCAAGCCGCAGCAGATAATTGTATTCGAAATGCCTAGCCGATCCCGGGCCCGTGAAGATCTCGATTTTTCCCCGGGACACCTCAAAGATGTACTCTTTATTCTGGCGAGAGGAGATTGCGTTGAGCATAGCTCTCGCTTCTTCCCGAAGCACTTTGCGATTCTCCTGGATTATCTCGTCGCTGTCTCCGGCACTGAGCGAAACGATGAATGGACACTTGAGGCGGTAGCCTTCCTGGTCGTCACCTTCCCGGTAGTAACCTTCCAGTTCCCGTACTGGCACCAATTCCAATTTCCTGGGCTCGCCCCGGAAGGAGAACATGTGGGGCAGATACCGCCCAGAGTACAGATCGAGCTGCTGCTCGCTTTGGTTCACGACAGCGATGAAGTATGGCGTTTCCAATTCCCGCAGATAGCACGTTTGCTTCGTCACATCCCAGGCACCGACGGAACTCTTGATTTGCACCGCGATCGCGTTGCGAGGTGCTAGAACCGTCGCGCCCTTCTCGCTCTCCGTGACCTCATACAGAGTGCAAATTAGATCAACACCGACGTCATCGCCTGGCATGGTTGGGCTCGCTACAAAGGCCATCTGTGAAAGCAGAAACCTGGCCAGGTGTTCGTTCTGCCAACCCACGTGTGTGTTTGCGAGTCGCATCTTCTTCCGTGTAACGGGCCGGGTGAGGAGCTCGCCCACGTATACGGGGTTCATCCCCGGATGCGTGGGCGTGTCTGTCTCCAATCGGATGGATGGGCCGCGCTTCGCCGCATACCTCAGCTCCTCACCCGGCCCGATAGGTTCGACGCGAAGCGTCGGACCTATCGCAGAACTCACCGGCAGCGAGGGCCGTTAGGCCCTGCTGTCAGGTGAAGTGAGAGATTATGCAAAAATCTTCTTTATAACAGTTACACACTGCCAATATGCCTTTTAGTCCCCAGATTTTTTACCCGACCTTTCCCCTTTTTCGTTGTGTAATAATATTGACTACCAAAGCGGATAGCCCAATCTCCTGGAGAAAAGATGTGTAAAGTCCCCACTTTTAGTCTTTGGATGAACGACCTAAAATAATAGAGAAAACTCTGATACTCCTGGGTCAATAGATTCTTAGCATGGAAGAAATGGTACATACTTGGAAACATCAACGCAAAACTTGGGATGATACCATCGATCTTACTTTCCGTATAATCGATGCATTGTTTGGCCAAATCCATCACATTTTTTTGTGGCTCTTTTTTTACAGCTGGGGATTTTACCTCGCATCCAAACCATATTGGCTCAAAGCCATTTTCTATTAAGTGCTGTTTTGGGTATAAAAGAAAATCTATACGTACTTTTCGTTGTTCCAGTAAGTGATATCCGACCTTTTCTCGTTTTAAAATAAAATCCTTTTCTAAGGATTGTTCAAGAATATCCTTCAGCCGATCTTCGTCACTTGTTAAATATTCTTTCCTATCAGGATCAAATGGCATGTAAAATTTCAATCTTGGATTTGTATTATTATCAAGGCATAACAGACGTGGGAAAAGCATCAGGCCTTTCCCCCGTCCGAGTTGAAGTGCGCGTTAGACCTGTGATTCGCAACAGTTTCGATGCCACCAATCCTCAAGGTGAGTTGGGTATGGAAAATCTTCATGGGGATCAACCACAAACTCCCTCACTCTCTGAACCTCCTCAGCTATGGAGTAGTCCCATTCATCAGGCTCCCACGGCAAGGGATTTTCGTTCACGAAATGTTTACAGACGAAATTGTGGTAGCCTGCTAGCCACTGGTATTTCTTCAATACATCTGAATTACGGGAATGCTTAACAAGACCATTATTAATCACTTGCCGGTGAGACTCCAAGAGATCGAAGAATATTGGTTCATCGGGAAACGCGGCGAAAGCATTGGACAGGTAATCAAGGAAGAGATGCCCATCTGTGTCCATGAGTAGATTATGAAAGTGTGGTGACATCCGAACCTTTCCACTGTAGAAGGTGATGTGTTTCTTGACAAGTCTTACAATTGAAGGCCCCAGGACGATTCGAGGGGGTCCTCCGGCTTTTTCATTTTCTACGGCTTCGAGGAGTGCGTCGCCAAGGGCAAAATCTTCATCCATATAATGATTACCAAAAGCTACTGCACCGCGAAGCAGAAATCCGTTGCGTGCAAGCTCTGCTTGAAGATTCCGGAATACCCAAAACATTGACATGAGCTCGGGCTCGCCAGCGAGTCTGGATCCCAAAGAAGGAAAAGCTACAACGAGATTGTCAGTGAATGTCTTGATATTAAATTCAGGAGGATCGTTTTGCATTACTGGTGCAGCTTGTTCGCGTAAGCGAGCATAGGCGGCTCTAAGCGTCTTATGGATTCGTCGAAGGAATTCATGGCCGTTACCTGACTTGATTGCTTCGCGTGTTTGTGCGGACCAACCGAGAATATCGGCGTGGCATACAAGAGAAGGGACGAGAATCGCTTCGCCATTCTCATCCATGTAATTGCTCGCATTCATCTGTCGAGGGTCTAATGTCCGCGTTGACCGGCAGGTTCTACCTGATAACGGCAGGGATCTGTTCGTTATCCCGGAGGTTCCGCAGGTCGAGCGTTTGGTTCCCGAGGCGCGCAGCATCGAAGAACCAAATGGGCGGCCGGGAACCGGTCAACTCGGCATTCCCGTGGCGCGGAGCGCTGCGGGAACAATGGATTCACAGTTCACTTTGCCCTGATAAATGGCCGAGAGGGGTATTATCCCGGCTGCCTGATTCAGCCGGTATCCGATCGAACCCCTGGTACTGCATATCCTGCACCCACGTTTGCTTCATCATAACTTAAGGAGTCAGCTTAGGGAGTATTCGCTCTAATACTACAAGGAAGTGGAATGGTTGTCAACCAAGGTCAGAAAGGTTATTTCTGAGGAGCTTCGTCAAACTCTATCCTTTTTCTTTGAAAAGTGGGGCGTTCTTGAATAACAAAATAGTTTCCATCCACAAATAGATTCAGGGCACGGAGGAGTTTCCAATTCTTCGCGCCCTTTGTATGCTCAGTCCCACTGCTTCGCAGCGGGTCCCCGGTTTCAGAAATGAGAATTCTTGTGCAAGATCAAAGAAACTGGGGACCCAGCCGCAGCATGGGGAGTCCGAGCAAAGCGAGGACGAATCGAGGGATTACACGGAGGCTATATCTAGTACGCTGCATCTGTCTGCGTGCACTGCGCAGGCAGGAAAGGAATCCCGCAGATTGACGCAAAGAACGCGCAAAAAGGCCATTTATGGATGGAAACTAAGTGATTCCGCGAAGTCACGTCCCACCACAGGCGAGATGAAAAAGGGCCGTTCATGGATGGAATTTCAGCCCGGGCCCACGGGCGACACGCTGCCATCATGCGATTATGGGGACAGTGGAAGGATGGCCTCAACCCTGCGATGATTTCGCGGCTCGAGGTTTCTGGTTCCCGGGATGCCTTTTCCTGCTCCTCTGGGGGCCCCTTTTCCGGGGCCTTGACCGGTCTCCGCCCCGGCCCGATGGTTTTTTTCCAACAGAGGGTGGTCGTCCTTTGGGCTCCGGCAGAGTGAGGAGTTCGTCTTCCGGCATGATACAGTGGAGGGGCTCACCGATGAATTCCTCGATGGGAGGAATATAGAAGGAGTCGTTCTCACACGCGAAACTCACGGCGATGCCGGTGGCCCCGGCCCGGCCGGTGCGGCCGATCCGATGCACATAGTCCTCCGGATCCCTGGGAAGGGTGTAGTTCACCACATGGCTTATGCCTTCCACGTGGAGACCTCTGGCGGCAACGTCCGTGGCCACCAGGACCCTGATCTTGCCGTTTCGGAAGGCCTCGAGGGTCCGCAGGCGTTTCTTCTGGGGGACGTCACCCGATAGCACGGCGCAATTAATTCCGTACCTGGCAAGGCGGTCTGCAAGGTGCGTCGTCTGATCCCTTCGGTTGGTGAACACCAACACACGGTCCAGTTTCTCCTTGAGGATCAGGTTCACCAGCAGGGGCAATTTCTGGTCCATGGTGACGATATACACGATCTGGTTTACGGATTCGGCGGCCACGTGTTCCGGTTCGATCTCCACGTGCACGGGATCACGGGTCCACTGCTCGGCCAGCCTTTCCACTTCCGGTGTCACGGTGGCGCTGAAGAAAAGGGTCTGGCGCTTCTGCTTCGGGGGGGTGCTGTAGACGATTTTTCGGACGTCCGGGATGAACCCCATGTCCAGCATACGGTCAGCCTCATCGATGACCAGTATTTCCACCTGGGAAAGATTGAGCAGGCCCTGGCGTTTAAAGTCCAGGAGTCGACCAGGCGTGGCCATCACCATGTCCAGGGGCCCCGATTCCAGGGCACGTCTCTGGGAGTCGTAGCCCATCCCCCCATAGATGGACAAGATTTTGAAATCCAAGTATTTCCCAAGGTCCCGGGCGTCCTTCTCGATCTGGAGGGCCAGCTCCCGTGTGGGCGCCAGGATCAGAACACGTGGTGTGCCGGGCCGCCGTTTTTCAGGGGCCGGGTGCGCCAGCATGTGGGCGTAAATGGTGATAAGGAATGCGGCGCTTTTTCCCGTACCGGTCTGGGCCTGGCCAGTTGCGTCCGAGCCCGCCAGGGTGCTGGGCAGGAGTTCGGCCTGTATCGGGGTGCAATAACGAAAGCCCAGGTCCGAGATTGCGTGCATGATGGGATCGGGCAGATTGAGGTCGTGGAATCGTGTCTTGCCCTCTTCGGGCGGCACATCGAAAGAAGAAGGATCCCAGGGGATCTGTCGGGGACTAGGTTTTTTCCTGGGGCGAGAGGCGCCCGATCCTGTTCTCTTATTGGACCTGGGAGCGGTTGAAACGCCCTTTTTCTTGGCCTTGGAAGCCACCGGGGGGCGGCGGCCCCTTTCCTTGGGTTCGCGCAAGGGCCTTGAAGCGGTCCTCGGCTCCTGTGCTTTTTGGGTTGTTGCGGTTTTCCTGGATTTCTTCAGTTTTTCAATAAGACGACGGATCAAAGGTTTTCCTTTCTCGCGGGTTCGGGCAGGCCCCGGGGAGATTAGGCCTGTTCGAGCACCGATTATGAACAATTTTGAAATGGGGCGCGGTGGAAACCGCGTGTTAAGGGGCCTTGCGTAAACAGACCCTCGATCTTTTCCCTAATCTTTTAAAATAAGAACATTTCTGGCTCAATGCAAGTGTAATTCCTTTTTTCTTTCCTCCCTCGCCGCTATAGGGGTGCCTTCAACACGCCTCAGGGCCCATTCAGGGGCGCTTCTTCCCCCGGTTCCTGCCGGGATGGATGCCGTGACTTCCAATCCCGGATCGCCGAGGCCCTGATGCGGGCCGGTACCAGCTCATCTCCTTCCCGGCTTGCCTGCAGCAGGATTACGGAGAAGATGACTGCTGCGCCGCCTGCCACCTGGAGTGCCTCCAGTCGTTCACCCAGGAAAAGATAGGCGATCATGCCGGCGGATATCGGTTCAAGGGTGGCGGTGATGGAGGCGCGTGTGGATCGGATGTGGTTCACTCCCACGAAAAAGAGACCGAAAGGGACAAGAGTGCCGATTACGGACACGTATATCATCCCGGTCCATTGCAGCGTGTCGTAGGATGATGTCAGGTATTGGAAGGGTGTGTAAAAGACGTGCCAGGACAACGCGGCGAAAAGCAGGGCGTAGAAGAGGACCGTCCATGGCCCGTAGCGGTGCATGGCCCTTTCACCCAGGAGGGTATAAACGGCGAAACAAAAGGCGCTGGCAAGACCCGCCAGGACGCCCACCCGGTTCATTTCCAGCAACCGGATGTCATAGGCCCCTGAGACAAGGTAGCAGCCGGCGAGGGATAGGGCCAAGGCTGTGAGCTTGGCGCCGGTGGGGCGCTCTTTCCAGCACAACATGGAGAAGAAGGCGATCATCATGGGGGCCAGATACTGGATGAGAATTGCCGCGGCCACCTGGATTTTGCTGATGGCGTAAAAATAGGTGATTTGAACCAGGGCCATGGCCACGCCGCCCAGGAGTAGGAAGAAGGGCGTGTCCACGGGTCGGATCTTGAGGGCATCGGGTCGCCTCAAGAGCAGAAATCCCGCCAGTAGCAGGCTCGAAACGGTGACCCTTACCTGCACCAGGGCGAAGGGGGTGATTCCGTGTGAAAATAGGTATTTTCCCACTGCCCCGGAAGAGGCCCAGCAGATGGCCGCCGTGACCACGCAGAGATACCCTCGAAAAGGTCGGTGATATTTTTCTTCCATTTCCCTCACAATCATTTGTCTTTTCCGGTTCCATCCCCGGAGGGATCCCGGGCCTTGTAGGAGGCCTGTAGCGGAGTGTCCGCCGGGAAAGCGTGTTTCAGGCAGGGCGGTTGTTGTAATAGCCCGGTCCCAGGACCCCCGAGACACGGGGCAGGGTGCCATGCTCAGGGGGGCGGAACCCGAAGACCATGTCCAGGAAGACCATGGTTATCCGGTAGGTGGCGCCCCAGAGGATCTCCCCTTCCACCCCGGGATTCGGGAGGAAGCAGGGAAAATCAGACTCCGCGGCAGAACCGCCTTCCATGCCGGAGTCCCACGTGATGCGATACCGGGCATAGTGCTCCGGTTTCAGAAGGTTCCTGATAGGAATGCACACGATCTTTTCCACCTCCCAGTTGGGCCGAAAACGCGGGCGCCCCCCGTACCATCCCACCATGGGGTAGATATGGCGCCGGAACATCACCAGACCCTGCCGGGGCAAGGCACCCAGGAAATGCACGCTTAACGGGTTGAGACGCATCTCTTCAAAGCTTTCCCGCAAGCTGGTGGCAAGGAGCAGGGCCAGCCGCCGGGCGGCCGGCATATTCTCTCGGCGCAAGGCCCGCCAAAGGGGCCACCGGCCCAGCGGGAAAAACGGAAGCCCGAGAAGCCTTGCAAAGGCGGGATCCAGGTGCGGGGAGATGCCCCCGCCCGGGCAGCAGAGGTCACCTGCTTGTTTCACCCTGGGTGATCGTTTATTCAGGATCAGGCACGGGTCTCGCGAAAGGCGTCCCGGGCCACTTCCCAGGAGGAAAAGCACGGCCGAGTCGGTAACCTCTTGAGAGGTGCGCTCAGACGAGGCGAGGGGAGGGCCTCCGTTCTTGCCCAGCACGTTCAGTATGTGCGCCTTGAGCGCTTCTTGGTCATCTAGCAGTTGCAAGATCTTTGGATTCTCTCCGTTTTTTTCATCACGGCCTCCTGCCCACGGGACACCGGGAAATGATACGGTGCCTCGGTCTGCTGTCGCCACCGATGTTCAGTGTTCAGGCTGACACGGGGGGTCTCCGGTGTGCCCAGGGACGGGCCTCCTCCAATTGGGAGGCGAGCCGGAAGAGGGTGGCCTCGTCCCCGAAGCGGCCCACGAAATGCGTGCCGACCGGCAGACCGTCGGCGTTCCAGTGGAGGGGAACCGACATGGCGGGCTGGCCCGTGACATTGCAGATCGGGGTGAAAGGGACGAAACTCACTGAACGGGTGAAGCCCTTCAAGGGGTCTTCCGGCGTAGAATCAAAGGTCCCCAGGGGTACGGGCGGCTCGCCGAGGGTGGGCGTCAGCAGGACGTCGAAGTCTTCAAAAAATTTTGCCACCTGCCTGGATACCCTGTGGAGGGTCTGAAGGGCCAGCAGGTATTCTGATGCGTTTCTCCTGCGGCCCATTTCGCAGAGGGCCCAGGTGAGCGGCTCCACCTGGTCCCGGGACACGGTTGCGCCCGTCATCCTCTGCACCCCCTCCAGGATTGATGCGCAACCCGCCGACCAGAGCACCACGAAGGCCTCTGTCACCATTTCATTTTCCACAACCAGGGAAGCCTCCACCACCTCGTGCCCCAGCTCTTCACACAGGAGCGCGGCTTCCCGTACCGCCTGCTCGGCATCCGGGTGCACCGCGTCCCCACCATAGGTCCGGACGGTGAAGGCTACGCGAAGGCGGCCCGGGTCTGCACCCACTTCCTGGATAAAAGGCCTTGCGGGCGGCGGGGCCCAGTAGGGATCCCCCAGGTCGGGTCCGGACGTGGCGTCCAGGAGGGCCGCGCTGTCCCGCACGGAAATGGTCAGGGCATGCTCGGCCACGAGTCCGCTCATGAGATCCCCGAAATCGGGCCCAAGGGGATTCCTGGCCCGGGTGGGTTTCAGTCCGAACAAGCCGCAGCAGGAAGCGGGAATGCGAATGGAGCCCCCTCCATCGTTGCCGTGGGCCATGGGAACGAGGCGGGCGGCCACGGAGGCTGCCGATCCTCCGCTCGATCCTCCCGTGGTCTTTTCCGGATCCCACGGGTTCCTGCAAGGTCCGAACACCCGCGGTTCCGTGGTGGGAAGGATCCCGAATTCCGGCGTGCTGGTCTTTCCCACGATCACGAGACCCGCCCCCCGTAGTCTTCTCACCAGCTCGCTGTCATGATCGGGCACGAAGTCCCGCATCAACCCGGATCCCATGCTCATGGGCACGCCTTCAAAATAGGCCAGGAGATCTTTTAGGAGAAAAGGCACGCCGCGAAAGGGTCCCTGCGGGAGCTCGCTCATGGCGGTCTCCTTTGCCTGGTCGTACATCTTCGTGACCACTGCGTTGAGACGGGGATTGAGGCGCTCTATGCGCTCGATGGCCGCCTCCACCAGTTCGATCGGTTCGACCTCACCCTTGGCCACGAGCCCTGCCTGCGCCGTGGCATCCAGGTCTGCGAATTCGTCCCTTGCTTCATTCGTCATAATTTGTCTCCTTACAGATATTTCCTGGCACCTGCATAACGCGACCTGAAATAGCCGTTGGAAAGCGAATCCACACGAATTCGTTTTCCCCTGCTGGGTGCGTGAATGAACTTGCCGCCGCCCGTATAGATCCCCACGTGGGAGATCACGCCTCTGCGGGAGATGTCGAAAAACACGAGATCTCCCTTTTTCAACCGGTCCCTGGGGATCGGTTTGCCGGCCTTCCACTGGGACCTGGATGATCGTGGCAGTTTCAGCCCGTTGAGCCGGTAGACGGTCATGGTGAAGCCGCTGCAGTCAAATCCGCTCCTGCGGTCTGCGCTCCCCCAGCGGTAGGGAACACCGAGGAAGCCCTTCGCTGTTTCCACAATGGCCTTCCGAATCGACTCCGGGCGGCCCCTGCCCGAGGCGATTTCCGCGGCGGTGCGGGAGCGGGTGATGTGGTAATCACGGATGATACCCGCCGAGCGAAGTTCCCTGGCCTTGCGGGCGGCCGCCTTGCGTGTCGAAAAATCACCGAACCGGACCCTGTAAAGCCCTCCTTTGCCCGGGAAATAGTAGGCGTCCAGGCCCCGGCTCCTGAGTTTTCGGGTGAGTCTGTGGGCGTTTCTTTCTTTCGCAAAAGCCCCGGCCTGAATTGCGTACCCTATGACCCGGACGGAAGGTGCCGGTCGATCCTCGATGGGTCCGGGCCCCAAAGCCGGCGCGGGCGTATGGCCGCAGCCCGGCACGAGGCTCATGATGAAAAAAAGGAATCCTGCTGCGACGACCCCGGGCCACGGGCTTCTCCCGGCGGCCTGCCGCTCCTTCCAATCCCCCAGGGTCTTGCACTTGAATCCCCGCGCCCGGGAGTGGATCGCCGTTTTCGGGCAGCAACTCATCACGTTATTTAGGCGACGATCAGCCACGATAATCCAGATTAACATCATCCCGGGGCTTCTGTTAAGGGAAAAAGGGCGTGATTCCGGGCCGGGGGGCCTTGCAACCCCCGGCAGGCTAGGTGCTTTTGGGGGTCGTCTTGACAAGGTGTGTTCCTGAAAATAGAATCGCCGGCATAGGACAGCCGGGCTTCCGGGTTTTGGTAGTTTTTGAGCGATATCCCCGGGGATTTTATTCAGGATGGAAAACTTTGATCTCCAGCGGTTCCTCCGCAATATTCCGCTCTTTTCCGCTTTCACGGATGAAGATCTGGCCTCTTTGCTGGAGCTCAGCGAAACCAAGTCCGTCCGGGCCGGGGAAGTCATTTTTCGCCAGGGGGACGCCGGGGACCTGTTCTATATCGTTTACAGCGGCAGGGTGCGGATTCTCCATACCACCGACCTGCGAAAAGAGGTCAACCTGGGCGTGAGGCGAAGGGGGGATCACTTCGGTGAAACGGCCTTGATCAAGGACACGCCCAGAAACGCCACCGCCAGGGCCGCGGACGATACCGTCCTGGTGGCGCTTTCCGGCGATGCCTTCCATCGCTTTCTTTTCTCCAGGCCGGAGCTGAGACGGTATTTCGACAAGTTTATCCGTTATACGGCCATTCACCAGTTCCTCAAATCGTGTACGGACCTCGCATCCATAACACCAGAAGAGGCCAGGGAACTCGCCCGCAGATTTCATGCCGAATTCTTCAAGCAGGGGGATGTGGTATTCCGCCAGGGGGCGGAGGCGGACAAGTTCTATCTGGTGGAGAGTGGAAAGCTCAAAGTGGTCCGCTGGGAGGAAAGCGAACGCGAGATGATCAATTTTCTCCGGGAGGGCGATTTTTTCGGAGAAAAGGCGCTCCTGGAAGAAGCCCCGCGTTACGCGGATGTGGTCTGCCTGACGGATTGCCACTTGTTCTCTCTGTCCAAGGAGGATTTCGAGCAGCTCGTGGAGCACTCTCCCAGGATCCGGAAGGTCATCGAAGATCGGGTGCGATCCTACCTCACGGAAAGACCGCCTGTGCCCTACCGCGAGATCATAAAACAGGAGCTGGCGGCCCATCGGGAGATCCGGGTTCAAGAAGAGGTTGCGAAAGGGGAGGCCGAGATCCCCTTGGAGGGCCGGATTCCCCGAGGGAGGCGTGTCCCGCATCGGCGGCGTGTCCGATTTCCCTTTATCCGGCAGCACGATCAGATGGCCTGCGGGACCACCTGCCTGATGATGATTTCCCGCTACTACGGAAAACGGTTCAGTTCCACCCGCCTCCGGGAGCTGGCGCGGGTGGATCTGAGCGGAGCCTCCCTGGCCGATCTGGCCCAGGCCGCCGAGCGGCTTGGTTTCGCCGCCAGGGGGCTCAAACTGCAATACGATTCCCTGCTTCAGACGAACCTGCCCTGCATCGCATTGTGGCAGGGGTATCACTATGTGGTGGTCTATCGCGCCGACGAGCGGCATGTACGGGTGGCGGATCCGGCGGTGGGGCTCAAGAAGCTCGAAAGCAGGGAGTTTCGGGACAACTGGAACGGCGTCGTACTCACCCTGGAACCTACCCCGGAATTCGCCGGACAAGAGGAGGATCCTTCCCCGTTGAGGCGCTTCATGCGCTCTGCCGTCCCCCACCGTGGCGTGCTTCTTGAGATCCTTCTGGCCTCCTTGCTTTTCAACGTTCTGGGCCTCGCCACCCCTCTTTTCGTGCAGAACGTGGTGGATCAGGTGCTTTTGGGCGGAAACGCATCCCTGCTCAACGTTCTCCTGTGGGGCATGATCATTGTGCTTGTATTCCGTTTCATCACCATGGTTGTACGCCGGTACCTCGTCATCCATACCAGCATGAAGATGGACCTCCGGCTGCTCGTCTTATTTTACAGGCATCTGTTGGCCCTGCCCGTGGGATACTTCAAGGTTCGCAGGCTGGCCGATTTCATCGCCCGCTTCGGCGACAACCTTAAGATCCGCAATTTCCTCACGGACACCGCCCTGACCATCATGCTGGACACCCTCCTCGTGGTGGTCTATCTTCTGGTGATGGTCTGCTACAATGCCCCGCTGACAGGGATCGTCCTGCTATGCGTGCCGGCATACGCCCTCTTGACTCTGGCATTTACGCCCCGCATTCGGCGTTTGGGCGCGGACGCCCTTGCGGCCCGGGCGGAAGCCGAACATCCCCTCCTGGAGTCGGTGAGAGGTATCGACACGGTAAAGGCCATGGGCCTGGAACACCGGACAAGATGGAAGTGGGAGGAACGATTTATTCGGAGCCTCAACATCGACTACCGTGTCCAGAGAGCCCACATGTACTTCCGGGCATCGGGGGATTTCGTAGCGGGCCTGGGAGCCGTGGTGGTGCTGTGGTACGGTGCCGGAGAGGTGAGCCGAGGGGCCCTGAGCCTGGGCCAGTTGATGGCCTTCATGGCCCTCCTGGGAGGAGTAATGACCCCGGTGAACCGCCTGGTCTCGGCCTGGGACGATGTGCAGGGTACCTTGGCGGCGGTGGACAGGGTGCAGGACACCTTTTCGGCACGGCCCGAGATCCTCCCTGCCTCGGAAGGGGATATGGGTGGATTGATCCCCGGAGGACCCCCGCGGGAGATCGTCTTCGACCGGGTTTTCTTTCGATACGGGGGCGGGGATGCGCCTTACGTTCTGTCCAACATCAATCTGAAACTGGCCGGGGGTCGTGTTACAGCCATCGTGGGGAGGAGCGGATCGGGGAAGACCACCCTGGCGGGACTCCTGGCCAGGTTGTACGATGTGACGGAGGGCAGGATAACAGCGGACGGACAGGACATCCGAAACATGGATTTGGCGGCCTGGCGTGGACTTGTGGGATTCGTAATGCAGGATACCTTCATCTTCGACGGCACCATTCGCGAAAACATCACCCTTGGCGACCCGGAAGAGCGCATGGAAAAGGTAAGCGCAGCGGCCAGACTGGCCGAAGCGGAGGATTTCATCTCCGGCATGCCCCTGGGATATGAGACGAGGATCGGGGAGAGCGGCTTGCAACTTTCTCCAGGGCAACGACAGCGCATCGGGATCGCCCGTGTCCTGTACCGCAATGCGCCCATAATGATATTCGACGAGGCCACGAGCAATCTGGACTCGGAATCGGAACGCGCGATCCGGAAAAACCTGGAAGGCGTCCTGAAGGATAAGACGGTCATCATCATAGCACACCGCCTCCGATCAGTAAGGCATGCGGACCGGATCTTGGTACTGGACAACGGCGAAATCGTGGAGGAGGGAGACCACGAAACGCTCATGGGCCGCAAGGGGTTGTACCACTACTTGAGCCACCAGCAATGGGACCTGTAGGGAAAGACGATCAGCGCGGGAGGGGGAGCGGGGGTATGATGCAGGCGGTGGAAAACGCGGCACGGGGCGCTGAGAGACTTGAAGGGGGCATGGAGACCCCGGGGGCCCCCACTACAGGGCAGTCCCCGGAGGCGGCGCTCGTCATGGAGCCGCTCCAGAGGGTGCCTTTCCTGCTTCCCAGGGCGCTGGTCTATGCCCTGAGCCTGTTGGTGGTCGCGGCGGTCCTCTTCTCCTTCCGTGCCGGGGTGGACGTGACGGCCCGCGGCAGGGGTGTGGTGCGGGCCCTCGAGCATCCGGTGGTCGTGCTCTCGCCCGGTGACGGCATCCTGAAGCGGATCCAGGTCTCCGAGGGCGCGTCGGTGAAAAAAGGGGCACCTCTTTTTCTGGTGGGGTCTTCGAGCGCGGGCGGGGGGCCCCAATGGATCGTAACCGCGCCCTTCAGCGGGATGGTGTCGAGACTGAATGTGGAAGTGGCGGGAAAACGGGTGTGGAAAGACGACCCCCTCTGTACCATCCTGCCCCTGGGCGGATCCCTGTTCATGGACCTTGCCGTGCCCGAGCGGGACGGGGCTCTGCTCCGGGAGGACATGGAGATCGCCTACAGGTTCGACGCCTTTGCCCGCCTGGGTTACGGGATGGTGCGTGGAAAGGTCTCGGCGGTTTCCCCTGTCGTCCTGGAAGATGCCGACGGCAGGACGTTCTATCGTGTCCGTGGAAGCCTGGAGACCATACGCTTCGAGAAAGAGGGCGAGGTCATCGACATTCGGCCCGGCATGAAGGCCACGGCGGTCATGGTGATGGGCAGGATGTCCGTTTTTTCTCTGCTCACGGGAAACCCCGTTAGCGGGTGGTGGCGTGGAGGAGTACATTGAAGATTCGATATGCCCGGGACGCGTTCGGTCCGGAAGAAATGTTCAAGTTCCTGGTCCTCACAGGCGCATCTGAAGAGGCCTGTACCGCACTGATTACACGAAGGGAGGCCATCAATCAGGCAAAGGCGGTGGGGCTTGCGGTGACCGACGAAGAACTCCAGGCCGCCGTGGACGCGTTCAGGCGGCGCAGAGGGCTCCGTTCGGCGGCTGAGACCCTGAGATTCCTGGAGACCTGGGGCCTCACGGTGGAAGACCTGGAATCCTATTGTGAGGCGGAACTGCTTATCGAGAGACTCAAGGACCGGATGGCAACCGAGGAGACGATCCAGGAATACTACGCCTCACATAGGTCGGCGCTGGACGTGGCGAGGATCTCGGCCATCGTGGTGGGGGATGAGGATCTTGCCCGGGAAATAGCCTGCCAGGTCCGGGAGGAGGGGGAGGATTTTCATGCCCTGGCAAGGAGATACAGTGAAGACGAGCAAACCCGGTATGCAGGGGGCTATGTGGGAGCGGTCACCAGGGACATGCTGGCCCCGGAGATGGCAGGCAGGGTGTTCAGCGCCTCTGAAGGAGATCTTCTCGGGCCTTTTCAAAAGGGGCGGATCTACCAGTTGGTTTTCGTGGAAGAACTCAGGCGGGCTGAGTTGAACCCGGAAGTCAGGGCGGCAATCAGGGATCGGATTTTTCAGGAGTGGGTCTCGGGCTTCCTCAAGAACGGTATCACGGTCTCGGACGCGTAAGGTGCACGGCGGGCTCAATGCTTTTCAGGGAACCCGATGCGGGTAGGAGGGGAGGAGGATTCATGGGAAAGAAACAGCAGGTCACCGTGCCCACACTCGGTGAGGTGGTCGATTACTTGAAGATTACGGGACAGTTCCTGCCCGCGGTTCATGCGGTGGCCGCTCGAAAAAAGGCGGCGGAGGCGGCGCGCCGGGCGGGAATCCGCATCACGGTGAGGCAACTTCAGAAGGCGGCCGACGCCTTCCGGATGGCCAATGGGCTCACACGGGCGAAAGACACGGAAGCGTGGCTCGAAACCAACGGCATCACCCTCGAGGCGCTCGAGGACTATCTCGAGACGAACTTGTTGATATCACGGTTCAAGAAAAGGCTTGAAAAAGAGGCGAACAAGGCAAAATACCTAAAGTCAAGGGCGGTCAAGGAGACCGTAAGGGAACTGATTTTCCGCGACTGGCTTGAAAAGTCTTTGAAAAAAGAATCAAAATAGAGCGTGATTCAGCCGTGGCAGAACTGTGGGAACTATCCCTTGACAGGGGCCTTGAAATTTGCTAGATTGATCAATATGATTTAATTGATTCCTTCAAACAGCCGATCCTTCGGGAGGCTCTTGGATGGAATTTTTCCCGAATACGCGGAAAATGGCTGCGGGAAAGGAGGTGAACAAAGGTGGCAAGAATCAAGATCCTGGACCTGCCCGAAGACGCGGAAATGAGCGAAGAGGAGATGAAAAAGGTTACGGGTGGAGGCGGTGTGGGGATCCCCGGCACCGGCGGCCTGGGAGATATCCTGGGGGGTGGAGGGCTTTATAAGGGCACGCCGTATGGCTCCGCAATCGTTCCCCCTTCCACTAAAGATCAAGAGTAGGGATCGGCTGCTTCCTAACCCGAATTGTTCCCGCGGCTCCTGAGGGGGGGCTAGCGGTTAAGTACGTTCAGGATGCGGACCAGCATTCCCTTCCGAAACCCGATGGCGTCCCTGGGGCAGATCTCCTGGCAGCAGTAGCATCGGATACACGCGCCGTAGTCGAAGGTCAGCTTCTTGTCTCGGAGTTCCAGGGCCTGTGCCGGGCAGATTTCTTCGCACTGTCCGCAACCAACGCAGCGGGACCTCTCGTGAACGGGCTTGGAGACGAGGTACCGACGCGTGAACCAATCGAATTTTCCCGGGAGGATTCCCATGGAATCCAGTTGAGGCACCTGGAGGTCCCTCACGGCAAACCGTGCAGGGTTGTCCCCTTTCATCTGGATTTTTTCGGGATCCGTTTCCCCCACCTTTCTCGCCCTGGCCGCCCGGTATAGAGGAAACATACGAAGAGGCACCCCAAGCAGACGGCACACGCACAGGTCTAGGGCAACAGCGTCGGCGGAGGCAGCCACGAGATTGAACTTTCGAGCCTCGCCGTTGGCGGGGCCGTGTCCTTCCATTCCCCAGACTCCGTCAAGGATATTCAGGCCCGGACCCACCGCGGTATAAATGTCCAGAAGAAGTGATGCGAAGGTGTCCCGATCCACGCCCGCCATGTGGTGCCACTCTGTCTTGCGCTGGGCCACGATGGTGCCGAACAGGTTCTTGACCGCCAGGGTGAAGAGCATCTGAGCGTGGGTTTTCAACTTCGGCACGTTGATGACCACGTCCGCATCCAGGGCCTGACAGGCGATTTCCAGGTTTCGGAAGACCGCCCCTTCGCCCAGGTTCACGGGGGTGGGCCGGGTCAGTTCCACCAGGTTCAGGTCCAGCTCCCGGGCCACCTGCTCCATGCCCGTTCGGGCGCAGACCTTTCCGAACGAGTCCAGGGCGGGGCTGTCACCGATAAAAGGTTCCCCTCCAGCCTCCAAAACCAGAAGGGCCACGGCCCTGACGATGGAAGGATCCGTGGTGACCCTGCGATCGGGCGTGCGGGCTGAAAGCAGATTGGGCTTGATGAGCACCCGCTGCCCTCTGCCCACAAACCTGTCCATGCCCCCCAAGAGATCCACGGCGCGGCGCACGGCCGCAAGGGTCGTCTCTTCCTCGTAAGTCTCACACCGGCAGAGGGCCACGGGGGTCATTTGAACCGCTCCTCAGATTCCGCTCTGGTACGCAAGGGACCCCCCGTCGTTCCTGTTACACCGGGATAGGCGCGATGACCTGGCTCGAAAGGAACATCCAGGTCACGAGCAATGCACTCAGTACGGACCCCAGGTAGATCCTGCCCGTCATTTGGAAGAACCAGGTGGAGAGGGGTATGACCAGAAACAATACCCCGATCACATGAAATATGTTGATGACGAAGGATACGAACATGCCGCCGGGCCCCACGAAGGGAATGAATCCGGTGGCGAAGAGGGGCACGTACTGGATTGCGAGAAAGAGGATCAGCGGGAAGATCACGATAAAGAGATTTACGGCGGACCACCAGAAAAAGGTCCTGAGCGGCGTGGTCCGCGGCTCCCTACGCATGATACCGTGGAGAAAATAGCCCAGAAACAGGAAACCCGTCACCACGAAGGGCAGGTACCGCAGGGCGACCAGGGCCCGGTAAGGGGTAAGATCGCTGGCAAAGGGGAAAATGAACCGAAAGTCCACGATGAATATCCATTCCAGTAGATGTTCCAGTCCATAGGCGAACCCGAACAGGATGAAGATCAGGGGGAGGTAGAGCCAGGATAGGAGTCCGTTGAGATGGAAAAATCGGACAAAAGGCAAGGAGCGCAGATATTCGAGTGAAGTCCTGCCCCCGTAGGTGGGATCGAAGTCGGGCGCCTTGGGGTCATTGGGGATGCCCGAATTCCCACGGCCTATGGCGTCGATGTTCAGTACCACGAAGCCCCTGCGGGCCAGTTCCAGGCAGTAGGCATCCCCGGTTTCGCGGTTGTTTTGGTAGCCGTGGATGTATACCGCACCGGGCAGGGGAGAGAGGGGGGATGCGCCGGAAGGCTTCAAGAGCTTGGCGCGTATGGTGATCCCGTTGAAATTTGGATAGCGGACGTTTTCAACATCCACGCGCCCGAAGTCGCGCTGGACCAGGGAAGCGGTGATTTCCGCCCCGAGGAGGACCGCAAGGCACAGGAAGAAAAACAGGAGGGATCTCATTACGCGGGGGACTTTTCCTTTCGCATCTACCGTCATTTCAACCTCCCGGGCTCTGGAAGAAAGAAGATGGCACCACGGAGTCTCCTGCCTCAAGCAAGCTTCAGTGCCCTGAAAACGAACGCAGTTTATGACACGCCACAGCGCCGTGTCAATCGAGCGTAAAGGTGGGGGAATCGCCGCATGTAAAGCCTCGGGAATCCAAAACGGTTCTCCCGGCATCGGGCAAGCCGGGGTTGAATCCTTTTCCGAGAAATGAGATCTTTACAAAAAAGGACTTTTCCGTGCCTCTCCGTGCGAAGGATTTCATGACGGCAAGGTCCCCCCCCCCAAGCCTTTGTCCTGTCCCAAGGGGGAGTGGAGGAGCTATGCAAACCGGGAAATTTCGACGAGCCTATGGCCGCGGGAAAAGGTTGGGCCTGGGGCCTGGACCCGGGGCCTTGGCCGGTTCGGGGGTCAGGAGGTATGTTGCAGCGAAATGATTTGTCCCAAATGCGAGTTCGATAATCCGGAAACAGCCAATTTCTGTGGGAACTGCGGGGCAACTCTCACCTTGCGTTGCGCAAAGTGTGGTCACGAGAATCCCCCTAGATTCAATTTTTGCAGTCAGTGCGGTGAGGCCGTGGGCGCTCGCCCCGCACGCCCGCTTACGCGCGGAGGTCACCTCTGGATTACACTCCGCCGTTTCTCGTCAAGAGCGTACTTCAATCGAGAGAAGCCCTGACCGGCGAAAGGAAGCTGGTCACCGTGCTCTTTGCGGACGTGGTAAATTTCACGGGTATGTCTGAAAAGCTTGACCCCGAGGATGTACACGACATCATGGATGGGTGTTTTGAGATCCTGGGAAGGGAGATACACGCCGCTGGCGGCACCATCAATCAGTACGCCGGCGATGGTGTGATGGCCCTGTTCGGGGCTCCCATCGCGTACGACGATCATATCCGGCCCGCCTGCCATGCGGCCTTGAAGGTGCGCAAACGGCTGCAGGGATACAGCCAGGAGATGGAGGCGCGCTACGGCATTCCTTTCCAGATGCGCATCGGCCTTCACGCCGGACCCGTTCTCGTGGGCGCGATCGGTGACAATCTACGACTGGACTATACGGCGGTGGGGGATACGACCAATCTCGCCGCCCGCTTGCAGGCCCTGGCGGGGCCGGGTGATATCCTGGTCTCCGAGCGGATTTGGCGGGGCGCGGGTGACAAATTTCGTTTTCGGGACGCGGGCCTGCTGGAAATAAAGGGAAGAACCGAACCGGTTCACGCCTATTTCCTGGAAGACGAGGTGGAGGAGGCCTTTGCCCATGAGCGCTCGGCCCCGGCGCATCGACCGTTCGTGGGCAGGGAAAAGGAGCTCCGCCTGTTACAACAGGGCCTCGATGAAGCGCTGTCGGACGGGCCCAAGCTTGTTGCCATAAGCGGTGAGGCGGGAATCGGAAAAACTCGTTTGCTACACCACTTTTCCCGTGGTCTTCAGGGCAATGGCGTGGTTTTTCTAGAGGGCCGCTGTCGCCCTTACGGGCAGACCGTGGCCCTGTTTCCCCTTTCCGACATGTTTCGATCGTATTTCAAAGTCTCCGAGCCGGATTCTTTTGAAAAGGTAAAGGCCAAGGTGCTGGAGCAGGTGAAAGACCCGACCTTCTCCCGCCGGCTTGAAGTGGTCCTGGAGCTCTTGACGGAGATCCGGGGGGAGGAAGTACGTTCCGAGATCCTGGTGGATGCCAAACGGCGGCAGTTTTTCCGGGCGATGCGTGATCTGGTCCTCACCGCGGCGGGCCGCAGGCCGATGGTCATCGCCATACGCAACATGCAGTGGGTGGACGGCTCCACGCGGTCGTTTCTCTCGTATCTGACCGGCTCCCAGATCAAGGCGCCCATCCTGGTGGTCTGCCTGGGTCGCGCTGACCCTGCTTCCTGGGTCCCCGGCGTCCCCGATCATCTGATCCGCCTGAATCCGCTTTCTGAAAACGAATCGAAAAAACTGTTGAATTCGGTTTTGGGGACCGAACGCCTCGACTCCAGAATCGCCCGCGAAATCATTTCAAATGCGGGGGGAAACCCGCTTTTCCTGGTGGAAATGGGTGAAACGCTCAGGAGGCGGGGTCTGATCGTGTGCGGCCCAGTGACCTGCCGGCTCACTGTTCCTTTGAGCGACCTGCGGATTCCGGACAGTATCCAGGGGGTCCTGGCGGCCCGCCTGGACGGCCTTCGGTCGGACGAGAAAGAGACGGCCCAACTGGCCTCGGTCATCGGAAGGGAATTTCCGTTGGAACTCTTGAAGGTCTTGGCCGGGGATCGCAAGGACCTGGAAGAAACACTGGAGGGTTTGGAACGCAGTGGGATCATTGAAACGCTGCCGAGGCAAGACGGGGTCTGGTACCGTTTCAGGCAGCAGATGCTGCGGGACGTGGCCTATGAGAGCATTCTTCGGAAAGAGAAAAAGCGGTATCATCTCACCGTGGCCGAGGCCCTGGAAGAAATGTTCAGGAATAATCTCACGGAAAACTTGAGCCTGCTCTCGGACCACTATTACCGGGGCGAGGCATGGGAAAAGGCCCTGGCCTACACCCTGGAGGCAGGGGAGCAGGCCCGGCGTTCCTACTCCTGCGAAGAGGCCCTGATCTGTTTCGACCGGGCCCTGAAGATCATCTCCCGTTCCAGGCCCCCGGGGTATGAAGAAATGACCCTGCAACTTTACGACTGGAAAGGGAAAATGCATTTCTGCCGGGGTCAGATGAAAAAGGCCTTTGAGACCTTTGAGAACATGCGCACCCTGGCGACGCGACTCAAGGACCGGGAACGGGAAGCCGAGGCCTTGTTCCTGCAGGGATGGACTTCCTTTTATATGCATAGGCCGCAAAGGGCAAAGGAGTTTCTCGAGAAGGCCGTCTCCTTGGGAGATCAGGAAGACCTGAAGGAGATTCTTCTCAAGTCGACCAGCCTCCTGGGCTACATCCATGCCGTACTGGGGAAAATGAAAGAGGCACGGCCCTATTTCAGCAGGGCCCGGGGTTTGAGTTCGGGGTTGCAATCAGCCGAGGGCCGCGCGTGGAGTACCGCCCATCGGATTCAATACGCCAACTGGTCCGGCCGTTTCCAGGATGCTCTGATCTTGAACGAGGAGCTAAGGAAATTAAACCTTGAAATCAGAAGCCCCTATTTCGATATCTTCCAGCACTTTACACAAGGTTTGATCCTCTGTGCCCTCGGCAGGACGGAGGAAGCCGAACAGAGTCTCCGCAACGGGTTAAAGCGAGTGGAGCAGGGCGATGACACTTTCTGGCGGCCACGATTCCTAAACTCGCTGGGGTGGGTCTATGCCGAAGAAGGGGACTATGAAAAAGCCCTTCGGTTGAATATGGAATCACTCAAGGGGGCTCTGGACAGCGGAAATCCCGAAACGATCCACAACGCCCGGATCAACCTCGGAGAAAACCATCTGGCCCTGGGCAATCTTACGGAGGCCCGTGATATACTGGAAAAGACATGGGAGGAAGTGAAAACGCCCGGCGTATTTTATTCGAAATGGCGTTACAAGACGCGCCTATTTCTCGCCCTGGCTGAACTTTACACGGGTATGGGCGAGCGGAAAAAAGGTTTCGCATTTCTCCGAAAGGCCCTGGATCTGGCCGAACGAAACGGGGCTCGGAGACATCAGGCAAGAGCGCTCCTGCTCAAGGGCCGATTTCTTCGGAAGACCCGTCCCGCAGAGGGGAGAAAGTGTCTTGAGCGGGCCCTGCGTCTTTCAGAAGAGATGGGAACGATCCGCCTCTCCCATCGAATTCGCAAGGAAATAACGCGCCTTGATTCCCAGGGGGCGGGCGCTTGAGTGGTGAAGCCATGTGCCTCCGAACGGCGGAGGAGTTGCTTTCGGGCCGAAGGTGGGATTCGGACAGCCCTCCCCTTCAGAGATCAGCGAGCAATAGCAACCGCCCACGCAGCCTGGATTTGTCCACATTTGCCTTGCTTCGCCTGCGCTCGCTATGTTTTTCAAGCTACTGTCAGGTCGGATCTTGACCTTCCGCCACGTTCCTTACAATGGCTTTCACCGCATCCAGCGTCCGACCCTCAAAGCGCATCTCCAGGGCCGCCTCCAGCATCTCCCGGCTCAGGACCCGGTCCATCCGGGCCAGGACCGCCAGGGAGGCCAAGGCCCAGTCCTGGCGTTTGATGCCCAGGGTCTTGAAATCCAAGGGAATGACCTCGGCCGCCGTGGATGGAAGTTTCACCCCGGGCGCCTGTAAGAGGAGGGCATGGGCCCCGAGAGCGGAGAAAAGGCCGCTGCGGCGTTCCACCCCTTCGGCGGCCAAGGCGAGAACCACGGAGGGCCTCCTGGAACCGTTGTAGTCGATGGGCTCGGGGGAAAGGATGAGTTCGGCTATTGAAGGGCCCCTGAGCACCGTGACGTTGTACTCGTTCTTCTGAGAGGCGTGCAGGCCCCCGCTCA
>JAFDIS010000149.1 GCA_019307945.1 Deltaproteobacteria bacterium | reverse complement strand
AGCGCAGCGCGGACAAACCGGGGACCCGCCCGAAGGGTGGGGAGTCCGAGCGAGCCGAAGACAAAAAGAGCCATTTATGGATGGAAACCAGGTAAGGATCTCATTGAGCGTTTGGCCCTGCTTTGTATTTTTCAGGATGTTGGGAAGAAAATATTTCTTCAGCGCATACCGTAGTGGCAGTTGACATTAATAGTCGACTGGTCTACTATCTAATACACTGTTGAGGCCTGACACCTAAGACCGAAGTGAAGGGATGCCATGGACGCGAAGTCTAGGATTCTCAAATCGGGAGCCAGGATCGTGAACCAAAAGGGGTTCAATGGTACCGGACTGGCCGAATTGTTGGAGGCTGCAGGAGTCCCCAAGGGATCATTTTATTTCTATTTCAAAAGCAAAGAGGACTTTGGTCTGCATCTCATTGATTATTTTAGCCGACACCTGAGGAAAAACGCGGACGTTTTTTATCAGGACCGAGATCTGCCGTATCTGGAGCGGATCAGGCGGGTGTTTAAGTGGCAGGCCGAATCGTTCTCCAAAGCAGATTTTAAGGGCGGATGCCCCATCGGAAACCTGTCTCAGGAAATGGGCGATCGCAACCCAAGATTCAGGCAAAAGTTGAATAAGGCCATGTCAACCTTGAAAAAGGACCTGGCCGCCCAGCTCAAAAGGGCACAAGAGGCAGGGGAAATCCCATCGTCCATTGACGCCCGGGAGGCGGCCGATTTCATCTTCAACAGTTGGGAGGGAACTCTGATGCAGATGAAGGTTTCGAAGAACACGGTGGCGTATGAGGTCTTCGACCGGATGGTGTTTGGACGTATTCTGAACCCGTGTTAGGGTCGATCGGGCCCCCAAGGGAGGCCATTTTTTCGGAGCGATGTTGGAAAGATCCGGCCCCCGCGGATGATTATACGGTTCACATCCCGGACCAGAAACGGTCCGGTCTCATCCACATTTAGACGGCGAAGGAGGTTTTTGCCATGTCTCAACTCTTAGACATTTTGGAAAGCAAGTACCCGATCATTCAGGGCCCTATCGGCGAGTTGAATGATCCAAAAATGGTCGCAGCGGTCTGCGAGGCCGGCGGTTTCGGTATGCTGGCCCTGGGATTTATTCAGGACCTCGATACCATTAAAAAAATGATTGCAGAGATTCGTGAACGCACGGACAAGCCATTCGGCGCCAATCTGATGATTGCGATGAATCCCGCCAATGAACAGATCCTGGAGGTTCTGGCTGAGGCAGGGGTCAAGACCGTAACTACTTCGGCGGGTGCTCCCCAGAGAATTTATCCTAAAATTCATGAATTGGGGATGAAAGGACTGCATGTAGCATTGGATTTTTCCTTTGCAGTGAAGGCGGCCAAGGCCGGAGCAGACGGCGTGGTTGTCTCCGGGTACGAGTCGGGAGGCCTGCGAACCCTCAAGCCCGAATCGTCCAACATGGTCCTCATCCCTTTGGTGTGCGACCACGTAGACGTGCCCGTGGTGGCGGCCGGAGCCATCGCCGATTCCCGTGGGTATCGCGCCGCCCTGGCGCTGGGCGCCCAGGGAGTCCAGATCGGCACCCGGTTTTTGTCTTCAGCGGAAAGCCCCGCCCCTCAGGCTTGGAAGGAGGCGATCTTGAATTGCCCCGAAGGAGGAACCACGGTGCTCCCCGTGGGCGGCATGGGCGTTCGAGTTATCATGAATGCTCGGCTGGCCGAAAAGATGAAGGATCCCAACGTCGACCTGTCCGAGGAGTACAATATGATGAACATGGGGAAGGCCTGGCGCTCCGGGCAGTTCGATCTCTTTCCTCCGGGGGCTGGTCAGGTGAGCGCCGTAGTTACGAAGATCAAGACCGTCAAGGAAATTATCGACGAGATGGTCTCATGAAAACATCATGGACATGAAGGGAAGGGGGAGAATCATGGTGTGGAAAAAGACCAGTTGTATCCTGTGAGCCAATCTCTGCGGGCTTGAGGTCCAAGTTCAAGACAATCGTATCGTAAAGGTTCGGGGGGACAGGGATAATCCCCGAAGCGAAGGCTATGCCTGCCGCAAGGGACTGAACATCCACTACCACCAGCACCATGCCGATCGCCTCATGCATCCACTGAAGAAGATCGGAGATTCCTTTGAGCGGATCCCATGGGATCAGGCGATTGACGAAATTGCCGAAAGACTTTCCGCCATCGTTCAGGAACATGGGCCCCGTTCTCTTGCCTTGGTGGGAGGAGGTTCCATCGGCTGCGCACTTCAAGGGATCTTCGCCATTAGTCTGCTTCGAGGCATGGGTTCGCAATATTTTTATAACGCCCTGGCCCAAGAGCTGACAGGACGCTATTGGGCGGACGGCAAAACCTACGGCAGCCAGACTCTTCATGCCGCACCTGATCTTGACAAAACCGATATGCTGTTGATTTTTGGGTGGAACCCAATGATGAGTCACCATACGCCTCAAGCGAGGCGTGTACTCACCAAGTTTGCCAAAGACCCGGATCGACTCCTAGTGGTTGTAGATCCGCGCGTTTCTGAGACGGCCAGGATCGCCGACATCCATTTACCTATCAGACCGGGTACGGATGCGCTTCTCTACCGGGCGATGATCTCAATCATTTTGAATGAAGGATGGCACGACCAGGAGTATATTGAAAAGCATGTTTCAGGTTTTGAATCCATCCGGCCCTTTTTCGCTGATTTTGATGGAAAAGCGGCCATTGAAGTCTGTGGGTTGGATTACCGGCAGGTGAAGGAAGTTTGCCGACTCTTCACGACAAGGACGTCCTGCCACCACAGTGATCTTGGGGTTCTCATGAACCGGCACAGCACACTCATCTCTTATCTTGAGACCGTGCTTCGAGCCGTGTGCGGAAGAATCGGGGTCGAAGGCGGCAATATTTTTCCTGTGAGTCTGCGAGGCGGCCCGCGTAAGCGAAATGCGGCCATGGCTGAACAAGAATCCCGGTACTGGCGTACGGTGGCCACGGGCTATCCAGGAATCACCCGGGTCTATCCCCCGAACGTGATGCCGGAGGAAATCCTGTCCGAACATCCGGAGCGACTCCGAGCGGTCATCGTGAGTGGCGCCAATCCGCTGAGGTCCTTCGCCGATACTTCAGCCTATGAGGAGGCCTTTGGAAAACTGGACTTACTCGTCACCATCGAAGTGGCCATGACAGAGACCGCCGCTCTTTCCCACTATGTGCTGCCCGCCATGACCGCCTATGAATCATGGGATGCCGGACTCACGCTTTGGGCCGGGGGTTTTCCGAAGATTTTTATGCAGATGAGGCATCCGGTGGTGGAGCCGGAGGGAGAACAAATCGAGGCCGGGGAGATCTATCTGCGCCTGGCCGACAAATTGGGAATGGTTCCGGAAATTCCGGAAACGCTCTACAGGGCGGCCGAGAGCGAAGATCGCCTGAGGTTCGGAGCGGCGTTGGTCGAATACCTCAAGGCAAATCCAAAGGCAGGGAAAAACATGCCTTACCTCTTGGGCAAGACCCTGGGCAAGAAGCTGGGTTCTGTACAGCTTGCTTCCTTTTGGGGGGCCTTGCAAAGCCTGCCGCCTTCGAGCCATGAATTGGCGGAAAGGGCGGGGTTTCATCCCGGACCCGGTCTGGGAGAGGAAATCTTTCAGACGATCCTGGAGCATCCCGAGGGAATCTGGGTGGGAGAAGTGGATACCCGGAGTTGGGATCATTTTCAAGCACTGGCCACGGAAGACGGTCTCATCCACCTGGACGTGCCCGAGATGGCGGAGTGGATTCAAGAGATTGACCCGGTGAAGGAATCGGAAAGACTCGAGCTAGAGGAAGAAGAGTATCCGTTCATCATGTCCTCAGGCCGACACATGGATTACAATGCCAATACCCAAATGAGGGATCCCGCCTGGAACAAAGGAAAGAGGGCCTGTACCGCAATCATGCATCCTGCGGACGCGGAAAAGTGGGGTTTCGAAGATGGACAGATGGTGAAGGTGATCACGGAAGCCGGCCAGGAAACCATAGAACTCCAAGTGACGAACGGGACGCGACCCGGCTATATCATGATACCGCACGGTTTTGGATTGATTTTTCAAGGCAAGACTTATGGGGCCAACGCAAACAGGCTGACAAAAAATACGCATCGTGATCGCATCGCGGGCACTCCTTACCATCGCTATATTCGATGCAGTGTAAAAGCGGCATAGCACCATGAAAACGGTTATCAAGACGAACGACCCAAGGCATAGCCCGGGTTTTGCCTTCAATCTCTTTTTGGCTTTTCTCAGGCTTGGTCTCACCGCATTCGGGGGCCCGGCCATGGTCGCTTATATCAGGGATCTTGGGGTGATGAGTCGTTGGTCACCAGCTCCATGATGGAGAAGCAGTCGTGTACCTCCATCATCCTGATCTCCTCCCGGGGGTTCTTGATTCCCGCCTCCTCGTAGGCCGCCGTGGCCGCTTTCCTGGTGGTCACGAAATGGGCGCCGTCCCACTTCGTGCACTGGCTCCCCCAAAGCCCCAACTCCGGCGGAAGCCTGTCCCGCCACACCAAAAACTTCGTGTAATTGTCCAACTCCGCGCGGTTGGCAAGGCTCCCCGAAATCCCGTTGCGGTCCGCGGTCCCCAGGAGCGAGGGGCAGGGGTGATGAAGGTAATAGAAGTCCGTGTAGTAGTCCCCGGGGACGGCGGGGGCGGGAAGGTAGCGCTGGCGATCTACCGGTGCCGCAAAGCGGTCATTGCCGCCATCAACGTGTCCGTGGACGTGATGAGATTGGACGAGATCGCAAGCCGGGCCCGGGAGGAACTTTTTGACAAAGGAAAAACCATCTCCCGGCACATGGGGTACGAGGGTCCCTACCCCCACATCGGGAATTCGGCCCAGGAGTGAGAACACGCAAGGAGGAGTCAATGGCACAGGCAGCGAGAATCCAGGCGAAGGCCGCGGCGTCCAAGACCATGAGGAACATCCAGCGGGGCTACACGCCCGATGAGCGGGCACGGGGCGTTTACGGGGAAAACGTTCGGCTGGGAATCGCACGGTCCCGCCTGCTCACGGAGTCTTACAAGATGACGGAGGGGGAACCGATGGTGCTCCGTCGCGCCAAGGCCCTCGACCACATCTTGCGTCACATGCCCGTCTACATCGAGGACCAGCAGTGGATCGTGGGCAATTATGCGGAAAGTCCCCATCACCTTGTGCATTTCATCGAGCAGAACTGGCGCTCCGTACAACGGGTCATTCAGCCCGGGGCCCCGGGGGAGACCCTGGCCGATGATGCGGCAAGGCGGGAGTTCGACGAATTGTGCGCCTACTGGGACGGCCGGTCCCTGCGGGACATCCTGTCCAGGTCCATGACCGAGGACATGCGCAGGTATTTCCGGTACGAGGGCACGATCCTCTGGAGCCTGCTCTCGGAAGGGTTTGTGCCCAATTACGAAAAGCTGTTCCGGATGGGGCTCAGGGGGATCATTCGGGAGGCGGAGGAAAAACTCAGGGCCGTGGAGGACCACGTGCCCATCGACTACTTCGAGCAGAAGAATTTCCTCCATGCCGTCATCATCACACTGGAGGCGGCCGTCGCCTTTTCCGGCAGGTTCGCGGCCAAGGCAAGGCAGATGGCTCGGGCGGAAAAGGACCCGGTCCGGCGCGGACAACTGGAGAGTATCGCCGAGGCCTGCGAGCGCGTACCGGCCGAGCCTCCCCGCACGCTCCATGAGGCTATCCAGTTCTTCTGGCTCATCCACGTGATCACCCACCAGATCGAGTTCATCGCCATCGGCATCGGCGCGCGGCTCGACGTGCTGTTCAACCCCTTTTACGAGGCGGACCTCAAGGCGGGAAGGATCACCCGGGAGGGGGCCCTGGAACTCCTCGAGGACCTCTGGGTGAACTTCGAGGGGTGCAGCCAGATGTACTCCCCCACCATGTCCGGGGTGTACGGCGGGGGGCACCTGCCACCTGCTGCAGAGCCTGGTGATCGGGGGGGTGGACGCCGAGGGCAACGATGTGACGAGCCCCATGAGCTACCTCATCCTGGAGGCGGCAGAGTCGGTCCGCACGCTCCAGGGGAGCATCTGCCTGCGCTACCACGACGGTACACCCAAGGAGTTTCTGCTCAAGGCCATCGACGTGATGCGCACGGGCATCGGGTATCCGGCCCTGTTCAACGACAAGTCCCTCATTCCACGGATTGAGAGCTGGGGCTTCAGCAGGGAGCAGGCACGGGACTACGTGATCTTCGGGTGCGTGTACCTGCATTTGCCAGGCCTCAACGCCATGCACCAGGGCAGGGGCTACACGGTGCTTCCCAAGTGCCTCTGGTGGGCCCTGCACCAGGGGGTGGACCCCGGCACCGGCGAGCAGCACGGCGCGCCCACAAAGGACCCCCGGACCTTCCGGTCCGTCGATGACGTCATGGACGCCCAGGCCCATCCTGAAAAGCACCACGACCTCATCGTCCGCGTGGCAGGCTACAGCGCCTACTTCGTGGACCTGAGCAAGGGACTTCAGGACAGCATCATCGAACGGACCGAACACGTGCTCTGAGAAAGATGGCGTGGCATGCGCTGCCTGCCGGTCCTTCCCAAGTCTGAGGCCAGGGTGCGGCTCTAAGGCCTGAAAAAGGACTTCGCAAAAAACGCCCCCGGGGCGAACAACGCCGCCCCCGGGGGCGTATGCCTTACGCTCTTCGTTTCAGCGGCTGGCCGCTAGTCCCTCCCGATAATGGAAATGGCCGCCACGTTTTGCCAGGGCGTGCCCCCGAGGTTGTGGGTGAGTCCCAGCCTGGCGTTCTTCACCTTGCGCTCCTCAGGCACCCGCTCCAGCAACTGCTCGTACATGGCGTAGATCATCCGCAGGCCCGAGGCCCCGATGGGATGACCATAGCACTTCAGCCCACCGTCCACCTGGCAGGGCACCTGGCCGTCGAGGTCATAGAACCCTTCCATCACGTCCTCGATGGCGCCACCTTTGGGTGAGATGTGAAGGTCTTCCATGGTCACCAGCTCCGTG
>JAFDIS010000050.1 GCA_019307945.1 Deltaproteobacteria bacterium | reverse complement strand
CTCCACGGAATAAGAGTTCCTTGATGAGGAGACCGGTCATAATGGTCTTGCCGGCCCCCGTATCGTCAGCAAGAAGGAAACGGATTCGTGGCAGCGGCAAAAGATACCTGTAAACCGCTTCCACTTGGTGCGGAAGGGGATCGACAACACTTGAGTTGACAGCGAACAAAGGGTCGAATTGATGAGCGATCCGAATGCGCTCTGCCTCTGCTCCCAGTAGGAAGATGTTCGGGTCACCATCAAACGCATGCTTCCCACCGCGAACTTTGACGAGAGCAGTCAGCTCCTCTTGAGTAAGAGGCCGCCTGCTTTCAACTTTGGATTGGACACCGACGCCAACAACAAGAAGTTTGTTGCCAAAAGGTCTGATCTGTCGGATTTCAACCAACTCGGACGGCTCCAATCCGGATACAACATCCCCTGGCCCTATTGGATCTACTGTTTTATCGTTCTTCATCAATATTGAATTCCTTTGTGCACCGTGCAAGTCGAAAGCCGTAGCCAGCCGACACTACTAGTTAAATGACCATGGCATTTCAGTTCGACCATGTTTCATTCCAATAAACAAAGACAAACTGTGTCTCATTATATGTGGACAAAGTGTCTTCGTCAAACCGTTTTCTTGCTAACGCTGATTTTTCGCAACGGTGTCCCCTCACAACCTCCCTGGACCGCCATAAGGGCTCGCAAATCTTTGCAGTGGCCATTGCCCGCCATCCTACCCGGGCAGGCCACTGTGGACATGTGGTTCTCGTAGGATGGTTGTCCATGCTGGCCACCGTATCCTGCGTGGGATTTGATGAGGTGAACCGGCGGCCTGGGCCGGTTCTTTGAAGAAACGATGCCTCTCTTGGCAGCAGGATCAGTGCGGCCGGCTAATGTTTGGGTTCGTGTCTCAGGCAACCGACTCAACAAGCGTTGGTGTACGTCTTGGCTCATCGGCGTGCCGAGATGGGCGTGACCCAGGCTGGTAATGCCGCCGATGCCAGGACTTCAGTTGCAGGAGTGTCGCTCTACCACATCCGCTGGATAGCATTACTGTTTATCCAGAGCTTCATCTTTGTTTCGCGTGGCTTAGACCACGGCAGGGGGGCACCAAGCCTTCCTGCCAAACTTCGGGAATGAAAGCAAACAAACGCCATAGCCTCCGCGCCCGGTTGAGCTCGAGCAGGATCAACTCCGGCATTGTGACGGGATGTGATGGGGAGCAACTGCGAAGAATGCACAAGAAAAGGAAGTGGGACGACACATGGAGTCTTACCGCCTCACCTCGGCAGCAGGCGCACCTCCCGGTGTGTGGTGTCGATGTGGATCTGCATATCGCCCAGAAAGTCCATCCCCAGGATTCCTCCCAGGGTGTCGTCCATCATGCTAAGCTCGGATACGGCCACGGGGTGATCCTGTTTCAGGATGCCCCCCACCTTCAAAGCCTCCAGGATGACGACGGGCGCCCGAATATCGCGCGCCAGGGTCTTGAGGGCCACGGTCCGGCTTCCCTCCGCCCGAAGGCCCAGGGCGCGGGCCAAGGCAGGAGAGATCACGGTGATACCAGCGCCGGTATCCAAGAGCATGGATGTGGAAATTCGGCCGTTGAGCAGGACGGGAACCACCACCTGGCCCCTGAGGTTGGTGAACCGCACCACGGCCTTTGCCTCCTCCTCCGGGGGGCCCCTGCCTTCCTCGGATTGGGTCCCGGATTCCCCCACTGAAGCGTTCCCCCCCCCGGGGCGTTCCTCGTCGCCCTGGACCTTCTGCTGGCTCAAGTCTTCGACCTCGGCCAGGGAATAATAGACATAGATATCATATCGGCGCCGCTCCTCTTCAGTGGCGTGACGCAGGAAGGCGGCAAACGCACGATCCGCAAGGTCGTACTCGGCACGCCGAAAGTAGATGGCCCCCAGGCGATAGAGGGCGGGGGCCATCTCGGGGTTCTTGTCTAGCGCCTTGCGGTAACACTGAATCTCCGCATCCGAGTCGTCGTCAAGGGCGAGGCCCTTCTTGAACCACTGCCCGGCCGTGGGCTCTGATTCTTCATCACCTCGGTCCCTGTCCCCGGGCGAAGGGTTTGGAGCATCGGCTGAGGCCCTCTCTTCCGGGGTCGCCTTTCGGCCAGGGGGCCCGGCAGATGGAGAAAGCTGTCGGGCCTGAACCGGCGCTGGGCTCGCGGACGGGGCCGGGGCCTTGGCGGTGCGTGGCCGGGGGCGTGGACCCTTGCGGCCCGTTGGGTGTTTCTGCGGCCGGGCTTTTTCCCGAGGAGCCTCGGGCATCAAGGCGGCTGCGGGCGTCTTGAGATTCTTGGAGCGGTCAGACCGATTTTGATGGAGGCGGTAGGCCGCTACAAGGATCCCCGCGCATACCATCAGGATCAGAATGCTTTCCGCGTATCGCTTTTTCTTGTTTTTTTGCAGAAATTTTTCGATATTGATGCCGCAGTTGGCACAATAGACATCGTCGAGCTGGCTGAAGCCACACTTGGGACAAATCATGAGACCGCACCCCCAGGGGCTCGTAGCATTCTGAGAAAAGCAGGCCGGACCGGTGGCCCGAAGATCCGGAGCCCGTAACGGTTTCATTAGGCACCAAGCTCGAGGCGCGTGTCAATATCAAAAGCCCCGGCGGTCACCAGCCCCGGGGCACGGGAGGGATGGGATGTATCCTAGCGGGACGCAAGTCAAAATGACCAAAGGATATGCAGGAATCAAAGGGGAAATCCTGGATCGCCTGGAGTCGCGATTTGAATTCTACGTCGTGCGGCTCGAAAACGGTATCCACCTGGTGGCGGGCCCGGCCTCTTTCGAACCCACGCACCAGGGCTCCGAAACTTGACGGGGGAGGCATCTTTCCATAGGGTATCGTGGTTCGTCGGCGGTGGAACGAGATCAAGCGTTTCGCAAACGCTCCCTTCCCGGGCACCGAGCTGGACGTCCTCAAGTTCCTGCACCTGCAGAGGAAAATCCTGTTTCACGGCCACGAACCCCTCGACACCGACACCACGCCCACCCTCGAGGGAGAAACCTGGCTGCTGAAGCACAACGTCTGCCAGGCCGAAGGCATGAAGAATCTGGACAAGGTCCCTGAGGCGGGTGCCTTGATCTTGATAGGTTTCGCAAAGCCCGAGGGGGTACGGGCGGGTATGCGCGTTACATCGCGGTGTGTCCTGCAGACTGGAAATACGGAAAGTCCATCGTGGAGCTGCCCGGCGCACCTTTGCCTCAGCAACCATATCCCAACAAGCGGGGTGCCGACGGCGTCCTGAGGCCCACCCCGCCCAAGTAATCTGCAGCGGAGGGGCCCTCTTTGGTCCAGGGGGTCTCTCCCCGCAAAAAGGACTTCTTAACCGAGATAGGCCTCCCGGACCCGCGGATCCTCCAGGAGTCGCCGGGCGGAGTCTTCCTGGACCACCTCTCCCGTTTCGATCACATAACCATAATCAGAAAGGTCCAGCGCCGCCTGGGCGTTTTGCTCCACCAGGAGGATCGTGGCCCCGCGTTCGTCCCGGATCTGTCTGATGATGCCCATGATCCGTTCCACGATCAGGGGAGCCAGGCCGAGGGACGGTTCGTCCAGCAGGAGGAGCCTGGGGGTCCCCATGAGGGCCCGGGCGATGGCCAGCATCTGCTGCTCTCCGCCGGAAAGGGTCCCGCCGGGCTGTCTCCTTCGTTCTCTCAGGATGGGGAACATAGAAAAGCTCCGTTCGAGAGCCGAAAGCTTCTCCGCCTTGTCCCGCTGAAGATAGGCACCAAGCATCAGATTTTCCTGGACCGTGAGGTTGGGAAAGATTCTTCGGCCTTCGGGCACCTGGACGATGCCCCTGCGCACGATTTCTTCGGGTGAGACGCGGTGGATCGGCTGCCCCTGATAGGTGACGGTTCCGGAGGCGATGGGCGTGATGCCGCTGATGGTCATGAGGGTCGTGGACTTGCCGGCGCCGTTGGCCCCGATGAGGCAGCATATGTGACCCTCTCGTACCTCCAGGCTTACACCCTTAAGGGCGTGGATGCGACCGTAATAGGCATGAACCCCTTCAAGCCGGAGCATGGACTCCTCCTCCCAGGTACGCCTCGATCACCTTGGGGTCGGTCCGGATCTGCTCCGGTGTTCCCTGGGCGATCATACGCCCGTAATCGAGCACATAGATGATGTCGGCAAGGTTCATCATCACTTTCATGTCGTGTTCGATGATGAGCACGGTGACCCCCTTTTCCCTGATTCGGCGAATGAGCCGGATCAGGTCTGCGGACTCCTGGGGGTTCATTCCGGCCGCCGGCTCGTCGAGCAGGAGCAGCCGGGGGCGGGAGGCCA
The DNA here is from genome assembly GCA_019307945.1 of Deltaproteobacteria bacterium. Lineage (GTDB taxonomy): Bacteria > Desulfobacterota > DSM-4660 > Desulfatiglandales > Desulfatiglandaceae > B17-G16. Next base: position 21,060 of record JAFDIS010000050.1, on the reverse strand, counting down.
GGGCCCTCGCGATTTCCAGGCGCCGTTGCTCGCCGTAGGCCAGGGCATCGGCCAGGACCAGGGCCCTTTGTTCGAGCCCTACGAAGCGCAGGAGGTTCAGTGCCTCCTGCTCGGCTCCTTCTTCCTCGGCCCGCTGCCTCCGGGTGCGAAAAAGCGACCGCCATATCCCGGACCGCATGGTGCAGTGCGCCCCTATCTTCACGTTGTCCAGCACGCTGAGATGGAAAAAGAGGCGTATGTTCTGAAAGGTCCTGGCCATTCCGAGACGGGTCACCGCGTCGGGGCCGATCTTGAACCCGAAGAGGCGGCGCGCGGGGGCCGTACAGAGCTGGAGGCCGAAAAAGAGGCTGAAGGGTAGGGCCGCAAGGGCCCACGGGGTTCCGACCCAGCCCAGGGGCAGGGATGTGCCGAGAAAGCGGTCCTGGGAAAGGGGACGCCCCCCCAGGAACAGGGCCAGGCAGATGTCGGCCGCCAGGAACAGGAAGATCAGTCCCCAGGCCCAGATCTCGAAGCGCCGCAGTCCCCGAAAGGTGAAGAACCGAACCCCCAGCAGCAGCAGGCCCAGCATCACCGTTTCCACCTTGAACAGGGCCCCCGGCACGAAGAGAGACCAGAAAATGGGCGTCCAGAGCAGGCTCAAGAAAAGGAACACCAGGGCGCAGGCCGCGACGAGCTTTTTCTTTTTGGAGGAAAACTCCGGCGCGATGGGGCGGTCTCCGAAGAAAATCTGCCCGGCGCTCGGATGGTAGAGGCTGCTCAGGCAGTTGAAAAGGGTCGTCTTGCCGGCGCCGTTGGGCCCGATTATCCCCACGATCTGTCCTTCCCGTGCCTCCATGTCGATGTCCTGGAGGGCCGAGATTCCCCCGAAAGACTTGCTCAGGCGAGCGACGCGAAGAATCGTTTTCATGGCCCTTGTTCGCCTCCCCGACGGGATCGGATCCTTGCCTCGGCTCGCCGCGCAAGTGCCTCCTGTGCCCGCTCAAATGGGATGAGGCCCGCGGGCCGCCACCGCATCATGAGTACCAGTGTAAGCCCGTAGATCAGGTAGCGCGCGCTGAAAAGCTCCTGGGGAAGCACGGCCCGCAGGATCTCCGTGAGAGGAATGAGTACCAGGGCCCCCAGCATGGTCCCCCTGATGCTGCCCATGCCGCCGAATACGATGAGGCAAAGGATCAGGATCGATTCCCAGAACTTGAACATGTCAGGGTGAATGAACTTGAACCACTTGGCGTAAAAGGCCCCACCCATGGCCCCGATGGAGGCACTGATGGCGAATGCGGTGACCTTGTAGCGGATCAAGTTGATGCCGCAGCACTGGGCGGCTATCTCGTCGCCCCTGATTGCGAACCAGGCCCTGCCGAGCCTGGAGTCCTCAAGCCGTGTGACAACGAAAAGGACCACGGCAAGAAGGAAGAGTACGAGATAGAAAAACTCCCAGTCTTTGGTCAGCGTGTGCCCCAGGAGACTTGGCGGACTGATGCCCGGCAGACCCATGGGTCCCCGGGTGAGCCAGAGTTCGTTGCGGATCACCAGGACCACGAGTTCGGAAAACCCGAAAGTCACGATGGCGAAGTAGTCCCCCGTGAGACGCAGGGTGGGGGCGCCCAGCAGGATCCCCCAAAGGGCCCCGTTCAGGGCGGCCAGGGGCAGGATCCACCAGAAGCTGAGGTCGTAATGGATGGCCAGGAGGCCCGAGGTGTAGGCGCCGATGCCGTAGAATCCCACGTAGCCAAGATCAAGGAGGCCCGTGAATCCGGGCACTATATTGAGGCCCAGGGCCAGGATCATGTAAAGGACCGCCGTGGTGAGCACCCGCAGCACGTAATTGGAGGAAGGCCCTAGGGGAATCCAGGGCAACAAGAGCGCCAGGAGGAAGATCAACGGCATGATGAGCCCGGGAGGAAGGGCGGGACGCGTGCGTCGGCTCATACCTTGTCCCCCGTGGGTTTTCCGATGAGCCCTGAAGGCTTGAACAGGATCACGGCGATCATGACCGCGTAGGAGATGCCGTCGCGATATTCCGAGGAGATGTATCCCGCCCCAAGGACCTCCGCGATACCCAGAACGCCCCCTCCGAGCATTGCGCCCGGTACATTGCCGATCCCCCCCAGCACGGCTGCGGCAAAGGCCTTGATCCCGGCGATGTATCCCATGGTGGGGAAGATGGCGTTGTAGTAGAGCCCCACCAGGATGCCGGCCATGCCTCCCATGGCCGACCCGACGGCGAAGGTGAAGGAGATCACGCGGTTGACCCCGATGCCCATGAGCGCGGAGGTGACCTTGTCATGGGAGATGGCCCGCATGGCGGTTCCCACCTGGGTCCTGTGGATGATGAAGTGAAGGATGGCCATGAAGAGTACCGTAATGGTCAGAATGAAGATCTGGAGCCAGGATACGGTGATCTCCCCCAGTACCAGGGCGGGCCGGGAAAAGACCGCGGGCAGCAATTCCCGGGGGAAGGATTTGATCTGAGAGCCCCAGATCATGAGGGCCAGGTTCTGTAAGAAGATGGACATGCCGATGGCCGTGATCAGAGCCGCGAGCCGGGGCGCCTGCCGCAGGGGCCGATACGCGATGAAGTCGAGGAGGATGCCGAAACAGGAACAGAGGAGAATGGTCAGGATGAAGGCCACAAAAAAGGGCAGGTGCAGGACCGTCACCATGGTGTAAGCCAGGAAGGCACCCAGCATGTAGATTTCGCCGTGGGCGAAATTGATCAACTGGATCACCCCGTAGACCATGGTGTAGCCCACGGCTATAAGGGCGTATACACCTCCCAGGGTGATGCCGTTGACCAGTTGCTGGAGGAAGAGGCTCGATTGGTCCAGAAGCTCGTGCAAGGGACCCACCCCCGTTTCCTGCGGAAAAAAAGGGCAGGTCCCGCAGGGACCCGCCCCATCCGTCCGTTCCGTTATCTATTGCCGGAGCTGCTTTTGCGCGCTGACCCACTTGCCTCCGCGGATTTCCTTCACAAAGGCGTCCTTGAGGCAATCGCCGTTCTTGTCGAAATAGGTCTTGCCCGCCACCCCCTCGTAGGCCTTTTCCCTGGTGTTGATGCTTGCAAGATAGTCGCGGATCTTGACCCGGTCCTGTCCCACCGCGGTGATGGCAGCAGCGGCCAGACCCACCGCGTCATAGGAGTTGGCCGCGAACCAGTTGGGATCCTTGCCGTAAGCCTTTCGATAGGCCCGGATGAAGCCTGCGGCCCGCGGGCCCGCCTTGTCGGGCAAAAAGGGAGTAGTGACGAAAAGCCCCTCAGCATCCGGGTTTTTGAGCATCAGGTCGTCGTCCAGACCGTCGGCCCCGAAAAATCCTGCGTTGCGGATCCCCAGGCTTACGGCCTGAGACACGATCAGCGTCCCCTGCGGAGCATAGCCCGGGATAAAGATGGCATCCGGCTTCATCATCTTGAACTTGGTCAATTGGGGCTTGAAATCGGTGGTGTCCGCCGTGTAGGCCTCGGTCCCCAGGATCTTGATGCCCAGCTTTTTGGCCTCTTTCATGAACGCCAGCATGAGGCCCATGGAATAATCATTCACCTCGTAAAAGATGGCCACTTTCTTGTAACCCTTTACAAAATGGGCGTACTTGGCGAGGAACAGGCCCTGGAAGTCGTCTTTGTACACGTTCCGGAAATAGAATGGACTCATTTTTCCAATGCTCACATTGGTGGAGGCGGGGGAGATGGCGGGAAGTTTTGCGGCCCGGTAGATGGGAAGGGCCGCCAGCGTGGCCGAGCTGCACAGGTGTCCCACCACGATGCTCACTGCTGGATCGTTGGCCAGTTTGGTGGCCACTGTGGCCGCTTCTTTGGGGTCGCAGAGTTCGTCTTCCAGGACAATCTTCACCTTGCGGCCCCGGATGCCGCCCGAGGCGTTGATTTCCGATCCCTTCAAAAGGGCCCCGTTTTTCACACCCTCGCCGAAAGAGGCGAGCTGACCGGTAAACGGGGAGGCCACGGGAATCTTGATGGCATCCCCCCAGGCTGTGCCGGCCAAGAGAAAAAGCGAGACGAAAAACCCCAAATATCCCTTTTTCATGTTCACCTCCTTGCTGGACGTTTGCTTTCCGTTTGGTTGGGGGAGCCCCCCCTCCGGCCCCTGTTTGGAACCGCTCCCGGGGCTCAGGTGCGGCGGGCCGCGCCGGATCCGGAGGGAGGAGTCGCGGGTCGGGGAGGCCCCGATCCGCCTCCCGGGAATTCTGATCTAAATAATGAAAACTCTTGATGGATGTCAAGCAAGAAGGGGGAGCAACGGGACGAACGGGCCCCGGGCTCAAGGAATTCGCGCCCGGGAAAGGCGCAGGCTGTTGGACACCACGCTGATACTGCTGGTGGCCATGGCCAGGGCCGCCAGGATCGGATGGAGATTGCGCAGGAAATCGGGCAGTCCCTCGAAAGGATGCAGGACCCCGGCTGCCAGGGGTATCAGGAGCACGTTGTAGAAAAAGGCCCAGAAGAGGTTCTGCCGGATGGTTCTCATGGTGGCCCGGCTCAGGCCGATTGCCCGCGGCACGCCCTGAAGCTCTCCCTTGGCCAGCACCACGTCCGCCGTTTCCATGGCAACGTCGGTCCCGGTTCCGATGGCGATGCCCACGTCCGCCTGGGCAAGGGCGGGCGCGTCATTTATGCCGTCGCCCACCATGCCCACCCTGGCTCCTTGCTCCTGGATCCGGCGGACCTGGCGGGCCTTTTCGTCTGGGAGCACCTCTGCCAGCACCTCGTCCACGCCCGCTGCCCGTGCGATGGCATGGGCGGTCTTGGCGTTGTCGCCTGTGAGCATGGCCACACGAACTCCCAATTCGTGAAGGCGTTCCACTGCTTGTGCCGCACCCGGTTTTAGGGGGTCCGACAGAGCGATGAGCCCCACTTGTCCCGCATCGGAGGCCGCGACGATCACCGTGTTGCCCTCCGCCTGGAGCGCCTCGACCCGGGCCAGGATCTCGGGGCCGGCGAGTTCTAGGGACTGGATCCAGTCGGGTTTGCCAACGAAAATTTTTCGTCCCCCTATCTCCGCCTGAACTCCCATGCCGCCGAAGGCCCGGAACGCGGAGGGCTGCTCAAGGGAGATGCCGCGGCCTTGGGCCTCCCCGACGATGGCCCGTCCCAAGGGGTGTTCGGAACCCTGCTCCACGCAGGCCGCCATTTTCAAGAGCTCCTCTTCGGTGAAACCGGAGGGCTCCATGGGCGCCACTTCCACCACCGCGGGTTTTCCCACGGTCATCGTGCCCGTCTTGTCCAGCAGGATCTTGCGCAGAGTCGAGGCCTCCTGCAGCGCCTGGCTGTTCTTGAAAAGAATCCCCTTCTGTGCGCCCAGGCCCGTCCCGGCCATGATGGCCGTGGGCGTTGCGAGTCCCAGGGCGCAGGGGCAGGCTATGACCAGGACAGAGACCAGCCTGATCATGGCCGGGACGAATTCTCCTCCCTGGATCCACCAGAAAAGGAAGGTTAGGAAGGCAACCGCCATGACGCCCGGCACGAAGACTGCGGCCACACGGTCGGCCAGGGCCTGAATCGGAGCCTTGCTTCCCTGGGCCTCCCGCACCATTCGAATGATCCTCGCAAGGGCCGTGTCTTTTCCTACCCGCGTTGCCTCAAAGACAAGCCGACCGTGCCCGTTGATGGTCCCCCCCGCCACCGGGTCTCCCGGTCCCTTGTCCACGGGCATGGACTCCCCTGTGAGCATGGATTCGTCCACCGCGGAATCCCCCTCCCGGATCACGCCGTCGGTGGGGATGCTCTCCCCTGGCCGGACCACCAGGAGGTCTCCAACCTGAATCCGGGCCACCGGCACTGACTCTTCCACGCCGTCCCGCAATCGCGTGGCCGTTTTGGGCCTCAGGGCAATGAGTTTTCGAATGGCGTCCCCGGTGCGGCCCTTGGTACGGGCTTCCAGCAATTTCCCAAGCTTGATCAAGGTGATGATGACTGCGGAGGTCTCAAAATAGATGTGAGGACCCAGGGACGGCCGGAGCAGGACGGCCAGGGAATAGCCGTAGGCCACGGAGGAGCCCAGGGCCACCAGAACGTCCATGTTGGCGCCGCCGCTCCGCAGGCTCTTCCATCCGCCGGTGTAATAATCCCATCCCGTGTAAAATTGGACAGGCGTCGCCAAGACAAGGAACAGCCAGTTCACCCAGGGCGCGTGGGACCAGAAGCCCAGTAGGCCGAAATCTCTGCCCATGCTCAAAAGGAAGAGGGGTGCGGCGAAACAGACTCCCACCAGGAACTTGCGTGTCTGGGCGGCAACCTCGGCCCGGCGCGCGGCCAGCTCCACGTCCTGGGCGTCCTCTTCTCCTTCCGCGTCGGGCCGAATCACCCCGTAACCCGACTTCTCGATGGCGGCGATCACCTCGTCCAGAGAGACGACGGACGGCAGATATTCCACCGTGGCCCTTTCCGAGGCCAGGTTAACCACCCCGCTCAGCACCCCTTCCAGGCTGCGATTGAGGGTCCTCTCGATATGGGCCGCGCAATTGGCGCAGGTCATCCCGGTCACGGGGAGTTTCACGCGGGCCGTGGCCGTGCCATAGCCTGTGTCGGCGATCTTGCGGACGATCCGTTCCAGGCTCACCTGATCAGCGTCAAATTCGACCTCCGCTTCTTCGGAGGCGAAATTAACCGCCGCCGATGAGACGCCTTGCAGCGTTTGGAGCCCCTTTTCCAGGTTTTGCGCGCAGTTGGCGCAACTCATCCCCGTGATGGGCAGGGATACCCGCTCCGTGGCCATCAGCGCTCTCCTCAATCCGTGGCGGGATAGTTGATTTCCTTGAGGCTTGCCTTGATTCCCTCGAGCGTGGCGGGGGCCTCGTACTCCACCGTGACCGACTTGCTGCCCGGGTCGCCTTCCACGCCGGCCACGCCCTCCAGTGCGCCCAGTTCGTCCTTGATGCGCATGACGCAGTGCCCGCAGGAGATGTTGGGAATGGTCAGGGTCGTCTTCTCCATGGTGTTTTCTCCAAAAATGTATTGTTGAATGCCTAGTAATAAACTAGGAATTTATGTCTCGCTGTCAAGGGTCCCCCCTTGGGGACCCCCTGCTTGGGACCGCGGCCCGTCAGGCGCGGCCCCGTATTTTTTGAGCTTTTTTCGCAGGGTTTTGCGGGTGATGCCCAGCCTTCGGGCCGCCTCGCTCTTGTTGCCCCCCGTAGCTTCCAGGGTCTTGAGGATCGTGGCCTTTTCGATCTCCTCAAGGGGAAGGTCGGTGGGCGGTGTGGCCGCGGTCTCCCTTTCGGAGGCGGATGTCTCCTGGATGAGCGCAGGGAAGTCCTGTTCGGAGAGGACTTCGGATCGGGAGAGCACCACGGCCCGCTCCACGGCGTTCATGAGTTCCCGAACGTTGCCAGGCCAGTGGTGGTTCAGGAGCGCGTCCATGGCCTGAGGTGTAAAGCCTTTTATATGTTTCTGGTTTTTTTCCGCAAATTGCGCCAGGAAATGCTGGGCCAGGATGGGGATGTCCTCCTGTCTCTCGCGAAGCGGCGGGATCTTGAGGTCCACGACGTTAAGGCGGTAGAAAAGGTCCTCGCGGAAGCGGCCCGACGCCATCTCCTCTTCAAGGTCTTTGTTGGTGGCCGCGATGAGGCGCACGTCCACGGGGATGGACTCCTCTCCGCCAACCCGGACCACTTCCCTTTCTTGAAGCACCCGCAGGAGTTTGGCCTGCATGGCCACGGACATCTCGCTCACTTCATCGAGAAAAAGAGAGCCCCCGTCCGCCAGCCGGAACTTGCCCTCCTTTCGCCGGTGAGCACCCGTGAAGGCCCCCTTTTCATGGCCGAAAAGCTCGGATTCCAGGAGGGTCTCGGTGACTGCTGCGCAGTTCATCTTGATGAACGGGCCCTCCTTCCTGGCACTGTTGCCGTGTATGGCGCCCGCGATCAGTTCCTTGCCCGTCCCCGACTCCCCGGTGATGAGCACTGTGGCTTCTGAAGGGGCAACCTGGGCCACGGTCTGGAGGAGCGCCACCATGGCCTCGCTGCGGCCGATGATGTTGCCCGGGTCGAAGTGCCTCCCAAGGGATTCGCGGAGCCTTCGGTTTTCTTCCTTAAGGCTCAGGTGCTCCATGGCCCGTTCCATGGTCAGGCGCAGCTCGTCGAAATCGAGCGGTTTGATCAGGTAGTCGTAGGCGCCCTTTTTCAGGGCCTCCACCGCGGTTTCCACCGACGAGTACGCCGTCATGATGATAACGGGAATGGAGGGGTTGTATCCTTTGATCCTGGGGAGGGCTTCGAGGCCCGAGACGGTCACCATGCGGATGTCCATGAGGACCAGGTCAAAGGCCGACTCGCGGACCCGTTCTACGGCCGCACCGCCGTCGTCCGCTTCAGCCACGTCGTAACCCCAGCCTGACAGGAGGGTCCTCAGCATGGTCCGGTGGGCCGGATCGTCGTCCACGACCAGGACGGTGCTTTTCTTATCCATCTTTCCCCCTTTCGTGCCCCGACGGCAGCAGGAGGGTTATACGGGTCCCTTCTCCCGGGCGGCTCTGTACCTCGATCCTGCCGCCGTGCGATTCCACGACCTTCTGCACGATGGCTAGCCCCAGACCGGTCCCTGCCGCCTTGGAGGTAAAGTAGGGATCGAAGATGCGGGAAAGGTTTTCCCTGGGGATGCCGGAGCCGGTGTCCGATACGACGATTTCCACTTCGTCTTCTCCACGGGTTGTCCAGGACACGGTCAGAACGCCTCCCTTCTCCATGGCCTCGATGGCGTTGAGGTAAAGGTTGAGCAGGACCTGCTGCAGGCGGTCGGGGTCCACGGCCACCCGGCCGGAAGTGGGCCCGGGGTCCTCCACGATACGGACGCCTTTCTTGCGGGCATCGGGCGCCATGAGCTTCAGGGTGTGTCGCACTAGGGCCGTGATGTCCGTGGGTCTTCGCTCCAAGCGGATGGGTCTTGCGAACTCCAGGAGCTGTCCAATGACCCGGTTCAACCTTTCCACCTCCTGGATCATGATCTCCGCCATATTTCGCTCTTCGGGAACATCATGGTGGCGATCCCGGAAGTAAGTGGCAAAACCCTTGATGGAGCTCAAGGGATTGCGGATCTCGTGAGCCACTCCGGCCGCAAGGCTCCCGATGGCGGCAAGCCTCTGACTCCTGGCCACCTCTTCCTTGAGCCTCTGGATCTGGGTCAGGTCCCGGACCATGAGGAGGGTGGCCAGGGCCCTTCCATCCTCGTCCCGGAGCCGGGTGGCCACCACCTCGAGCCGGGCCGGCCGGTCCCCGCCCAGGCTGCAGTCCATCTCCTCTTCCACCACGGCTTCGCCCCGGTCCAGCCGATCCAGCACTCCCGGGCATGGTTGGGGAAGGGTCTCATGGAGCCCTTTCCCCATTAGATCCGTGGCGTTCCGGCCCAAAATTTGCTCGGCCGCGCGGTTCGCCAGGCTCACCCGACCTTCCGGATCCAGGGCCAGGAGGCCGACTGGCATGTGTTCCACGAGCTTGTCCGAAAATGCCCTGGCCCTGGAAAGGGAAGAGCGGGCCGAACGATACGCGTGGGCCACGAACAGGGAAAAAATGCCCGCAAATCCGATGAGCAGCAGGATCAGGGCCATCACCACGGTATGACGGAGGTCCTCGAGGCGGGCCTTTTCCACGGTTTCCATGTCCAGACCCACGAAAATCCACCGCTTCTGCTGCGGCCGGTCCTCGCACCACCCCCGGCCCCTCATCATGCCATGGCCCCGGTCGTGAAAACCCGGGGCGAGAGGTGTGAACGTCCGGTACACCTCAAAGACCTGGGCACCGTTTTGCAGAGTCACGCGGCGCCAAGCGGGTGCAGATCCCGGGCCCGGTTCGCCGGGGCCCGGAGCGTGGCGCCCCCCCACGAGTGAGTCGTCACTGTGAGCAACAATCCGGCCCCGATCATCTGTGACCGCCAGGTAGACCACGTCCGGCTGTTTCGCCGTCTCCGTGAGCAGCCGCTGCAGTTGTCGGGTTCCCCAGCGGGGCCCCATCATCATGCCCATCATGCCGGTGCGGGTCCCAGCCTCGAATGCGCGGATCAGAGCGGCGGCCTTTTCCAGCAAAAGCTGTGTGGTGTTCTCTTTCTCGCGATGGATATTGTCCAAGGTCATGAAGGTGAAGAGAACGGCCATCACTCCCACGGCCCCGAGGATGATCCAGGGCGGCACTGTCAACCAGGTTTGTTTTTCCTTTTTTAGGGCCATGGAAAACATTACTGCAAAGTCCGGACCATCCTCATCCTGGACCGATCAGGGGGCGAAAAAATGGTCGAAAAAGGGGCATTCCGCATGTGGAGCCCGCAAAGTAGAGACCACTGATGGATACAATTTACCCAGGGGGTGGCCTTTTCCGGGTACATAGTATCCACCTTTTCTGAAAGGAGGCAAGCTCGGGCTTATGCGTAAAAGGGACAAGAGAACGAAAAACTTTTTATTTCAATATATTATGGTGTTTTCCCCTCTTTTGGCACGGCGCTTGCTCTGTTTGTGGGACAGACATGAACAAAACACCAAGACAGAAAAGGAGGAACGAAAAATGAAGAAGACATTGATCGTGCTGGGAAGTTTGATGCTGCTGGCGGCTGTCGCTTACCCTGTTTTTGCCCACGGACCGGGCTGGGGTGGCGGGCGGCACATGACGGGCCCGGGAGGCTACGGTTGTCCCGGTTGGGGCAGGGGATACGGCGGCCCTGCAGGCGAAGACGTTGCCGCCCTGGGCAAACTGCGCCAGGATTTCGTTGAAGAGACCCGCACCCTGAGAGAAGAGATCCGGACCAAGTCCAATGAGCTGGATCGACTCCTGGCGACCGAAAACCCGGACGAAGAAAGGGTAAGGAGTCTTCACAAGGACCTGAGCGAACTGAGGGCCAAGATGGCTGACAAGCGGCTTGAGTACCGCATTAGGGCCCGCAAGGAGGCCCCCGAAGCGGGCTACGCTTTCAGGGGCAGAGGTTTCGGCGGTCCCGGCAGGGGCATGGGCCCGGGGGCGTGCTGGTACTAACAAGCGGAAGTCAAGCGGGGGCTCCCTCCCCCCGCAGACCCCTGTGCAGCCTCTGCACCACCACCATGGTGCAGGGGCTTTATCTACTTACTGCTCGCCTCAAAGGCCCTCGATTCCCGCCCCCTGAACCAGTGCAACCCGCCCGATGGATTTGCGTTCCAGCACGGTTGCCATGGCTTCCTTGAACTTTTCCAGGGGAAAACGATGGGAAATATGGGGGCGGATCTTTCCTTCCCCGTACCACCGGCAAAGGCGATTCATGATGGCCCGGACCCGATCCTCGCATTCGTAACGGGCGTCCTTGATTCCCCAGCCGTGATAATATCCGAAACTCAGACCGCACACCGTTATGTTCTTCACCAGGAGGAGATTGGCCGGAATCTGCGGGATGGTACCTCCGGCAAAGCCCACGGGCATGATCCTTCCCTCCGGCGCCAGACACCGAAGGGACCGTCCGAAGACCTCCCCTCCCACGGGGTCCACGACCACGTCCACGCCGACCCCCTCGGTCAACTCCAGGACTCGGTCCTTGAAGTCATCTCGTTTATAATTGATTACGTGATCCGCCCCGTGCGCCTTGGCCGCAGCGATTTTTTCGTCCGATGAGGCTGTACCGATGACCGTCGCACCCAGGATCTTGCCGATTTCGACGGCGGCCAGGCCTATGCCCCCCGCGCAGCCGTGCACCAGGACCTTTTGTCCCGCCTTCACATGCAACAGGTGCGGCCAGGTGAAAGCTGCGCACACCGTGGCGTAGGAGTTCGGCAAAGCGATGGCCTGGTCGAAATCCATGTCCGCGGGGATGGGATGGACATTGACGGCGTCGGCCACGGCCTCCTCGGCCATGCCGCCCCAATCCAGGGCCGCCGTGACGCGGTCGCCTGGCCGAAATTTCGACACACCGGGTGTGACCTCCGTGATCACGCCCGCCGCTTCCGTTCCCGGGGCAAAAGGCAACGGCGGTTTGCGCTGATATTTGCCCGAAACCCATAGGCTCACAGCAAAGCTGACACCCGTGGCGCGCACGTCGATACGCACTTGACCGGGATGTAGTTCCGGAGGCGCCACATCCTCCAGGGCAAGGTTGCGGTAATCCGTAAATTCTCTAACCCATATGGCTTTCATGGGGCTGTTCCTGATTTCCCTGTTCCTTTTTGGTGGTCCGTGGGCCTTCCTGTGAGGCCAAGCCGCCGAACGTAGTCCAATGCCCTTGACAATAGGACAATAGGCGGATGTTTGGGATCAATCAACCCCATCCTTCAAGACCGCCAAGGGTGCGACGCCGGGCTGAAAGGGTGCGCCCCCTTTATCCTGCCGCCGAATAGACGGGGGGGACGTGATAGCGGCTGAAGGCGGGTCGCACCGCCCCCCTCCGAATCACCATTCTGGGTTCCAGCAGAAAGGTCCCGTTCATCCTTTCCCCGCCCGTCCCGTCGCAGAAAACGTAGTTTCCCTCCAGTAATTCTAGGACCGTGATATCGGCCCGCATCCCGGGCTTAAGGCCGCCGCGACTTTCGTGTTCTCCCAAGGCCCTCGCCGGATTGACGGTGGTCATTTCGATGACCTGATCCAAAGTGAGACCCAAATTCATGAATTTCGACATCACCACCGGAAGTGACTGCGCTGCGGGCCGAACGATGGACGCCATGTCCGTGCTGATGACCGTGGGGAGAAACCCTTTCTCGATGGCGATGCGCGAAATGGTAAAGCTGAAGTGATTCAGGCCGTGGCATGAATCGAGCACCACTCCTCGTTTTTGGGCGTCTTCCAGTTCGGGATAAACCGTTCCGTCGGGCAGGATCAAACCGCCTGGCTCCCATGTGAGATAATGACTGAGGATGTCACCGGTTTCCAGGAGTGAAACGGCGGCCCGCGAAAAGGCATCCATCCTGTCCGTCGGCAGGCGGGTTCTGGTTTCCCCCACATGGATCATGAGGGGCAGCCTCGCCTTGGCGGCAAGGGCCTTGGCCGCCTCAATGGCCCTGATTCCCACGCCTTCTGCGAGGGGCTCGATGGCGCGCACCTTGACGCCCCTGATGAGATCCCTGTGGGCTTCTATGATTTCCAGGCCGGCCTCTACATCGATGTTTTGTTCACACCAGATCTCCGGAAGTGTTATGAGGCCCGTGACGGCAAGGTTCAGGAAGCAGAGAATATCGGTCTGTGCGTCCTGCACAATAAAACGGCGCATGGTTTCAAAATTGGAAGCGCCCGCAGTGCCTGCGTCACACAGTAGGGTGACGCCGGAATCCAGGCCGATTTCGTCCGGTGGCACCCCGAGCCAGGAAAGCCCCTCCGCCGGGTGACAGTGAAGATCGATGAGCCCGGGCGTGATGATTTTGCCTTCCATGTCAACGACCATTTCGGCCCGGGCCTCGGAGGCTCCTTCTCCTACGGTGACGATACGACCGTCTTTGACGGCCACGAAACCCTTGCAGTGGATCCCCTGTGAAGGGTCAATGATCAGTCCGTTTTCGAGCAGCAGGTCAAACATGGATTTCTCCCAAGCGGAATAAACACTTGTGTCACACTTGCGCCTGAATTAGACGCCCATGTCTCCCCCGGCAAAACTCCGGGGGCGATTTGCGGTTGACAACGGTCCGGCAGAGCAGTATTTTTTGTTGGATATTTAATCAGAAAATTAACTAGATTTCAACCCGATACTACTGCGCTTCGCGTCCCTGGAATAACCCTCTGAACCGAAACCTTTTGATGTTTCACCCCGGCGCGTCGGTTTGTAAACCAACGGAAAGCCCGTCTGACTCCGATCCAGGATAAGAACGTCAATACATTGTACGCTCGCTAAAACCTGCGGGGAGAGCGATGAACTGGAAGCCTACGACGTTGGGGCGCATGCTCGAGCGTGTGTCCCGGGACTACGGGGACAAAATCGCCGTTGTCACAGAGGACCAGCGGTTCACCTATTCTCAATTGTACCGGCATGTGGATGAGGTGGCGCGGGCACTCCTGGCCCAGGGCATCGGGAAAGGCCACAAGGTCTCGGTTTGGCTTTACAACTGCCCCGAATGGATTTTCATACAACTGGCCCTGGGCCGCATCGGCGCGGTTCTCGTGCCGGTCAACACCCGCTTCAAGGCCCGGGAACTGGGATATACCCTGAAACAGTCCGATTCGAGCCTCCTCATCACCACGGACCGGTTCCTGGGCATCGATTTCTCGGAGCTTGTTTATGAGACCATCCCTGAGCTTGGCACCGCCCCGGCCGGAGGCCTGGTTTCCGCCGAATTCCCCGAGCTGAAAAAGGTCATCTGCCTGGGATCAGATCCTGTCCCATCCGGCATGTTGGGGTGGGAGGAATTCCTGGGCTGCGGCCAACGCGTGGAAAGGGAGGTGCTCGAAGCGCGGGAACATGATGTGTCGCCCGAGGATGTGGCCATGTTTCAATACACCTCGGGTACCACTTCCTTTCCCAAGGGGGTCATGCTGACCCATGACGGGATCATCCGGGACAGCGCCAGCATGGGCGGTAGAATGTCCATCAGTCATGAGGATCGGTTGTTTTGTCCCTTGCCCTTTTTCCACGTGGGCGGCGCCGTAATCAGCACCCTGATAGCCCTCTATTATGGCGCTACGCTGGTCATTTGCAGGACATATGATCCGAAAACCGCCCTGCAGATTGTGGAAAGGGAACGCTGCACGGCCATGAACGGTATCGAAACCCACTTCCTCATGATGTATGAACACCCCGATTTCACCGCCCACGACGTGAATTCCCTGGAAAAAGGATGGGCAATCGGTCCCCCTGAAGTGATCCGGGCGGTCTACGAAAGAATGGGCATGAAAAAGATCCTCAATGTGTACGGAATCTCGGAGGCCAGTCCCAATGTGACCACCACCCGGACGGACGACCCTCTCGAGTTCCGGATGCTTTGGCACGGCAAACCCCATCCCGGCACCGAGGTCCGGATCATCGACTTCGACACGAAACGCGTCCTGCCGCCCGGACACGAGGGGGAAATCTGCGTGCGGGGCTGGAACGTCATGAAGGGCTATTACAAAAAGCCCGAGGAGACCCGTGCGGCCCTGGATCGGGACGGGTGGCTTCGCACAGGGGATTCGGGTCTGATGGACGCCCGGGGAAACCTCAAGTTTACGGGGAGGATCAAGGATATCGTGCGTGTAGGGGGGGAGAACGTCTCTGCCATGGAAGTGGAAAATTTTCTCCTGACCCATCCCAAAGTGAAAAACGCTGCGGTCATTGCCGTGCCCGATCCGCGAAAGACCGAGGTGTGCATGGCCGTGATTCAGCTCAAAGACGGCGAGGAGGCTACCGAGGAAGAGATCATTGGGTACTGCAAGGATCGGATCGCCAATTTCAAGGTCCCTCGATACGTTCGCTTCGTAGACGAGTACCCTTTGACGGGAAGTGGGAAGATTCAGAAGTTCGTTCTCAAGGAGCGTTTCGGGAAGTTGTGACCGGAACGCGGTAAGATCCTGTTCGGGTAGGCGGCTGCCGTGCTTTCGCTTGCCCCTCGATCAGAAAGTCGAAAGGAGGTGAGACCTCTGAGGATTTCTCTCATTTCCGTAAACCCGAGAACATCTGATAGGAGATGCGCCATGAAAACCGGTTCCTGGACATTTCACCCTTGATCGTGGGATTCACACGGCAGATGGCCTACGGTTTGATCCTGGTCCTATTCATGTGTTTCAGGCCTCAGGGGCTGCTTGGAGAATTCGGGCGAAAAAAGCTCCGAAAGGGTGATGACACAGGGACCGTGGATACGGAGGATGGATCCTCGCGGCGGGTGAACATCAAGGAGGTCGAGACCGTATTGGGGACTTCCCGTGCGAAGGAATCCGCAGATACCGGGCCGCTACTGGAGTTGCAAAATGTCTCCAGGAGTTTCGGGGGCATCCATGCGGTTTCCGATTGCACGTTGTCTCTGAAAAGGGGCGCCATTACCGGCCTGATCGGCCCCAACGGGGCAGGGAAGACCACCCTTCTCAAGAGCATATTCGGCCTTCTCAGGCCTTGGGAGGGTAGGATTCTGTACCAGGGCAGGGACATCGCCGGGCGAAGGACGGAGGTGAACGTCAGGGAAGGTCTTTCCTATATGCCCCAGGGCCAGGGGTTGTTTCCGGATCTGAGCGTGACGGACAATCTCGATCTGGGAGACTATGCGCTCGGGAAAACGGCCTCGGGGGTCTCCATGGATCAGGTGCTGGACCTCTTCCCCATACTCGGTAGCCGGAAACATCAAAAAGCGGGCACCTTGAGCGGCGGAGAGCAGCGGATGCTGAGCCTGGGCATTGCCTTGAAGCAGAGTCCGAAGCTGCTTCTCCTCGACGAGCCCTCCATCGGCCTTGCGCCAATCATCGTTCAAAACGTCATGGAGACGATCCGGCAGGTCAACCACCGCCTGAAGACCGGCATCGTCATTGTGGAGCAGAATATTGAGGCCACGAGCAGAATCGTGGACAGGATTTTCATCATCAAAGTCGGGAAAATAGTGTTTTCCGGCGGTGCTGATATCGCAAGCGACAAGCAACGGCTCTGGGATCTCTTTTAACGCCTGTTCAGAAATAGTCCCTCTTGCGATGAGCGGCGTTCTCCTCTGGTTTCCGCCTGAGACGCACCTCCCATGTATATTTCTGCGAAGGCCCTCCCACGATCGGCCTGTCGACTCATGGTCATCGCAGGGGCGCGGTGGAAAGCGGCCGGATGCGGGGCATACCGTCGGTGCCGCGGGACGACGCAGGGTGCGCCGCATACGGGGTGGTTTTTCCGGGCACCCGTCTAGAACGCCTCCTCCTCCATGTCCAGGATGCTCCGATCCCAGGAGGCGATGGTTGCGGCCAGGGCCTCCGCGCGGGGCAGGAGATTCGCCCCGGCACTGATCCGGGGCGGTAAAGGGACCGGGTGATGGATTCCGCTTGGGCCCTCTCACGCCTTCTGCGCCCCCAGGACACGGAAGCGGTCCTGGTAGTCTTTGATGTGAACCGGCTCTTCGTAAGCACCGAGGCCCCGCACAAAGGCCGAAGCCGCCTGCTCCTGCGGGGGTGCCATTTCCACCAGCACCCATCCACCGGGGGCCAGGTAATCGGGCGCGCGGGTCAGGATTTCCCGCACGATAGCGAGACCGTCAGGGCCACCGTCCAGGGCTCCGGGCGGCTCGAAGTCACGCACCTCCGGGGCGAGTTCCGCCAACTCGTCGCTACGAACGTAAGGTGGGTTGGACACAATGAGGTGGAAGAAGAGCCCCAGCCCCGCCAATGGAGCGAATAGGTTTCCCGGCAGGAAGGTGATTCGGCCCGCCACGCCGTGCAGAGCGGCGTTTTCCTCTGCCACGGAGAGCGCCCCGAAAGAGATGTCCGTGGCCCAGACCCGTGCATGTTCGCGCTCCTTGGCCACTGCTACCGCCACGGCCCCACAGCCTGTTCCCAGGTCAAGAATTCTCAGGGGCATGCCTTGGGCCCCGGCGGGAATCCGCCTCAGGGCCTCTTCCACCAGGACTTCCGTTTCAGGCCTGGGGATCAAGACATCCGGGGTGACTTTGAACGCCAGGGACCAGAATTCCTGCCTGCCGGTGATGTATTGGAGAGGTTCCCGCGCCGCTCGCCTTCGGACCAGGGAACGGTATCCGGAGAGCTCTTTCTCCGTCAGGGGTTGGTCCAGCCTCAGGTAGAGTCCTACCCTGTCCAGGCCCAGTGTCTGGGCCAGAAGGACTTCGGCGTCGAGCCGCGGATTCTCGATTCCCTTGGTTTTTAAATACTCGGCGGTGACTTCCAGAAGCCGCTTTATGGTCCAGCGCCTCGGGTTCATGGCTGCCGGATCAGCCGCCGGCGCTTGCCTTGAGCGCCTCGGCCTGAAAATGTGTTATAAGGGGGTCGATCACAAGGTCCAGGTCGCCCTGGATAATCTGCTCCAGCTTGTAGAGGGTGAGTCCGATCCTGTGGTCCGTCACGCGGCCCTGGGGAAAATTATAGGTGCGGATCCGTTCACTACGATCACCGGTGCCCACCTGGTTACGGCGTTCGGCGGATATCTTGGAGTGCTGTTCGGCTTCCTGAAGGTCCAGCAAGCGCGAAAGCAGGACCTTCATGGCCTTGGCCTTGTTCTTGTGCTGGGATTTTTCGTCCTGGCAGGTCACCACCAGGCCCGTGGGCAGATGGGTAATGCGTACGGCCGAATCCGTGGTGTTCACGTGCTGGCCGCCGTGCCCTGAGGCGCGGAAGACGTCGATGCGCAGCTCCTCCGGGGCCACCTGCACGTCCACCTCTTCGGCCTCCGGAAGGACCGCCACCGTCACGGCGGAGGTATGGATTCGCCCCTGGGCCTCGGTCTCGGGCACGCGCTGCACACGATGAACGCCTGATTCGAACTTGAGTCGACTATACACCCTTTCCCCTTCCACCAGAAGGATGATCTCCTTGAACCCTCCGATCCCGGTGACGTGCCGGCTCAGGATCTCGGTCTTCCAGCCCTTCATTTCGGCGTAACGACCATACATCCGGAACAGATCTGCGGCGAAAAGGGCCGCCTCTTCGCCTCCGGTACCGGCGCGGATTTCCAAAAGGGTGTTCTTCTCGTCATTGGGATCCTTGGGCAGGAGAAGGATCTTGAGTTCCTTTTCAAGGGGTTGCATGGCGGCGCGGAGCCGATCGATCTCCTCCCTGGCAAGTTTTCTGATCTCGGGATCCGCATCTTCCAGGAGGGATCGGCTTTCATCCATTTCCTCCTGGAGGGAGAGGTATTCCCGGTAGGCGGAGACTATGGGCCGGAGCATGCTGTGCTCCCTGACCCGCCTGCGGTAGCGTTCCTGGTCCCGGATGACCTCCGGTCGACCCAGTTCCTCTTCCAGCTCCAAGTAACGTTGTTCGATCTCCTGGATTTTTGAAAACATTTCGTGGTACCTATACACGCCGCAAACATGCAGCCGGGGCGGGGGCGTCGGGGAGCGCCGGGTAAAGTGTCTGATAAGGACTATGACGAAGAGGCGGGCGCGGGCACGACCTGCCGCGCGCTCCGGGGTGTAACCAAGGCGGGATCTTCCGCGGTCCGCCAGGGAGATCCTGCTCCCTGGCACGCTGCTGTGGGGCGCAGGGCCCGGAATCGCGATCCCCGCATCCAACGCACACCCGGCATGTGCGATGACTCCGATGTGCCTTAGGATTTTTCTTGGGCCTGGGTCTTTTTGAACCGGGCGTACTTTCTCCTGAAACGTTCGACGCGGCCCGCCGAGTCCACCACCTTCTGCTTTCCAGTGAAAAAGGGGTGACACTGGGAGCAGATTTCCACATTGATCTCTTTGACTGTTGAGCCGGTCTCAAACTCATGGCCGCACGCGCAATGGACCAGGGCCTTGTGATATTCCGGGTGAATTCCTTTCTTCATTTCATCTCCTCGCTGTCCGGTGAAGCTATTCGCTCATAGAAGCCAAAAAAGCTTTATTATCCTTCGTTCCTCTGATCTTTTCAAGTAAAAACTCCATGCTGTCCACGGGGGTCAGCGGGGCGAGCAGTTTGCGCAGGATCCAGATCCGATTGAGGTCCTCCTCGTCCAGCAGCAGTTCCTCTTTGCGCGTACCGGAGCGGTTGATGTCGATGGACGGGAACACGCGCCGGTCCGTGAGCTTCCGGTCCAAATGGATCTCCATGTTGCCGGTGCCCTTGAATTCTTCAAAGATCACCTCGTCCATGCGACTTCCCGTGTCGATCAAGGCGGTGGCGATGATGGTGAGGCTGCCCCCCTCTTCGATGTTCCTGGCGGCGCCGAAAAAGCGTTTAGGCTTGTGAAGCGCGTTGGAATCGAGACCTCCGGAGAGGATCTTGCCGCTGGGGGGAATCACGGCATTGTAAGCTCGGGCCAGTCTCGTGATGCTGTCCAGGAGAATGAGCACGTCCAGCTTGTGTTCCACCAGGCGCTTGGCCTTCTCGATGACCATCTCGGCCACCTGGACGTGCCTGTGGGGGGGCTCATCAAAAGTGGAGCTGATGACCTCTGCGTCCACGGAACGGAGCATGTCCGTGACCTCCTCGGGCCGCTCATCGATGAGGAGGACTATCTTATGGATACTGGGGTCGTTTGCGCTCACACTGTTGGCAATATTTTGGAGCAGCATTGTTTTACCCGTTCGCGGAGGGGCCACGATGAGACCCCGCTGGCCCTTCCCGATGGGCGTCATCAGGTCCATGATGCGAGCGGACATGTTATCGGGTGTTGTCTCCTGTTTTATCCGCTCGTTCGGATAGAGGGGAGTGAGGTTATCGAAAAGGATCTTTTCCCTGGCGATTTCCGGGTCTTCGTGGTTAACGGCCTCCACCTTCAGCAAGGCGAAGTACCGTTCCGAGTCCTTGGGAGGGCGGATCTGCCCGGAGATGGTGTCTCCGGTGCGCAGGTTGAACCGGCGGATCTGTGAGGGCGAGATGTAGATATCGTCGGGTCCCGGAAGATAGTTGGCGTCAGGCGCGCGCAGGAACCCGAACCCGTCCGGCAGGATTTCCAGGACACCTTCGCCGTAGATCAGGCCGTTTTTCTCCGAGTGGGCCTGCAACAGACTGAAAATCAAGTCCTGTTTCGGCATGCCTGAGGCCCCCTGGATATCGAATTTTCGAGCCAACGTGGTCAACTCACTTATTTTCATCTTTTTCAATTCGACAAGATTCATTCGCAATTACCCCGATTTATCATGTATTTCTAGTAGATTATGCCCTGCCAACACCCTCTCGGCACGGCGACTTCCCATCTCCGGTCCACTCCTGCTCGTCGTTCAATCGCCCGAGGGCTTCGGTCCCTCAGGGCTGTGGCACGAGCCATGGCGATGAAAAAGCGCCCGCGATCCGCTGAGAGCGGTGAGATGGACCTAAAAAACCCTTAGGGATGCAAAGAAGAAAGAGTTAACGGCGACCTCCTCCGGTCGTCCGCACGTGAGTTGGTCCTCTATCGGATCCTCCGACAGGCAGGAAATATATCCGATTATACCCTTTTTTCATTCAATGTCAAGGGCCGAAGCCCGGTTTCCAGGGTGATTTTGTTCTGTTGTATCTAGAAAATAAGATCAAGCACTTAAATAAAATCCTGGACAACGGCTTCCGGATGGAGTACATAGGCAGCCCTATGACCCTTCATCCCGG
>JAFDIS010000148.1 GCA_019307945.1 Deltaproteobacteria bacterium | reverse complement strand
TACACCAACGCCGCGCTCGTGGACCGGCCCTACACCCGATGGGGCTAAAAAACCAAAGGAGGCGCGGGCCGGGGGACGCAGGATTCTCCTCATGCAGGGAGAGGCAGGGGTTGAGCATGGAAAGGAGCAGGGCATGCACCGGGTGATGGTGGGACCTGCAACGTATGAAAATTGCCGGAGGGCTGTGGCAAAGGCATTCGAGATTTTCGCACCGGAGGTCCGGGCAAAAACGGTTCTGGTCAAGCCCAACGTGCTCCGCGCGGCCGAACCGCGGGAAGCCATCACCACCCACCCGGCGGTGGTAAAGGCTGTGGTGGAGTACCTGCAGGCCTCGGGAGCGGGCCGGATCATTGTGGGAGACAACCCCGGGATCTTCAGCTATGGGGCCAACGAAGCCTGCTTCCAGAAGACGGGCCTCATGGACGCTTCCTTGGGACATTACATGAACATCGGCGAAGAGCCGGAGAGCGTTCCCTTCAACCCGGAATATATGGACGCGGTGGCCGTGTCCAGGGCTGTGCTGGAAGCCGTACTCCCCCGGGCAGGACGTCCTCACTTCTTTTTCCACTGCTCCAGGTCCAGGAAAGGCGGCAGCTTGGCCTCATAGTTCAGGTAGGAGACCACGGGATAGCGGAATCCCATCTTGTGCGACATCTCGAGTCCGCCCATGCATTCCTCCATCTGGGACCAGGGGAGCGCGAAGATCATCTCGAAGTCCTGGGTCGTGCCGAACACACGGTCCCCGCCGCTGGGAAGGATCATGCAGGGAGCTGGGGACTCCTTCACGAAGGCGATGTCCACGCAGTCCACAAAGGCCGTGGCTACTGTTTCCACGTGTTTGCCGCCCAGGCTGAAGGCCTGTACTAACCGCATGACCTGGGCCGAATTCCCGTAGACCACCAGGATGTCCGGTTCGAAGGCGGCAGAGTGCAGCGGTGCGTAGAGCAGGTGGGCGTACTTACCGAAGGGCAGTTCCTTGCCCCCTTCGGCCTCGAACCCCGGGGGCCTGTCCACGGTGTCGGGGTCCACGAACCCCAAGCCCACCGCCGAGGGCGCACAGGGGTTGTCCTGGGGGCCGATGGCCACGGTCCGCCCGTGACGCCGTGCCATGGCCATGGCCTGGCACGCCATCAATTTGTGGCCCAAATCCCGCGATGGGACCTTGGCCTTTTCCGGGACTTCGTCTTCCGGGTCCAGGAGTTTGACGGCCACTGGGAAGCTCAAGGGGCGAATGAAATAGGAGAGTTTTTCGTTTACATCTTTGCGGTCCATACGTTTTCCTCCTTGAATAGTGGATGGGGGTGGGCTGGGTCACGGTGTCGGACCGAAGGTCGATGACGGTCATGGGTCAAGCCTCGCAGGCCGTGAGTGCGTCCCGGGGCGCCTCAGCCCAGGATTTCACTGATTTGGCGTATGGGGGAGACATTTGTGAAATTGGGGATGTCCGCCCGCAAAACGGATCCCCAGCGGACGATGCCCCGGTCGTAACCGTCGGCTGAATCGAAATAAAGCGTACCTATTCCGATGTAGGGGGCCGGCGCTTCTCCCCCGCCGGAGACTCCCTTTTCCACTTCGGTCTTCACCAGGCCGAATTCGCCGAGGTGTTCGCGCACGAGATTCATGTGAGAAGTGCGGTAGTAGTCATAATCGAACCTCGCCCCGTCAACGTTGGGGTACATCACGCTTACCTTGAACATATCCTTCCCTCCGCTCATCGTTCACCCATGGTGTCAAGTCCCCATCAGCCCAGGGGGATTCCCAGGACACCCTCCAATTCCCGGATGGCATCGTCCGGGTCCACCACCTTGATGGTGGTCATGCCCAAGCCACGCGCAGGTTTCAGGTTGATACCCAGATCATCCAGGTACACGGCCTCTTCCGGCCGAATGTCCAGCTTCTCGCAGGCCATCAGGTAAAACCGGGGATCCGGTTTTCGAATACCCACCTTGCTCGATTCCAGGACCAGGTCGAAGAGTTCCAGCACATCTCGGAAGGCCTTCGCCCGTCCGTCCCCTTCCGCCTCCGTGCCGGTGGCGGAATGGGAGATGTTGTTCGTCAGGCACCCCGTCTTGAAACGGGCCTTGCATCGGTGGAGGGCCTGCACCATGCGTGGCCTCAAGTCTCCGGAAAGCAGATCCAACACGCGGGCCCCGCGCACGGGATGGCCCGCGGCCCGCGCCTCTTCCTCGAAGAGGCGGTCGAAGGTCTCAAAATCTATCTCATTTCGCTCAAGCCTTGCCCACGCGTTGTGGTCCGGGTTGGTGGCGTTGATGGTGCGAATAAAATTTGGGGGCAGTCCGTGCTCGCGCTCGAACCGCTCAAAGGCCTCGAAGGGACTAGTGGTCAGAACCCCCCCGAAGTCCCACAGAACGGCCTGAATCATGTTTGCTTCCCCTTTCCGTTTCTCCTTCGTCTCATTTTGATGAATACTACCCCCGCGGGTCCCGTCGGTCAAGAAGACCAAACAGCAGGCGAAAGCTTTCGATCCCCCAGGGCCTTTCCTTGCGATAGGCGGACCAGCGAGAACAGGCGCCATACGTTCTCCCCGCTAGGATGGCGCCTACAAAAGGCGGGCAGCCGCACCGTCAAAAGGCGTTTTTTCGGAGCCTGGTCAGGCCTGTATATCGATGTGGCTTTCATCCTTGACATGAATGCCCTTCAAGCATCTACTAGGTTTACGCTTTGCGTTCAAGAAGGTCTCCGGGAGAGGAAGCGGGGACGTACATCATCTTCCGAATGATGGTTCCGAGGAGGCGCGGCGAATGCGCTCGGTTCAGCTTCGCCTCCGGGTTATCGGATGGCTCACCACGGGGGATGAAAGGGGATCCACATATCGAGAGGCATAAGGAGGGGCAATGAGCGACATCATACAGGCCGATACGATCGGCAGCGCACTGGAAAAAGCGGCGGCAGCGTCCCCGAACGAAACCATGATGATCTATGATGGAAAGGAGATTTCCTTCGGGGAAGTCCATGCCATCTCGGATCGGGTCGCCTGCGGTTTGCTCGAAATGGGGTTTCAGAAGGGAGACAAGATCGGAATTATCGGGCTGAATCAGCCTGAGTGGCTCTATACCTATTTTGCGGCTGCCAAGATCGGCGCCGTGGTGACGGGGCTCAGCGTCCGTTACCGCGACTCGGAACTAGACTACATCCTGAATCAGAGCGGAACCCGGGCGGTCCTGAGTCTTGCGACCATGGGAGACATGAACTATGTGTCTTTCTTTCGAGACTTCAGGGAGAAGATCCCATCCGTCAGCGAGTTCATCTTTATGGGGGGCAAGGGGTTTGAGGGGAGTTTCTCCTTTGATGCGCTGATGAACACGGACCTGGCCACGGACGCCCTAGACCGGGCTAAGGCCTCAGTTGTTCCTGTCGACGACATCATGATCATCTACACTTCCGGGACTACGGGAACGCCCAAGGGCGCCGTCATCACGCACCGAAGCCAGTTGGCTTCGGCCACCGCCCAGGCGGTCCACACGCGGGTCGGCCCGGAGGACATCTTTCCGTTGGCCCTACCCCTCAACCATGTGGGCGGGATCACATGCGGCGTATTGACGAGCCTCCTCGGCCGAGCCAAGTACGTGCTGATCCCCGTGTTCAGCCCGGACGAGATTGTGGCGCAGTGTGCCAAGTACCGGATGACCATGGCGAACGGTGTTCCCACCATGCACGTCCTGCTGTTGATGACGGAAAGTTACAGGGCCTTGGACCACAGCGGCGTTCGCCTCGTCATCATCGGTGGGTCAAACGCCGATGCAACCCTTCTCAAACAACTCGAGGAAGCTTACCCCAAAGCGCGGGTCATGAATCTCTACGGCCTCAGTGAGACGTCCGGGATGGTGGTGATGAGTCCGTGGGAGAGCGACTTCGATATGACGATTCAATCCATCGGAAAGCCTATCGGCCCCGTCGAGGTGAAGGTCGTGGATGAGATGGGCAACGAACTTCCGCCGGGAGAGATCGGAGAACTCTGCTTTAGAGGGGACGCTGTGGTCAAGGGTTATCACGGCATGCCGGATAAGACGAACGAGACCTTCAAGGACGGTTGGCTTTCCACCGGGGATATGGGCCTCCTGAACGAAGAGGGATACATCTTTCTGAAAGGTCGCAAGAAGGAGATGTACATCCAGGGCGGATTCAACGTCTACCCCGTGGAGGTGGAAAATGTAATCGCCGGGCACCCGAAGGTGGCCATGGTGGCGGGAATCGGTGTGAAGGACGAGGTGTTGGGCGAGGTGGGCCGCTATTATATCATTCCCGCCCCGGGGACCGAGCCCACAGAGGAGGAGATCAAGGCGTTCTGCAAGGAGCGTCTGGCCGATTACAAGGTGCCCCGGCAGATCGTGTTCCGGAAAGAGCTTCCCATGACGCCCGCGGGAAAGATCATGAAGTCGGCCCTGGAAAAAGAAGGGTAACGGGGGAGAATACACGGAGCCATAGGGGGAGGGGCCGCCACGACCCGTGCAGCCGGGGAGGGCTCGCAGCCGGAAGGAAAGGTCGCTACACGGCCAGCCTGAGACGAGGTTGCACCACGTCCCACGGCACCTCCATTCACCCCCACACACCCTGATCGTACCCGCACTGACCCTTGGGCCAAGCCCTGTCAACCCCACAAACCCAGTGAATCAACCAAACGGACCAACCCTACGAATCCAATGAACCCGGAAAACCCCAGGAATCCAACAAACCCAACGAACCCAAGTAACCCAACCAACCCAAGTAACCCAAGTAACCCAAGTAACCCAAGTAACCCAAGTAACCCAATCAACCCCTCACCCGTAAAGATACGCGTATGCGGCAACGGCTCCCGCCACCCCCGCGAGGTCACCAGCGAGCGCTGCCGCCAGGGTATGGCGGATCCTTCGGACCTGAACGGCGCCGTAATAAACGGCCGGCACGTAAAAAGTGGTCTCCGTGGATCCCTGGAGCGTGGAGACGAGGTAGCCGGTGTAGCTGTCAGGCCCCACGACGGGATCGTTGATCAGGGAGGCGAGGATACCGTAGGCGCCCGAGCCCGAAAGGGGGCGCATCAGGGCCATGGGAAGGGCCTCGGCCGGAAGTCCGACACTTGTGGTCCAGGGTCCCAGCCGGGAGACCAGGGCGTTCATTGTGCCGCTCGCCCTGAGCATGCCCACCGCCACCAGGATGGCGAAAAACACGCTGTTCATGGACGATGGGTCCCTTCCACTTGCTCCTTATGCCGGGTGTCCGGCCGGTAGAAAGCCCAAGGGAGGGCTGCCCCGGGCGGAATGAATCATCCGCCCGGCCGAACTGCGCCGGGGCCCCTTGAGAACTAACCTGCGCTCAGAATCCTGAAAATGCCCGGTGGTGTCAAGGAAATCCCTGCCGCGGGACGGGGTGGATCGTGAAGGTGCAACAGGCTGTTCAAAGCCTGGCGGGCGTTGAAACGTTTTTCAACACGCTGCCAATCGGATCGGCGGTCGTTGACACCCGGAGCTGCGCTGCGTATAGTTGAACATGACCGATTTCCTGGGAAAGATACACATCCTCTACCGGTGGCTTTTCACGAATCAGCCCACCACGGCGGCCATCGATCTCACCCACCGGTGCAACCTGAAGTGCGCCCATTGCTACTGGTGGAAGCAGGAGCATCCCGAAGAACTGGACGACGCGGCCATGGTGGGCCTCATGCGAAGTCTCCGGAGGCGGGGCCTCAGAGCCGCCATCCTTTACGGCGGTGAGCCAACTCTGAGACTCGGGATGTGCAGGGCGGCCTGCCGGATTTTCGATGCCACCCTGGCGTTCACCAACGGGACGAACGGCTTTCCCTTACTACCAAACGGCCAATGGATCTTGTCCCTGGACGGTCCCGAGGAGGTCAATGACCGTATCCGGGGCAGAGGCGTCTACGCGCGGGCCGTGGAAAACCTCTACAGGGCACCACAGCCTCCCATAGTTCACATCACCATTTCCCAGGCCAACCGTTCCGCGCTCGGCGCGTTTGTGGCGGCCATGATGGATCTTCCGGTCAAGGGCGTGGGCTTTTCCTTTTACACTCCCTCCAGGGGAGAAGCCGAGGATCCCCTGTTCATCCCGCTTCACGAAAGAGACGCCCTGGTGGGAGAGCTGACGGCATTACGGGACCGATACGGAGAAAAGGTG
>JAFDIS010000147.1 GCA_019307945.1 Deltaproteobacteria bacterium | reverse complement strand
GAGGATTCAGGAGTGAGACGTACTTGAAGTACGTCGCAGCGACTGGATCCGAAGCGCAACACCGAAGATGCTGCAAAATCGGAAATCCCGGAGGGTTTCAAATTTTGATGATCGGATGAAGACCCACACTCCGCTGAGGCCAACCCCGTTGGGTGGTGATTCAGACAGCCTCATTGCAAGCGATCTCCCTAGAAACAATGAGGAACAGTTCCTCATCAAAATTTGAAACGCTCAATTTGGGTAGGTGAAAAACCTCAGTTCACTATTACCCTAAACGAACATTTTGAGCCGATTTTCGACCAGGGCATCAACAAGAGCAGTAGTTTCTCAACGGCCTGCCGACGGTTTGTGCGCCTGACCGGCGCTACCAGGGCCAGATATCCTCCAGAAGCCTCAGGCAAGGCTCCAGGTCGGCCTCCCTGTGGGGCTCCAGCGTCACTACCGGAGGGCTCGGCAGTTGCCGGGCCAGTTGGCCTAGAATCGATGGAAAATCCAGGACACCGTCTCCCAAGGCCAGGTGCTCGTCCTCCTCTCCACGGTTGTCGTGCAGGTGCAACTGCCCGATTCGGGATCCCAGGGCCTCGATCCATCGGTCCGCCGGGGCCTCACCGAAGGCGCTGAGATGCCCTGTGTCAAGGCAAAATCGCGTGCCTGTTCCCTCGAGTGCATCAAAGAGATCGATCATCTCTTCCGGGCCCCGTTCATAGACGTTTTCCAGGACCAACATCGCACCATGGCCCCGGATCCGATCTGCCACACGCCGCCACGTCTCCAGGCTGTTATTCAGCCACACCTGACGCAGTTCCCCTCCATAACGACGCCCGTCATACCCTGCATGACAGACCAGCGTCCTGGGCCGGAAAAAGGGGATCAGGCGGACCGCCTGCTCCAATCTCTTGCGAGTCAATGAAAGCACAAGCGGATCAGGCGAGCCGGGCGCAAGGTCCAGGAAGGGCGCGTGCAGGGTCACGGAGCGTCCCCTATTCAGGAAGATCCGTGCGACCCGCTGGAAATCCCCATCATCGTAGCGATCCAGGGCCTGAGCATCTATCCCGATTTCAGGATGAAGCCCCTCTTTCACGAATAACTCCAGGTAGCCCTCCATGAGCCAGGTAAACGGGATGTTCACCTGAACCCGGTCCCTTATTCCAGTCATAACCATACTTCCCCCGCGGCCGCCCTCGTTGACAGGCAGCCGTTTCATACTCTATCCTATTGCCCATCCATAAATGGCTCTTTTTGTCCGCATTGCGCTTGGACTCCCCATCCTGCGGATGGGTCCCCCGTTTGTCCTCGGCTTGCTCGGACTCCCCACCCTTCGGGCGGGTCCCCGGTTTCACAATCTTGCGACTCCGCCAAGGCTACGCCGGGACAGGCGGCGTCAATCTGCGGGATCACTTGCCTGCCTGTGCGGGGCACGCAGACAGGTGCGGCCTACTTCTAAAAATGGTCTAACTTATTGCAGCAAAAATCAAATTCATTACAAGCGCATAATTTGGTTTTAGGCTCCTAATCGACAGTGCCGAGGTGAACTTCACAAGCAGCAGGGAGACTCGACACCATGAAAAAAGCAATCCTCGGGCCGCTGGCATCCGCATTCGTGATTCCGGGGCTCGGGCAGATCATCGTCGGGCGCGTAAGAAAAGGACTCTTCATCCTCGGAGCCAATCTCCTGGCCTTTTCCGGGGGCGTGACCCTCCTGGTTCGGTTCATCCTGCGGACCATGAAAACGGGTCAACCCAAGGATCCCTCGTCACTTTTCAAGGACTTCCCCGGGCAGGACGCGCCGTTGTTCTGGGTGCTGGTGATCGCCTTTACGGGTCTGTGGCTCTATTCCGTGGTGGATGCCTTTTTGGCGGGCAGGAAAATGGACCGCACAGGGGAAGAGACGCCATGAGGGCCTATGTGATCGATGAAATATCCTCCGGAGACATGGAGAAGATACGAGCCTATCTCAAAGAAAAGACCAGACCGTCCGGCCTTGGAGATCTTTACTGGATTCCCGTACCAGAAGATCTGCTCCGGGAAATTCAGGCCGCACACCACGAATGCGGTCCTCATGTCTTTGCCCTTGAGACCGGCCGCGACTGGATTCGGCTTGAATTCTTTGTCCGAGCATCAAACAACATGCGATGCGAATGCGCCGCCGTAACCACCGGACCCCAGCGCGATTATTTGATCTCTTTTGCAGACCGCATGCTGGCCCACCTGCAAATCCGCTCCTGAGAATCCCTTGCCCCGCAACCTGAGCATCCCTCAGGCGCCCTGTCCCCGGCGGGGGTGTGAAAGGGACGGAATGGGTGGGCCGCCGAAGGCCGTGCTCCGGGCATTACTCTTTGAACAGCTCGTCCCTGATCTTGTCCTTGATGGCTATGGAGGCCTCTTTGTCTCCGAGGTGGCCGACGCGGATGACGACTTGAGTCTCCTTTGCCGTCTTGTATTCCAGCGAGATGCTCACAGGGCTTCCATCAGCCCGTTTGACCACGATTTTTCCCGTGGTCAGATCGTGGTCTGATCGCTCCACCAGCATGCCGAGTTTCCTAGTGGCGGCCAGGGCTGCGTCCCAGGTTTCCATGAAGGGCGCCCGGTAGACCACCGTCAAGCCCCCCTGGTAGTATTTGTAACCGGCCACGCCGGCCGCACCGCCGGCCAGAAAGAACCCCACCGGCGCTGCGCATCCTGCGGCCAAGATACACCCGGCGATAATCGCTACGACCTTTGCCTTCACCATAGTCGCCTCCCCTCCGCCAAAAAAAAGACCATCCCGGCCCATCTCAGATCGGCCTGTGGGAGAGCCGCGTCCCGGTTTCCCTCAACCCGGCCTCCTCACAGGATGAGGTCGCACGCGGTATTCCGCTTAGTACCACGCTGTTCGTGTCCATCTAATACTGATTCTAAGAAACCATGTCAACACCTATTGCCGACCGCCGACAATTGGATTTGACTTGAAAAAATCCATCTGATATTTTGAAAATTTATTTTTCTCCCGGAGGCATCGGACATGGATTACAAGCAGACGCTGAACTTACCCAAGACCGCCTTTCCCATGAAGGCCAATCTGGTGAAAAGAGAGCCCCAAATCCTCCGCACTTGGAAAGAACAAGACCTCTACGGCCGCATCCGCCTCTCCTCCAAGGGTAGAAAACGCTTCAATCTGCACGACGGCCCCCCCTATGCCAACGGGCACATACACATGGGGACGGCCTTCAACAAGATCCTCAAGGACATCATCGTCAAATCGAGACAAATGGCGGGGTTCGACGCCCCTTACGTGCCCGGCTGGGACTGCCACGGCCTGCCCATCGAACACAAAGTGGACAAAGAGCTTGGTCCCCGCAAGGCGGAGATGTCACAGGCCGAAATCCGGCGGCACTGCCGCATCTATGCCGAGAAATATATCGATATCCAGCGAGAGGAATTCAGGCGGTTGGGCGTCCTGGGTGAATGGGAGAGACCCTACCTTACCATGAACTACCCTTACGAGGCCACCATCGTGCGGGAGTTCGGGAAATTCGCCCTCAACGGAAGCCTGGTCCGTAGCAAGAAACCCATCTACTGGTGTATTTCCTGTCGAACCGCGTTGGCAGAAGCCGAGGTGGAATACGAAGAGCACACGTCCCCTTCCATCTTCGTGGAATTCCCCCTGAGGTCTGATCCCGCATCCCTGTCGCCCGCCCTGGAAGGCAAGAACGTCTCCGTGGTGATATGGACCACCACTCCGTGGACCCTGCCCGCCAACGTTGCCATCGCCCTGCATCCGGATCTCCAGTATGTGGCCGCACAGATAGAAGGAGGCCGGGTGCTCCTCCTGGCCAAGGGACTCCTGGACGTGTGCATGGACACCTTTTCCATCCGATCCTACGAGGTGCTGGCCGAATTCGAAGGCACGGACCTGGAGGGCCTCGAGGCCACCCATCCGCTCTATGACCGGCCTTCCAGGATCGTGTTGGCTCCCTACGTCACCCTGGAGGCCGGGACCGGTTGCGTACACACCGCGCCGGGCCATGGCCGGGAAGACTATGAAACCGGGCTCGAGTACGACCTGGAGGTATACTCCCCCGTGGACGACGAGGGACGTTTCACCGAGGACGTGGGTTTTTTTGCGGGCCTCCGGGTCTTTGAGGCCAATCGCGCGGTGAACGACAAACTGAAGGAAGTGGGAGCGCTCCTCCGGGAAGAAGATATCACGCACGAGTATCCCCACTGCTGGCGGTGCAAACAGCCGGTCATCTTTCGTTCAACCGAGCAGTGGTTCATCAGCATGGACAAAAACCGCCTGAGAGAAACGGCCCTGAAGGCCATCGACCAGGTCCAATGGATCCCGTCCTGGGGTCACGACAGGATCTACCAGATGATCGAAAACCGGCCCGACTGGTGCATCTCCAGGCAGCGGGCATGGGGCGTGCCCATCACGGTCTTCTTTTGCCGTGATTGCAAGGCCGTTGTGGTCTCGGAGCAGATCATCGAACACGTGGCGAACCTGGTGGAACAGCACGGGGCGGACATCTGGTTTTCAGCCTCCGTCGAGGAACTCGTCCCGCCCGGAACGCGTTGCCCGGAGTGCGGGTGTGAGCGGTTCGAAAGAGAGACGGATATCCTGGATGTCTGGTTCGACTCGGGGGTGAGTTACGCCGCCGTGATGGAGAGGCGTGATTACCTGGACAGTCCAGCCGACCTTTACCTGGAGGGAAGCGATCAACACAGAGGCTGGTTCCACAGCTCTCTGCTCTGCTCCGTGGGGACCAGGGGGCATGCCCCTTACAAAGGGGTCCTCACCCACGGGTTCGTGGTGGACGGCAAGGGTAAGGCCATGCACAAGTCGGCCGGCAACGTCATCGCCCCCGAAGAACTGATCACGAAGTACGGAGCGGAGATCCTCCGCCTGTGGGTTGCCGCGGAGGATTACCGGGACAACATCAGGCTCTCGGAGGAAATCCTCCAGCGCCTCACGGAGGCCTACCGTAGAATTCGAAACACATGCAGATACCTGCTGGGAAATCTGAATGATTTCGACCCGGCAACCGATCGGGTCCCTTACAGCGAGATGATGGAGCTGGATCGATGGGCCCTGCACCGCCTTCAGGTCCTCACCAGGCGGGTCCTGAAGGCCTACGAGGACTATGAATTTCACCTCGTCTACCACGGCCTCCACAATTTTTGCGGGCTGGATTTGTCTTCCTTCTACCTGGATATCCTGAAAGACCGCCTCTACATCTCCGCACCCAAATCCCGGCCCAGGCGGTCGGCCCAAACCGCCATGTACGAGATCCTGGAAGTGCTCGTGCGCATCATGGCGCCCATCCTTTCCTTTACTGCTGACGAGATCTGGGGGCACATGGGAAAAAACGGGTCCTTTAGCAGTGTCCACATGGAGACCTTCATCCCCGTCAGGCAGGAATTCCTGGACGAGGAGCTGGATCGAAGATGGGAAGACATCCTCACGGTGCGAAAGGAGGCCACGCGGGCACTTGAAATAGCCCGAAAGGAGAAAAGGATCGGACACAGCCTGGACGCGGCGGTTATTTTAGGGCTTCCGCCGCAGCTTCTGGAAAAACTCGAATCCTACAGGGACCAACTCCGCTCCGTGTTCATCGTCTCTTCGGTTTCCCTGGAATCTTCGGAAGCGGTCCAGGGAGGAATCGAAAGCGAAGAGGTTCCCGGGCTCAAGGTCCTGGTCGAGCCCTCCCCGGATCCCAAGTGTGAACGTTGCTGGGTCCATGATCCGTCGGTAGGAAACGACGCCGGTCACCCCACCATATGCCGTCGCTGCATCAAGGCCCTCGAGGAGATGGAGAGCGAGTCCTCTTGAAAAGGAGCACACACCTGTGGCTGTGGCCGGCCCCGGCCGTGCTGCTGATCGACCAGATGAGCAAGCTCGTCCTTGTCCGCTCCATGGCTCCACACGAAGCCGTGAATGTCATCCCCGGGCTCTTCGATCTGGTACATGTGAGAAACCGCGGGATGGCCTTCGGCATTTTCAACGACGCCGGCAGCGGATTCGCACCCCTGTTCTTGATCCTCTCAACCCTGGGTGTCGCCGCGGTAATCATCTTCTGGATCTGGAAAAGTCGCGAAAAAGACTCGATAACCGCCTTCGGCCTGTCCCTCATCCTGGGGGGGGCCATGGGAAATTT
>JAFDIS010000146.1 GCA_019307945.1 Deltaproteobacteria bacterium | reverse complement strand
CGCTTCCCTGCAAATTTCTCAGGCATCAGGCTCAAAAGATCCGTCTATGATTTCCGTGAGCACCCCGCACAGGCGCTGGGGTGGCTGGATGAACGCATAGCGATTGCCCATGAGCTCCCGGGGCGTCTTGTCGATGGTGGGCTCTCCTTTCTCCCTCAGTTCCGCCAGGCCCTTTTCCACGTCCTCGACCTTGTATGAAATGAGGAATACCCCTTCTCCCCGCCGCTCGATGAACTTGGCCACCTCGCTGTCGGGGCCCGTGGCCTCCATGAGTTCCAGGGCTACCTCACCGATATAGTATCGGGCCACGTGGATCTTCTCGCTTTCAGCCACATATTCCAGGGCCAGTTCCAGTCCCAGCGTCTCCTCGTAGACCTCCCTGGCCTGCGCGAGATTTCTTACCGCAATGCAGATGTGATCGACCTTTTCAGCCTTCATCCTTTTTCTCCTCCCTCGTAGAAACGTGAAGGTCCGTCCCCGTTTCACCAACCGCTTTCCTCAAAGAGCCTCCGGCAGTTGCCGACTTCCTCACCCCGGCCCTCTTCCGTGTGGTTTTCCGTATGCCGCCTCATTGCTGCCTCGAATCGGAGGAATCCTGTCGGTGCCGATCGGGGGGGCATCGCAACCTTCCCGCCAGGACGGGTGCTGGGTCAAGACCACCATTCCCTTTCCGGCTACAGCTTCCACTTTTCATGAAAATAGGTCTCCCGGACCGCCCTCGCCCTTTCCCTCGCCCAGGCCTCGACCCCCATCCTCTTGATGAGGCACAGGTTGAAGACCTTGATGTTGTGGGGTACCTGCGTGGCCCTGTCCGCGTAAGGATGCAGGTGATCGCACGGAAAATCCTTACAGTCGCCGCAAAAGAGAATCCCCCTCTCCTTCGTGCAGAGGTAGGCTTTGCAGGGTTCCGACATGCCCAGAAAGGCGATGACGCCTCCCTCGTTCCGGCATCCCTCGCACCGGGCATTTTCAGGGGGGATTCCCATGCGCCTTGAGAGCGCCCGGCGGAGATTTTCGTCTTCCCTTGCGTGATACATGGGACAGTTGAAGCAGTCCAGGCCGCAGGGTGCGGTCATTTGAACGTAGTCCATCGCCGTCTCCTTTCATGGAGGGGCCGCGGTCCCGGCAGGATCCCGGACAGCAACCCGGGAAAGACCAGGTGGTTCGGTACGCTCGCGCGCCTGTTCCTAATTGAAGCGGCCATCAGCCTTTCGTTTACTAACGGCCTTCCGGGCCCCTTCCAGCCAGCCCGAACGCACATCTTGCGGAGCATCGAACGCTGGCACGTAGGGCTTGATGTCCAGGAGCGGGGTGCCGTCCAGGATGTCCACGCCCCGGATGTGAAGGCATCCCTTTTCGACCTTTTCGAGGCGCACCACGGAAAGCCCTATTGGGTTGGGCCGCTTGGGCGCCCGGGTGGCGAAAAGCCCCCTGGAAGTGGTATCCATGAAGGGGACCACCTCCAGGTTATAGCCCTTGCTTTGATGAAAATGGTAGAGCAGTATCACGTGGGAAAACCCGTCAAGATCCTTGAGGCCGGGAAGGTATGCTTCGAAAACTTCCACTGTCCCCTCCACTTCCGCCGCACCCGGAGGCTGAATGGGCATCCCGCTGAGCTCCTTGAATGGTGAGTGAATAACGCCGATGGGTATGAATTCCAGGGTCATCTTATACGCTCCTTCCTCGC
The DNA here is from genome assembly GCA_019307945.1 of Deltaproteobacteria bacterium. GTDB lineage: Bacteria > Desulfobacterota > DSM-4660 > Desulfatiglandales > Desulfatiglandaceae > B17-G16. The sequence continues at coordinate 4,453 of JAFDIS010000146.1, read as the reverse complement.
GTCTCAGGGGAACTCCACGCCCCCCCCGTCTGGGCGGAGAATGAGTGTGGTCCCCCTTTTGCCTCTCCCCGAAAAAAATGATCATAACCCAAGTATGTGGGGAGCCACAAGGGCCAAGTCGGGCGGCAAGAAGCCGGACGTCAGGTTAGGGGAGACGGGAGGTCTTAGGCGTCTCGCAGCAAAGCAAGTGGCGTCTCTGTCCTTTTTCCCTTGACGTCCAATGAGGACTTTTCTATGGTTTTTCCCATAAAAGCACTATTTTGCCAATCCAAGCAAACCACCTCGAGCAGCATTGGATTCCAGTGGATGGGCTTTACCGCGGGCAGTGTATGTTGATGCCTACATGGACGGGGCCCTGCTCCTGCACGATGGACGCAGTAGCGTGGAACAGTGAACAATCCATCAGTCTCCTGTCAAGCAGGACTTAATCATTTGCGCCGCGATTCATGCTACGGACTCCGGGCATGACATGTCGGCCCGGGGGGCTGGCGGTTCCCATCTCCCCTTTCCGGTTCCCGCATGGGAGATTGCCGCCGGTTTTATCCGTGAACAGGATGAACGGTGCCGTGTGACAAAGGAGGGACTCATGACGGAAATTTTCGGCGGGCATCTGGTGGCGGAGTATCTGAAGGAAGTCGAAGGGGTGGACACGGTTTTTTCTCTGGCCGGTGGGCACATTGACCGCATCTATGACGGGTTCCTCGAGGCCGGCATAAGACTCATAGACGTGAGGCATGAGCAGGCCGCAGCCATGATGGCCCATGCATGGTCTGTAATCACCCGCAGGCCGGGTGTGTGTCTTGTCACCGCCGGTCCCGGATTCACCAACTCACTGACAGGACTGGTCAACGCCTACCAGGAAAACGTGCCCGTTGTACTCATGAGCGGAACTTCCCCGGTTCGGGACCGGGGTCTGGGCGCCTTGCAGGACATGAAGCAGGCCGACATGATCAAGTCCACGGTGAAGTGGCATGATATCTGCCTCGATGTGAAGCGCATCCCGGAGTATATCTCTACGGCCTTTCGACACGCAGTCTCAGGCCGCCCGGGTCCCGTGTTCCTTGAACTGCCCCCGGACGTGTTGAATGTTGGGGTGGAAAAGGACGCGATACAAATGCCGGGGAAGGGGGGCCTGGTTTACAAGTCGCGACCCGAGCCATCCCTGCTCGAGGCCGCCGCCGATCTCATCAACAAGGCTCAAAAACCGTTCATCATAGGGGGAAGCGGCGTAGGCACAAGCGTGTGCGAGGAAGAAATCCGGCGATTCATTGACACCACGGGCATCCCATTTGCGCTGATCAATTCCGGAAGGGGTACCGTGCCCGACGAACATCCCTTGTCCCTGTGGGACGGAGGACTCATGGCCGTACTGACCGCCCTGGGACAGGCCGACCTGGTGGTGGCGCTTGGGATACGGTTTAACTGGATTCTCATGTTCGGTCAGATCTTTCCACAGGCCAAAATGGTCAGGGTGGACATTGAAGCCACGGAGATAGACCGGAATCGTACCTCCGACGTGGGACTGGTGGGAGACCTGGGCCTTACACTCGGGGAATTGAACGACCTTGTTGAAAAGCGGGACCATTCAGCCTGGCGCGAGGCCTTGAAACAGGCATATCTGCCAATGGTCCAGGAGGAAGTGGACGCCAGGCACAAGCCCTCCCATCCCATCCACCCGGCCCGCCTCGTGGAGCAGGTGCGCCGGGCCGCAGGGGATGACGCCATCTACGTGGTTGACGGCGGCGACACATCCTATTTCGGGATCGTTGGGCTGAGGGCCAAAGAAAGGGCCTCGGTTATGCACGCAGCCGGAGGACAATTCGGCTGCCTGGGAACCGGAATACCCTTTGCAATCGCGGCCAAGGCCGCCCGGCCGCAGAGGACCGTGGTGGTTATTAACGGGGATGGATCCTTCGGCCTCAATGCCATGGAATTTTGCACCGCCGTGCGCCATGACCTTCCCTTTGTCTGCGTGGTCAATAACGACGGGGCATGGGGGATGATCAAACACGGTCAGGAACTATCTTACGGAAACGAACGCGTAATCGGTTCAGAATTGGGTGTCGTGCATTACGAACAACTGGCCCAGGCCCTGGGTGGATACGGGGAACTGGTGGAAAAGGACGAAGACATCATGCCTGCGGTGAAAAGGGCCCTGGACTCGGGGAAGCCCGCGTGCATCAATGTGCTGACCGATCCTGCCGTTATCAGCCCCGCCACCCTGCAGTTTGTCGAAGGGTTCAAGATGGAGTAGGCCATGAAAGCACTCGTGTTTTTCGTATCGGTCCCTCAATGGCTGGCTCTTCAGGTCCTGGGTCGTGTGCAAAGACGCCTGTTCTATTCCGGACCCCTTGCCACAGTCAGGCTTGTCGACATTCCGGAACCGGAATTGCCCTCACCTGAATGGGTCGGGATCAAGACGCTCATGACCGGGTTTTGTGCCAGCGATCTCAACCTGCTCATGTTGAAGGATTCCCCCACGGCCAGCCCTTTTGCGTCATTCCCCGCCGTGATGGGTCATGAGATCTGCGGCGAGATTGCCGAGATGGGTGCTGATGTGGACGGGATGGCCGTGGGAGACCGGGTCGCCGTAGCTCCGGGCCTTTCCTGTATCCCGAGGGGAATCGAGCCGGTATGCGGGCCCTGCGCATCCGGTATATTTGCGGCATGCGAAAACTACGCGGAAGGAAACCTGGCCCCCGGCATGTTTATCGGCATCTGCTCACAGACAGGCGGTGGTTTCAGCCCCTATCTGGTAGCCCATAAGAGCCAGATCTTCAAGCTGCCTCCGGGCACTCCTCCCCGGGTGGGAGCGCTCGTAGAGCCCCTTTCCGTGGCCCTGCAAGCGGTGGCCAATAACATGCCGGAAACCGGGGACCAGGTCCTGGTGATCGGCGGGGGGGTAATCGGCAGCCTGATCGTCCAGGCCATCCGTGCCCTGGACATGGACTGCACGATCACGGTCGCTGAAAAGTCGACCTTCGCGGCCGATCTATGCAAAGAGGTCGGTGCGGACAGGGTCATAACGGACGGCGATATATTGGGCCATGCGGTGGAAATAACCGGGGCCGTGAGATATAAGCCCATGATGGGCCCGGATCTGCTCATGGGGGGATTCGACCGTATCTTTGATGCGGTGGCCAATTCCGCCACGCTCAATACCGCCATGAGGTGTCTGAAAGCCCAGGGGGTCATCAGCCAGGTGGGCATCGGGCACAATGTCAAGCTGGACCTTACGCCGCTCTGGCTCAAGATGCAGACCATCAAAGGCGTGTACGGATGCAGCCACATGACCTATGAGGGTGAGAAAAGGCACATGTTCGAGGTGGCGATAGATCTTGTGAGCAAGAAAAAGGTGAACCTGGCCCATATGGTTACTCACACGTTTGTCCTGGATGATTTCAAGAAAATGATCGAGACGAACATGTCCAAAGAGAGTCACAGGGCCGTCAAGACGGCAGTAACATTCGAGACCTGAAATGATGGGCCGCGAAAAAAGTACTATATCCAGCAGTAGTCTTACTGGCTACGACTCATCAGTCCCCAAAAGATGGTTTCTTCTGACGGTTCTATTTCTTGGATCTCTTGCTCAGTCCCACAAGACCAACCAGGGCGGAGCCCAGAAGCCAACCGGCGCCCGGGATGGGGACAACAGTGATTTTGAAATGATTCTGCGCGGAAATCCACTTGAAGTCATCGCCGATATCGTTTCCGTCGGCATCGGAAACATATCCGTTCAGAGTATTGTAGTAATAGCCTATTTTTGGCTCATACGTACCACATGGCAATACTGTCGACGAAGGATCGTTTGGATCTTGGACCAAACCGATAAGGCGCAGAGGGTACGAGGTTGCAGTCTCAAACGGTGCGTAAACCCGAATAAGGTCGTCCTGATTTGTAAGAGATACTTTCCAAGTTGTGTAATCGGGAGCCTGACCGTCTTTCAATATGCTGACTCCGAATCCACCGACACTTTCGTATTGATTTTCCACTACACTCACTGTGTAAGGAACCAGAATATCGTAAACAGGAGAGGTAACCACTTCGTAATCTACGTTGGGATCATCTCCATAGTACCATATGAACGCAAACGTATTGCCTACATTAACCAGGAAAAATAGCATGATAACGGCCGCCAGCAGACTTGTTCTTTTCATGTCTCCCCCCCCCCTGAATTCCAAGCGTTATTTGGGAATACTAACCGGATCTTTGAAAAATGTCTCCAATAGGAATTGCAGTTAAGACCAAAACAAATTCAAAACTAATCAGATATTTTTCAAGCAATATTTGCGCCAGTATTTTAAATGTTAGACAGTTTTTATGTCTAACTATTCCACCCAGTTAAGCAACACTAGGAGGTGATGGACAAAAGAAAATTGTCGGTATGTGATTTCTTGCCACTTTTTGTGTGTAAATTGTTGCCAACAGGTGGTAATTATTTACATACAATAAG